>NZ_JALKAT010000002.1:0-261990 GCF_023015685.1 Isoptericola sp. S6320L
CGGACGCACCGGTGCGTCCGCCCGCCGGCGTGTGCCATGTGCCCTGTGCCGCGGCACACCGTTGCTGCACGACCCCGGTGAGCCGGCACACGCAGCGGTGGCGCCGGCGACCGGCAGTCCTAGCCTCACGGCATGCAGAGCACAGCGGCACGTGGGCGGACCGAGCTCGCCCGTGGGCTACGCCTCCAGGCCGACGGCCCCGCGCTCGACGCCTACGCCAGCCTCCGCCTGGCGCGCTCGGCGCTCGTCGCAGAACCCGGGCCGGCGCTGACCGCCGTCCAGGCCGCCGCCGCGGCCGCATGGACCGCCGGGGACCGCACCGCGTGCGTCGAGGCGCTGACCGCCGCGGCCGGGCTGCCCGATGACGGGGCACCGCTCGGGGCACCCGACGGCACGGCGCAGGACTACGTCGCCGGTCTGCTGGCGCTGCTGCGCGGCCGCTCCGCGGAGGCCGCCGGACCCTTGCGGCGCGTGGTGCGCACCGCGCTCACCGGGCACGAGCCCGAGGCTCTGCTGCTCGCGGCGGCCGCGGCGCTGCTCACCGGTGACGTCCCGGACGCCTGCCGTGCGGGCTCGCGCGCGCTGGCCGCCGCCCGGGCGGCCGGCGACGACGCGCTGGTCGCCCGGGCCGCGGAGCACCTGGCCTACGCCGAGCTGAGGGCCGGATGACACGCCGAGGCGCGCGAGCACGCCCTGGCCGGGCTGCGTGCGGCGCAGCGGTCGTCGCGCGCCAACACCGCTGCCCACCACCACGCCGTGCTGGCCCTGACGGCGTCGGTCCAGGGACCGCTGAGCGACGTGACGCGACACGCCACGGCCGCCCTGTCGACGGCACGCCGCCACGGGCTCGCCCAGCCGGTCACCCTGGCCGAGTGGGCGCTCGCCCGGGCCGAGCTCGTCGAGGGCCGCCCCGCCGACGCGGCCGGCCGGCTCGTGACACTCCTGGCCCCGTCCGACGGCGGGGCCCACTTCGCCCTGCGCGGCCTGGTGCTGCCGACGCTGGTCGAGGCAGCCGTCGGCGCGGGCGACCGCGCCACGGCTCGGGCCGCGATGCCAGAGCTCACCGCGTGGGGGCGGTCCGCGTCGGACCCGCAGTCGCCGGCCCTGCTGCTGCGCTGCGCCGCCCTGCTCGCCGCCTCCGACGCCGATGCGGACGCACGGTTCCACGAGGCGCACGTGTCGCACCTCGCGTCCGGCGGCACCTTCGAGGCCGCGCGGACGCTGCTGCTGCACGGGAGCCGGCTGCGTCGCCGTCGTCGTCCGAGCGATGCCCGGGACCGCCTGCGCGACGCCCTGCGGCTCTTCGAGCGCGCAGGCGCCGACCCGTGGGCGGACCGCACGCGCACCGAGCTGCGGGCCGCCGGGGGTGCGCAGCACCGCCCGGCTCCCGGGGACCTGACCGGCCTCACGCCGCACCAGCTGCGGATCGCCCGCCGCGTCGCCGCCGGGGACACGAACCGCGAGATCGCCGAACGCCTGTCGGTGAGCGTCCGGACGGTCGACTGCCACCTGCGCAACATCTTCGTCGCCCTCGGTGTCCGCTCGCGCGTGGAGCTCGCGCGGCAGGTACCCCCGGCCACGGGGCCGACCTCGCCCTAGAGACCGACCAGGCGGTATGTCATGCTGTCGCCTGGTGGGACGACGCCGGGGTCGTCCGCGAGGAGGATCCATGGCCGACGTCACCGCTCTGACCGCGCCGCCTGCCCCGCGCGCCGGTGCCCGGCGCGACGGCCTCTGGTCACGGCACCGCGCCGTCTCCGCCCTGCTGGACGGTTCCTGCCTGCTGGCCGAGCTGCGGCCGACCGCGGCCGCGCTCGCCATGCCGGTCGCGGGCCGCTACCAGGTGGTCGCGCTCGAGGGACGAGGTCCGGCAGCTCGCGCGGCCGGCCGCGCGACGGTCGCCCGCCGCGCCGCCCGGTTGCACTGGCACAGCTCGCAGCCCGTCGAGCTCGGGATCGTCCTGCTCGACGCCGGCTCCGACGCCGCGGGGCCGGCAGAGCTCGGCCCGCTCCCCGCCGGGGTGCGCCTCGGCGTCGGGATGCCCGTGGACGGGCTGACCGCCCTCGCCGACAGCCGCCGGCAGGCCGAGACGGCCCTGGGGCTGTGCCCGCCGTGCGGCGGAGCGGTCCGCCTGGCCGACCACCTGCCGGCGGCGCTGCTGAGCGTCGACCCGACCCTCGCCCGCCAGGTCCGTGACCAGGTGCTGGGCCCGCTCGGCCGCGCCGGCCACGACCGGGAGACCCTGCTGGACACGTTCGCGGTCTGGTTGGCCACCGACGGCTCGGCTCAGGAGGCGGCGCGACGGCTCGGCTGCCACCGCAACACCGTGACCAACCGCCTGCGCCGGATCGAACACCTCACCGGACGCCGCGTGGACCGCCCGCGGGACCTCGTCGATCTCACGCTCGCCCTGCACGCCCTGCACGCCGGGCCTGGTCCCGCGGCGTCCGACCCCGCGTGGCGCGACGGCTACAGCTAGGAGCCGGAGCTGGAGCCCGGGATCACGTGGCGCAACGCGTCCTCGAGGGTGACCACGCCGAGCGGAAGCGGCCCGTCCATCACCACGGCGAGCTGCTCGCCGGCGCGTCGCATCCCGGTCAGCGCCTCGTGCACCGGCAGGTCAGGTCGCACGACGTGGGCGGGCCGCGCCAGCTCACGTGCCCGGCGGTCGAGCGGCTCGAGGAGCGTGTCCCGGACGTGCACGACGTCCGGCGCACCGCCGCCGTCGGCCCGGACCAGGACCCGCAGGTGCCCGGATGCCCGCGACATCTCCTGGATGTCGGCCACCGTCGCCGTCGGCGGGACGGCCGTCACGGGCGCACCGGGCGTCAGGAACGACGAGACCGGCCGGGCCGTGAGGTCCAGCGCTCCGGACAGCGGGCTGCGGATCGAGGCGTCGATCGTCCCGACCTCGGCCGAGTGCTCCACGAGATGGCGGATCGTCGCCGCGTCCTGCCCGCCGACGGCTGCCCGGTCCACCGGCCGCACACCGGTCGCCGACACCAGGCGGTTGGCGACCTGGTTGATCCACAGCAGCAGCGGGCGGAACACCCACACGAACGCACGCGCCGGCGGGGAGACGAGGATCGCCGCTCGCTCCGGGTGGGCGATCGCCCACGACTTGGGTGCCATCTCCCCCACCACCAGGTGCAGGAACGTCACCAGCAGGAGCGAGAAGGCGAACGAGGCGGAGTCCGCCAACCAGCCGGGCAGCCCCCAGGACGCGAGGATCGGCGCGAGCCAGTAGTCGACCGCCGGCTTCGTCACGGCACCGAGCGCGAAGGTGCACGCCGTGATGCCGAGCTGAGCGCCCGCGAGCATCACGGTCAGCTCGTGGGAGGCCCGCAGGGCTGATCGAGCGCCACGGCTCGACGCCGCGACCTCCTCCAGGCGATGCCGCCGAGCGCCGAGGAGCGCGAACTCGATGACGACGAAGAACGCGCTGAGCGCGATGAGCCCCGTCGTGGCCAGGACGACGATCCACGCGTCACTCATCGGGCACCTTCCCGTCCGTCACGGTCACCGTCAGGGTCGCGCTCACCGTCATCCTCACCGTCGCCGGGAGCGTCCAGCGACACGCGGACCACGGCCGGCACCCGTCGGTCGACCTCGAGCACCTCGGCGTGCAGCAGGCGCCGGACCGGCTCCTCCAGGGCAAGGTCCGCGGGGTCGACCGGCAGCTGGACGTCGATCGACTCCCCGACCTCGGGCAGACCCCCGGACGAGGCGATCAGCAGACCGGCGAGCGTCTCGTAGTCGCCGCGCGGCAGGTCGTGGCCGATGGCACGCTCGACCTCGTCGAGGTGGACGTCACCGTCCATCCGCCACGCGTGCGGGCCGTCGGGCTCGACGACCTCGTCGGCGTCGACGTCGTGCTCGTCGGTGAGCTCGCCGACGATCTCCTCGCCGAGGTCCTCGAGCGTCAGGATCCCCGCGAAGCCTCCGTACTCGTCGATGACGCACGCCAGCTCGTCGTGCTCCGCGGCGAGCTCCGCCAGGGCGTCCGGCAGGCTCATCAGCGTCGGTACGACGATGGCCGGCCGCATGATCCGTGAGACCGGCAGGTCCTCGTCGGGCGCCGCCAGCACGTCCAGGAGATGCACGACGCCGACCGGCTGGTCCTCGGCCGAGGTCACCGGGTACCGCGTGTGCGCCGCCGCCATGAGGGCCCGGACCTCACCGACCGTGGCATCTTCGTCGACGGAGTCCACCCGCGAGCGCGGCACCATCGCGTGCTCGACGTCGCGCCCCGGGAAGTCGAGGATCCGGTCGAGCATCATCGACAGGTCTTCGGGCAGGTCGCCGCTCTGGCGCGAGTCCGCCACGATGTGCTCGAGGTCGCGCGCCGTCGCGCTGGAGTCCACGTCGTGCACCGGCTCGATCCGGATCAGCCGCAGCAGCGCGTTGGCGGCGTGGTCGAACACCGTGATCAGCCACCCGAAGGCCGCGAGGTAGATCTGCGTCGACCGGGCGAGCCGACGCGCCAGGGGCTCGGGGTCCGCGATCGCCAGGTTCTTCGGGAACAGCTCGCCGAAGATCATCTGCAGCACGGTCGAGGCGGCGAGCGCCAGCACCGTCCCGGCCGCGATGCTCACCCCCGCGGGGACGCCCACGACGCCGAGGATCTCGGCGAGGCTCTCGCCGACCAGCGGCTCGGCGACGTACCCGACCATCAGGCCGGTGACGGTGATGCCGAGCTGAGCCCCGGAGAGCATGAACGAGGTCCGGCGCGTCACGGCCAGGGCGCGCGCCGCGGTGGCGTCACCGGCGTCGGCCTGGGCGCCGAGCCGTGAGCGGTCCACCGACATGTAGGCGAACTCCTGGGCCACGAAGTAGCCGTTCGCCGCGATCACCACGGCGATGACCACGAAGCCGAGGAGCAACGTGGCCACGGTGATCAGCAACGGGCACCGCCGTCGGTCCAGGCGCCGGCGGTGCCCGGCCTATCGTCGCTGTCTGCGGATGTCGCAGGCTTGCTCACGGTACGTTCCACGCCTCCCAGCGGTGTCGTCTGGGCAGGATCCTAGCTCAGCCGCGCTCCTGCGCCCGGACCGAGAGCACCAGGCGCAGGACGTTGCGCGCCGTCCGCTGGAGCTCGCCGAGCGTGATCCCGTCCGGCGTCCCGAGCGACTCCAGCAGCGACCCGTCGCCGGTCTGGACCTCCCGCCCCCACGCTCCCGGCATGTTGACGTCGACCTGCGCGCGCACCCGGTAGGCGTCGTTGCGCAGCTGCGGGAAGTCCGGGTCGACGGCTTCGCGCAGCCACCAGTCGGTCATCACCGCGCCGTCGAAGCCCCACTCGCCACGCAGCACCGTCGTGACCAGGTCGTGGTGGTAGTGGCCCCAGGTGCCGTTGATCTTGTTGTACGAGGTCATGATCGTCCGCGGCGCGGCGGTCGTGACGCAGATCTCGAAGCCGCGCAGGTAGATCTCCCGCAGCGCACGCTCGGAGACCCGCGAGTCGTTGTGCTCGCGGTTGGTCTCCTGGTTGTTCGCCGCGAAGTGCTTCGGGCACGCGGCCAGCCCGTCGTGCTGGATCCCGCGGACCGTCGCCGCACCCATGATCCCCGTCAGCAACGGGTCCTCGGAGAAGTACTCGAAGTTGCGCCCGCACAACGGGTCGCGCTGGATGTTCATGCCCGGGGCGAGCAGCACGTGCGAGCCCTTGACCGCCATCTCCTGGGCCAGCAGCGTGTTGAGCCGCTCGACCAGGGCGGGGTTCCAGGTGGACGCCAGCGCCGTTCCGCTGGGCAGCAGCGAGGTGTAGGTGGCCAGCCGGATCCCGGCGGGGCCGTCCGTCGTCGTCAGCGCCCGCACGCCCTTGCCCCGCAGCGAGGCGACCGTGCCGCCCAGCGCACCGGCGTTGCCCGGCGCGCCGAGCGCGGAGTCCATGACGTAGTCACCGCGGCTCAGCGCCTCGAGCTCGTCGTCGTCGAGCTGCGCGAGGAAGGTGTCCAGGTTGGCGTGGCCGCCGGCGACGTCGTCGAGCGTGACGCCCCGGTCCCCGGTGCGCTCCAGCGGGACGGGCAGGTCCGCGAGCACGCGGTCACGACGGGACACCGTGGACGCCGGCACCTCCTCGTACCCGGCGACCGTGCCGCCGTCGTCCCCGGTGCGTGCCACGAGCCGCTCGAACGTGTGCTGCGGCTGGACGGCCGCGACCTCGCTGAGCCGGCGCACGACCCGCAGTGCCGGGACGTCGACCCCGCCGCAGACCGTCGCGGACCGCACGTCCGTGCCCAGCAGCACCTCGTAGCGCCCGGCCTCCAGGACGTACGCCGACCGGTGACCGGTGACCCCGGCGTCGTCGTAGGCGGCGACGTCGTCCAGGTCGAACCGCAGCTCGAGCCGCTGGGACTCGCCGGGCGCCAGTACCCGCGTCTTGGCGAAGGCGGCCAGGTGCCGGGCGGGCCGGCCCAGCAGACCGTGCGGCGCGCGGACGTAGACCTGGGCGACCTCCGTCCCCTCGCGGGCACCGGTGTTGACGACGTCGACGGGCACGACGACGATCCCGCCCTCGTCCGTGACGCCCGCGCTGCGGACGTCGAACGTGGTGTAGCCGAGCCCGTACCCGAACGGGTACAGGACGTGCTCCGGCGCGAAGGTCTCGAAGTACCGGTACCCGACGTACACGTCCTCGACGTACTCGTTGAAGTCCTCGCCGCCGAAGTGCCCGGCGCTCGGGTAGTGCTCGTAGGCGTCCGCGATCGTGGCGGTGAGCTTGCCGCCGGCCGGAACCACGCCGGTCAGCACGTCGACGACGGCCCGGCCGGACTCCATGCCCCCCTGCCACGCCAGCAGCACGGCGTCGAGGTCGTACTCGCGCGTCCAGGCGAGGTCGATGACGTTGCCCGTGTCGACGACGACGATCGTGTGCTCGAACGTGGTCGAGACGTGGTGCAGCAGGTCGCGCTCGTCGTCCGTGAGGTGGTAGCTGCCCGGCTCGAGCGCCTGTTCGCGCGCCTCGCCGGCGGACCGGCCCACGACCACCAGCGCGAGCGGGGTGCGTCGGGCGACCGCCGCGACGTCGTCCGCCGTCAGGGGCATCTCGGGGTGCGACCGGGGCCAGGTGCCCCACTCGGGCTCGGCCTCCACGGGGTGCTCGTCGCACCACGCCTCGTAGCGCGCGGCGAGCTCGGCGTCGACCTCGACGGCGTCGCTTGCACGCAGGGCGTCGAGGAGGTTCCAGAGGTACGGCGGGCGCACGTCCCCGCCGGAGCCGTAACCCACCGTGAAGTAGTCGCGCTGGACACGACCGAAGACGGCGATGGTAGCGCTCCCACCCACAGGCAGGAGCGCGTCGTCGTTCTTGAGCAGCACGACGCCCTCGGCCGCCGCACGGCGGCACGCCTCCCCCATGCCCTCGGGGATCCAGCGGTCCTGCGACTGCAGTCGTACCCGGCCCTGGGCCAGCTCGTCGGTGCTGTGCGCGGCCGCGCCGATCCCTGCGTCTCGTTGATTCACGCGCCGTACTCTACGCGGCCGGACGAGGGGCGACCGCCTGGACCGCCCGCCCGTCCGACCTCGCGTCTCAGCCCTCGACGACGGTGACGCTGACCTCGATGTTGCCGCGCGTCGCGTTCGAGTAGGGGCACACCTGCTCGGCGGCGTCCGCGAGCGCCTGGGCCTGGTCGGCGGGCAGGTGCGGGACCACGACCTCGAGCTCCACGGCCAGCTCGAAGCCGCCGCGGCCGTCCGGGCCGATGTGCACCCGGGCACCGACCGAGGTGTCCTCGAGGGTCACCTTCTGCGCGCGGGCCACGGCCTGGAGCGCGGAGTGGAAGCAGGCGGCATACCCCGCGGCGAAGAGCTGCTCGGGGTTCGAGCCGTCCCCCGAGCCGCCCATGGGCTTGGGGATCGCCATGTCGAGGTCGACCCGGCCGTCGTCGGAGCGGACGTGTCCGTCACGGCCGGCGCCGGTGGAGAGCGCCTCGGCGGTGTACGCGATGGAGGTGGGCATGGTGGAGTTCCTTCCGTCCGTGGGTGGTGGTGCGTCATGCCCCGATACGGCGGGGCAGCCGGTCGTTCGCCTCGTGGAGGCGCGCGAGGAGCTCTTCGGCCTCGTCACGCCGGCCAGGCATCCGCTCGGCCAGGCACCGCTGGACGTCGGCGAGCTCGGCCCGCAGCCCTCGGCCGGTCTCGGTCAGCGAGACCGACACGACGCGCTCGTCGTCCGCCGTGCGCCGACGTTCGACGAGCTCCCGCGCCTCGAGCCGCTTCACCAGCGGCGACAGCGTGCCCGAGTCCAGGTCGAGCAGGCGTCCGAGCTCTCCGACGGTGAGCGGGACGTCGTGGTTCGCCCAGAGCATCGTCAGGACGATGTACTGCGTGTAGCTGAGCCCCCACGGGGCGAGCAGCTCCTGGTAGATGCGCCCGATCCTGCGCTCCAGCGAGTACACGGCGAAGCAGAGCATCGGGTTCAGGGCCGCGGAGGCTCCGGCGTCGGGCATGGGGAAAACAATGGCACGCAATCTCATTGCGCACAACTTAACGTCGGGGCCGGGCGAGCGGCGACACCGCCACCCCCGCCGCGCGCGAGCCGCCGGTGGCGGCCCTACCGTGGAGCGGTGAGCATCCGGGTCCATGTCCTCGTCCGCGGGGCCGTCCAGGGGGTCGGCTTCCGCGCGGCCGCCGAGCACGCCGCCCGCGACGCGGGCGTCGCCGGCTTCGTCCGCAACCGCACCGACGGCACGCTCGAGGCGGCGCTGGAGGGCGAGCGAGCCGACGTGGACCGGGTGCTCGAGCTCCTGCGCACCGGACCCGACGGTGCGCACGTGACCGGCGTGGAGGTCGAGCAGGTCCCGCTGCGCGACGAACGCTCGTTCGCCGTCCGGTGAGCGCCGTCCGACGGCCTACGCGCTGAGGTCGCCCTCCTGCGCCGCGTGCAGCGTCGCGTACCGGCCACCCGCGGCGAGCAGCTCGGCGTGCGCGCCGACCTCCACCACCCGGCCGCGGTCCAGCACCACGATGCGGTCGGCCCGCCGGATCGTCGACAGCCGGTGCGCCACGACGAGTGTCGTCCGGCCCCGCATGAGGCGGTCGAGCGCGTCGCGCACCGTGGCCTCGGCCTCCGGGTCCAGGGCGCTGGTGGCCTCGTCGAGGAAGAGCATGCGCGGGTCGCGCACGAGCGCTCGGGCGATCGCCAGCCGCTGCCGCTGACCGCCGGACAGCCGGGCTCCACGCTGCCCGACCACCGTGTCCCACCCCGCGGGCAGGGCGCTGACGAACTCCCAGGCGTTCGCGTCCCGCAGGGCGGCGGCGATCCGCTCGTCCGACGGGTCCTCGAGCCCGTAGCCGACGTTGTCGCGGATCGTGCCCTCGAACAGGACGGACTCCTGCGGCACGACGGACACCGAGCGCCGGACGGTGCGCAGGTCCAGCTCCGCCATGTCCTGCCCGTCGAGCAGGATCCTCCCGGCGGTCGGCCGCACGAACCCCAGCACGAGGTTGAGCAGGGTGGACTTGCCCGAGCCCGAGGACCCGACGAACGCCACGGTCTCGCCAGGACGTACCTCGAGATCGACGGCGTGCAGCGCGTCGGCCTCGGACTCGGGGTAGCGGTGCGAGACGTGCTCGATGCGCAGGTGGCCCTCGACGTGGTCGACGACGCGCTTGCCCTCGTTCGCCTCCAGGTCGGGCTCGGCCAGGACCTCGGCGATCGAGCGCATGGACTCCACGCCGCGGGCGGTGACCGGCACGAGGTTGAGGACCTGGGTCAGGCCCTGCGTGAGCAGCCCGAAGTACGTGGACAGCAGGACCACCTCACCCGGGCTGATGACGATGAACCCCGTCAGGGAGACGACGGCGGCGAGCACCAGGCAGCACACCCCGAGGAACTGCATCGCCACCCAGGACACCGACGCGACCCGCCCGTTGAGCATGTCGAGGTCGAACGCCGCGCGCCGCACGTCGTCGGCACCGGACGCCACCCGCGTCGTCGCCGTGCGCTCGAGCCCGTGGGCACGGGTGACCGGGATGAGCGAGGCCATCTCCCCGACCTGCGTCGCGAACGTCTCCATCTCGCGGCGGAACAGCTCGTTGCGCGACCGTGACCGCTTCGCCATCGTGCGGCGGATCACCAGGGCCGTGGGGATCGCGAGCGCGTAGACCGGGAGGAACTCCGGCACCTTGATCGCCGTCATCGTGACGGCTCCGGCGAGCACCATGACCGCGGAGAGCAGCGGGTGGGTGACCTGCTGGAGCATCAGCTCGACGTTCTCCACGTCCCGCACCACCTTGGACTGCACCAGCGCGGCGCTGGAGCGGGCGTAGTAGCCGATCGACAGGCCCTGCAGGTGCTCGACGAGCGCGTTGCGCAGCCGCGCCCCCGTCCCGCGCACCACCGTCATGAAGTTGCGGGTGTAGACGATGTGGTGGGGGTAGTTCTGGGCGAGCAGCACCGCGGCGAGCGCGAACCAGAGCAGCACCGTGGTCACAGCGCCCCCGTCGGCGACGATGTCGATGACGGCACCGGTGATGACCGGCAGGAACCACAGCGGGATCTCCTTGACCGTGAAGGCGTACAGGGCGACCGCCAGCCGCCTCCGCTGCGTCCCGAGCAGGCGCAGGATCGAGCGGACCGGGCGGGCGCCGTCGACCCGATCGGCGTCGGCGGGGTGGGTAAGGGCTTTCCTGCGCATGCGCCGATCGTATCGATTCACACCGGCGGGCCGCACGACCTGTCCGCGGGCGTACCGTGGAGACAGGCGACCGGTCACGGACGCCTGCTCGCGTGGCGCGACCCGCCACGGGAAGGCAACCATGACCCTCTCGGGGTACCTGCAGGAGTGTGCCGCCCGGTCCGCCGGGGTGCTGGGCGACGATCTGGACGCGAGCGTGACCCTGCGCCAGCACGGGCTCACCGTGCACGCCGGGAGCAGCAGCGACGACGCGGCCCGGTGCGACCGGGCGGAGGCGATGGCGGACGACGGGCCCTGCATCGACGCCATGGTGAGCGGCCTCATGGTGGACGTCGCCGCCGTGGCGGACGAGGACCGATGGCTGCAGTGGCGCCGGCAGAGCCTCGAGGCGGGCTTCGTCAAGGCGCTGGCCGTCCCGTCGCCGGTCGCACCCGGCATCGCGGTGGCGCTCAACCTGTACTCGCGGTCGCCCGGTCCGTGGGGCGAACGACTGGTCGGCGCCGCCGAGGAGTACTCCCGGCTCATCGCCGGGGCGGTGCGCCTGCAGCTCGAGTTCGCCGACCTGGACGACGCGGCCGGCGCCCTGTTCCGCGGGGCCTCGCACGCCGCGATCATCGAGCAGGCGGTCGGCGCCGTGATGGAGACCAACGGGTGCTCCGAGGAGGCCGCGCAGGAGCTCATCCGGTCCGCGGCCCGGCGGCGCGGCGTCCCCGAACGCGAGATCGCGACCACCGTCCTGCGCTCGCTGGTGGCTTACGGCACGGGGAACATCGTCGACGACCGGCTGCCCGGCCCGTGAGTGCCGCCGCGGACCCGCCCTCCGCCCGGACCGGCGTGTGCCGACGCGTCGGCACGGGCCGATGATGGAACACTGAAGCTGACGACGAGACGAGGTGACGGCTGGTTTGAGCCCTACGGAGCTGTTGGGTCTGCTCGCCCAGACGCTGGCCTCGGCCGACGCCGAGGAGCCGCTCGCCGTCCGGCTGTGCCGGGCCGTCGTCAAGATCGTCGACGGCCACGGCGGCACGCTCGCCGTGGCGTCGGTGCCCGGCGACCGCATGGTCGTGAGCACCTCCACCACGTACGCGCAGATCGACGCCCTGCAGGAGCTGCTCGGCGAGGGACCCGTGCCGCAGGCGATCCACGACGACCGCCTCGTCGTGGCACGCGTCGAGGACTCGCCGAACCGCTTCCCGACGTTCGCCCAGGAGGCCGCCAAGGCCGTCGGCGGGCCCCTCACCGTCTACGCCGTACCGATGCACGCGGGGGTGCGGACCGTCGGGGTCCTCAGCCTGTACCTCACCAGCGGCCAGCTGTCGCGCGGCAGCGCGGACATCCAGTTCCTCGCCGACGCGGTCGGCACCTCCCTGATGAACGACCTCGACGCCCTGGACTGGTCGCAGAAGTCGCACGTCCACCAGGCCACCGGCATGGTGACGGCGCAGCTGCGGATCCACCCCGACGACGCGCTGGCGGTCCTGCGGGCCCATGCGTTCGCCCGCTCCACCGACCTGCAGACCGTGGCCGACGACGTGCTGGCGCGGCGGATGGCCTTCTCGCACGACCGGGGCAAGGAGCGCGAGCAGCATCACGAGCAGGACCAGGACCAGGAGCAGGACCAGCCGTCGGACGACAACGACCGAACCGAGGAGCCATGACCCCGCAAGAACCCACCGACACGTTGGCCGGAGCCGCCTCCGCGCTGGTCCACGGCCACGACGTCACGGACCTGCTCCTGCGACTCACCCAGCAGGCCACCCGCACGTTCGGCGGGGACGTCGGGGGTCTCCTGGTCAGGGCGGACCGCGCCGGGCGTCTGGAGGTCCTCGCCGCCACCGACCACCTCGCGAGCCATCTCGAGGTGTACCAGGCCCAGCGGGTCGAGGGCCCCTGCGTCGACGTCGTCGTGACCGGGGCGCCGGTCGCCGCGGTCGGCCGCGAGGAGCTCCTGGAGCGCTGGCCCGCCGTCGGCCGGGAGATCGTCGACGCCGGGCTGCGCAGCGTGCACGCGTTCCCCCTGGCGTGGCGCGGCGCCGTCGTCGGCGGCCTGAACATCTTCGCGCGGCACGACCTGGAGGCGACGCCCGAGACCGCGAGGGCCGCCCAGGCCGTGGCGGACATGCTCACCCTGGTGGTGACCCAGCCCGACACCCTCGGCGAGGACGAGCTCGCCCGCCGCATCGACCACGCGCTGGCGGGACGCGTGGTCATCGAGCAGGCCAAGGGCGCCCTGGCCGAACGTCTCGACCTCGACATGGCCCGGGCCTACGACGCGCTCGTCGAGCGGTCGCTGCGCACCGGCACCACGGTCACGGAGACGGCACGCTCCGTGCTCCAGGAGGCGCAGGAAGGCTGAGCCTCGCCCGGCGGACGGTCACGGCGCAGCAGTCAAACGTGCGTTCGGCCGTTTCGGTCTGTACTTTTTTCCCTGGTGAGTCAGGAAGCGGCTCCACGGTGAGACGCAGACTGGAGCACGGCGTGTCTTTCGACGAACCTGACGCCCGACGTGGCCGACGAGGTGCGGGCCCGACCGGACGTTACCGGCTCGACCTGGCGACGCGGACCTGGTGGTGGTCCGACGACATCTACGCCCTGCACGGGTTCGCCCCGGGCGAGGTGGTCCCGACCACCGACCTCGTCCTGGCCCACCACCACCCGGACGACCGGCCCCGCACGGCCCGGTTCCTGGCCGCGGCACGACGGACGGACAAGCCCTTCGGCGCGATGTACCGGTTGATCGGGGCGGACGGCACGGAGCGGTCCGTCGTCGTCGGCGGGATGGTCGAGCCGGTCAGCGACGGCGGCGAGCTGGTCCTGCACGGGTACGCCACGGACGTGAGCACCACGGTCGAGGAGCGGGCCGGCGCCGTCGCCAACCAGCAGATCCGGGCGTCCGCACGCAGCCGCGGCGTCATCGAGCAGGCCAAGGGAGCGCTCGCCGCCGTCTACCGGATCTCTCCGGAATCGGCGTTCGAGGTCATGCGGGTCGCGTCGAACGACCAGAACACCCCCCTGCGCGAGATCGCGGAGGCCGCGTTGGACGCCGCCACGAGCAGCACGTCAGGGCGCCGTGCGCGGCTGGACGACCTCCTCGCCGGCGTCCCCGCGCAGGACGGCAGGTCACCCCGGGGCGCAGGCGCGCGGTCGGTCACGGCCTCGTGACGCCCTGACCGACCCGGGCCCGAGTGGCAACGACCGGCGTCCCGCCGCAAGGTGGATGGGTGCTCGAGAAGCGCGGCACACGGCTCCCTCTGCGGAACGAGGAGACGAATGCGTGCGCTCACCTGGCAAGGACGCGAGACGGTCTCGGTCGAGGACGTCCCCGACCCCCGTATCGAACAACCCACCGACGCGATCGTCCGCGTCACGTCGACCGCCGTCTGCGGGTCCGACCTGCACCTGTACGGCGTCCTCGGGATGTTCCTCGACGCGGGTGACGTCCTCGGGCACGAGGCCATGGGCGTCGTCGAGGAGGTCGGCCCCGCCGCCGGTGACCTCCAGGTCGGCGACCGGGTCGTGGTCCCCTTCACCATCTCGTGCGGCAGGTGCTGGATGTGCACCCGCGGTCTGCAGAGCCAGTGCGAGACGACCCAGGTCCGCTCGCAGGACAAGGGTGCGGCGCTGTTCGGCTACACCCGCCTGTACGGACAGGTGCCCGGCGGCCAGGCGCAGTACCTGCGCGTGCCGCAGGCGCACTACGGGCCCGTCAAGGTGCCCGACGACGGTGCCCCGGACGAGCGCTACCTCTACCTCTCGGACGTGCTGCCGACGGCCTGGCAGGCCGTGGAGTACGCCGACGTCCCCGAGGGCGGCAGCGTGGTGGTCGTCGGGCTCGGACCAGTCGGCCAGATGGCGGCCAGGGTGGCGCTCCACCGCGGGGCCGGGACCGTCGTCGGCATCGAACCGGTCGCCGAACGCCGCGCCATGGCCGAGCGGCACGGGGTCACCACGCTCGACCCGCAGGCCGCCGGGGCGCTGGTGCCAGCCGTCCGGGACCTCACGTCCGGGCGGGGACCCGACTCCGTCATCGACGCGGTCGGGATGGAGGCGCACGGCTCCCCCGCGGCGGAGACGGTCCAGAAGGCCGTCGGGTTCCTGCCCGACGCCGTCGCCGCGCCGCTCACCGAGCGCGCCGCCACCGACCGCCTGGCCGCGCTGCGCACAGCGTTCGACCTCGTCCGCCGGGGCGGGACCGTGTCGATCTCCGGGGTCTACGGCGGTGCCCTCGATCCCCTGCCGATGCTGCAGCTGTTCGACAAGCAGGTGACGCTGCGCATGGGGCAGGCGAACGTGCGCCGGTGGGTCGACGACCTGCTGCCGCTGGCCCAGGACGCGGCCGACCCGCTCGGCGTGCTCGACCTGCGCACGCACCGGGTGCCGCTCGAACGCGCCCCGGAGGCGTACGCCACGTTCCAGCGCAAGGAGGACGGCTGCATCAAGGTCGTGCTCGACCCCTGGGCCTGAGGGCCGTCGTCCGGACGGTCCGAGCACGCGGAGAGGCTCGGAGAGACGCAGAGGGCGGCCCCGGCACGCTGTGGCAGGGGCCGCCCTCTCGGCGTGATCGCGCGACAGGTTCCTCAGAAGACCGGCTTGCCGCCGGTCACGCCCAGCACCGTGCCGGACACGTAGCTCGCCTCCGACGGGGACGCCAGGAACACGAAGGCGGGCGCCACCTCGGCCGGCTGGCCGGCGCGCCCCAGCGGGGTGTCCTGGCCGAACGACGCCAGCTTCTCCTCCGGCTGGGTCGCGGGCTGCAGCGGCGTCCAGATGGGTCCGGGCGCCACGGCGTTGACCCGGATCCCTCGGGGGCCTAGCTCGGCCGCCAAGTTGACCGTCAGGTTGTTGATCGCCGCCTTCGTCGAGGCGTAGTCCACCAACGACGTCGACGGCTGGTAGGCCTGGATCGACGAGTTGTTGATCACCGCCGATCCTTCCTTCAGGAAGGGCAGTGCCGACTGCGTCACCCACAGCAGCGCGTAGAGGTTCGTCTTGAGCACGCGGTCGATCTCCGCCGTGGTGACGTCCTCGATCGACTCGCGGCGCGCCATCTGGAAGCCGGCGTTGTTCACCACCACGTCGAGGCCGCCCAGCGCCTCGGCCGCCCGCTCCGGCAGCGCCCGCGCGGTGGCCTCGTCGGTGATGTCCCCCGGCAGGAGCGCGACCGTCCGGCCGGCCTCCCGGACCCACCGCGCCGCCTCCTCGGCGTCCTGCTGCTCCTCCGGCAGGTAGCTGATCGCCACGTCCGCGCCCTCCCGGGCGAAGGCGATCACGACCGCCCGCCCGATGCCCGAGTCGCCGCCGGTGACGAGCGCCCGCCGTCCGACCAGGCGGCCCGACCCGCGGTAGCTCTCCTCACCGTGGTCGGGCCGCGGGCTCATCTGCCCCGTCCACCCCGGCGGGTCCTGCTGCTGCGCGGGGAAGGCCCGCTGCTCGTCCGTCATCTCCTACCTCCTCGGTCTCGTGTGCGCCGTCGCTGGGCTACTTGTCAGCTCGCGCGCCGCCGGGCCAGCTGGGCCTCGCGCATGTGCGGGCGCCGGTCGGGGACGACCGCGTCGAAGGTCTGGTCGACCGTCTTGCAGGCGTCCTGCCCGAGGCCGGGTCCGGAGGCGAGCTGCGTCATGACCTGGGCGGCCGTCTGCCGCAGCCCGGCGCCGGTGGCGCCGGCCTGCTGCACCAGCATGGCCTCGGCCGCGTCCTCGTCGAGGCCGTGCACCGCCATGAGCACCCCCTTGGTGCGCTCGATGGCGGCAGCGGACACATAGGCCGCGTCGATGGCCCGCTTCACCTGCTGCTCGACGGCCTGCTTGCGCACCGGGGTGATGTCGACGATGTACCCGACGACCTGCTCGCCGCCGGTCTCGCGCGAGCGCCGCGCCTGGCCGGTGACCACGAGGTCCCGGGTGCGGCCGTGCGCGTCGACGATGCGGTGCGAGCAGGCGAACGCACGTCCTGAGCGCAGGGCGGCCAGCGACTCCTTCACCAGCCGCTCCCGCTCGTCGGAGTGCTGGTGGCGACGCAGCACGTCGGGGTCGGGCGAGACCTCGTCGGCCTCGTACCCGTGGATCGTGGTGACCTCTTCGGACCACCACCACCGACCCGTCTCCAGGTCGACGCTGTAGCGCCCGACGAGCACCCCCGTGCCCACCGCGAGCGTGCTCGCCAGCTCCTCGGCGGTCACCGGCCCCGCCTGGTCCGGGTGCGGGGCGACGAAGGGATCGGTCGCGGTGGTCGTCAGCGGTTCCGTGGTCTGTGCCATGGTCAGTCTCCGTCCGGACGAAGTCCGAAGCCGCTCCTTGACCTCGCTCGCCACGCTAGCCCCGGCCCGGCGACCGCGCCAACCGACGACCTCGCGCCGCGTCCGATGTTGTCGCGCCGGGCTGCGGGGCGTAGCGTCGAAGTGCGGTCATGAAGCGGCCACCACCCTGCCTCCTGGAGTGAAGATGACGACGGTCCCGGACGACGAGACACTGGCGAAGGTGCTGTCCCGAGGAGACCAGGCCTCGGTCGGAGAGTTCCGCGTCACGGTCGCCACCGACGAGTGGTGGTGGTCCGACGTGGTCTACGAGATGCACGGGTTCGCGCCGGGAGAGGTGGTGCCGACGAGCGACCTCGTCCTGGCGCACAGCCACCCCGACGACCGCCAGCACGCGCAGGCGGTTCTCGACGAGGCACGGTGCAGCGAGGAGCCGTTCGCGATGATCCACCGCATCGTGGACGCCCAGGGCGAGGGCCACGTCGTCGCCACGGTCGGCAGGGGGCGGTGCGACGACGACGGCACGGTGACGGAGGTCACCGGCTACCTGCTGGACCTGACGACGAGCGTGCGCCACCTGGCCTCGGAGGAGGCCAACGCCTCCATCCAGGCCGCGGCCCGCAGCCGGCGCGACATCGAGCAGGCCAAGGGCGTCCTCATGATGGTCCTCGGGGTCGACGACGACGGCGCGTTCCAGATCCTGCGCCGGCTCTCCAACGACACCAACACCCCGCTCAGGGTGCTGGCCGGCTGGTTGATGACCAGCGCGCGCGAGGCCGAGACGCCGTCGCGCGACGCGGTCCTGGCCTTCCTTCGGGGCCTGGAGGAACACGGCGCCGTGGAGTCGCGATGACCGGCGGACGGCGCGGACCGCTGACCGGCGTGCTCGAGCGGCTGGAGCGCAGCGAGTCGGCCGACGGGCTGTCCGGCGTCGTGCTGCGGGCCGCGCGCCAGGTGACACCGACCGCCGGGCCGCTCTACGACGAGCTGCGCGGACGGTCGCTGGGCCATCCGCTGCACGCTGCCCTGACCGACCTCCCCGTCGGCCTGTGGGTCGGCGCGGCGCTCCTGGACCTCACGCGCCCGCCGGGCCACGCGACAGCCGCACGGCGGCTCGTCGGGCTGGGCGTGCTGAGCACCGTTCCCACGGTGGTCACGGGGCTGACCGACTACCGCGCGCTGACACGGTCCGCACGACGCGTCGCGGCCGTCCACGCCACGACGAACGGCGTGGGCAACGCCCTGATGGCCTCGTCCTGGGTCGCACGCCGCTCCGGGCGCCAGCGCACGGGTGTCCTGCTCTCGACCGCCGGCCTCGCTGCCGCCGGGCTCGGAGCCCTGCTCGGCGGCCACGTCGCGCTGGGCATGAAGGAGCCCGCCGAGCTGCCCTGACGGACGTCGCCGGACGCAGAAGCGGTTCGTCTTGCGAAGAAGCGCTTCTCGGGGTGACGGTGTGGACGGGTTGCAGCAGCGACGACCCGTCGACCGTCGGACGGCTTCGGTGAGCCTGTCCGACCCTGTCGGAAGGTGCGTCGGTCATGCGCGTCCTCGGCGTCAATGCCCTCTTCCACGACCCCGCCGCCGCCCTCGTGGTGGACGGCACCGTCGTCGCCGCCGCAGAGGAGGAACGCTTCTCGCGGCGCAAGCACGGCAAGCGCCCGGTGCCCTTCGCCGCGTGGGAGCTGCCGGAGCGGGCCGCGGCCTGGTGCCTCGAGGTGGGCGGCCTCCGGCCGGCCGACCTCGACGCGGTGGCGTACTCGTTCGACCCGGCGCTCGCCAAGCCGGCGGAGGAGATGGGCCTGGACGACCCGTGGGACTGGCTGCGCGTGCGCTACGCGGAACGGGCACCCGAGTTCCTCGCCGCGGCGCTGCCGGGCCTCTCCCCCGCGGCGGTGCGCTTCGTCCCGCACGAGGTCGCCCACGCGGCCTCCGCGGCACTCGCGGCGCCGTTCCCGGTCTCCAGCGTGCTCTCCCTCGACGGCCGCGGCGAGCGGTCCTCCCACCTCGCCGGGCGCTACGACCACGGCCGCCTGGAGGTCCTCGCCAGCCAGGAGCTCCCCCACTCGCTCGGGCTGGTGTACGAGTCGCTGACCGAGCACCTCGGGTTCCTGCGCTCCAGCGACGAGTACAAGGTCATGGCGCTCGCCTCCTACGGCCGGCCCCGGTTCCTGGCGGAGATCCGCGAGGTGGTGCGTCCCACAGGTGACGGCGGCTTCGTCGCCGAGCCGCCGGACTGGAGCCGTTGGGCCCCGCCGGCGGCGGAGGCCGGCCCGGGCGACGCCCCGCACGGCGGGATGACCCGCGACCAGGCGGACCTCGCCGCCTCGGTGCAGGCCCGCCTGGAGGAGGTCCTCGTCGAGCTCGCCACCTGGCTGCACGGGCAGACCGGTGACCGGGTCCTGACGATGGCGGGCGGGACCGCGCTCAACTGCGTCGCCAGCTCCCGCGTGTGGCGCGACTCCCCGTTCGACGAGGTGTGGGTGCAGCCGGCCGCCGGCGACTCCGGCACAGCGATCGGCGCGGCCCTGCAGCTCACGGCCGAGGCGGGCGAGACCGTCGAGCCCCTGACGTCGGCCGCGCTCGGCCGGTCCTGGGACGACGACGAGCTGGCGGCCTGGCTGCGGGCGGCCCGCATCCCCTTCTCGACCCCGGCCGACCTGCCCGGCGAGGTCGCCGACGTGCTCGCGGCCGACGGTGTCGTCGGATGGTTCGACGGCCGGGCGGAGATGGGCCCGCGTGCCCTCGGCCAGCGGTCGTTGCTCGCGCACCCGGGCAGGGCCGACAACGTGGAACGACTCAACGACGTCAAGGGCCGCGAGCAGTTCCGGCCCGTGGCGCCGATGGTCCTCCTCGAGGACGCCCCCGAGATCTTCGCCGGCGGACCGATCCCCAGCCCCTACATGCTGTTCGTCCACGACGTCACCCCGGCGTGGCGCGAGCGCATCCCTGCCGTGGTCCACGTCGACGGCACGGCACGGATCCAGACGGTCGACGACGGGATGCCCCGCCTGCAGGCCATGATCCGCGCCTTCAAGGACCGCACCGGGCTGCCCGTCGTGGTCAACACCAGCCTCAACACGGCCGGTCGCCCGATCGTCGACGACCCACGGGACGCGCTCGAGCTGTTCGGCTCGGCACCGGTCGACGCTCTCGTCATGGGGCCGCACCTCGTGCGCCGTGGAGACCTGACGGACGGAGGACGCTCGTGACGGCGAACACCCCGGAGACGTCGCACCCGACCCTCGACACCTGGGCCGTCGTCGTCCCCACGGTCGGGCGACCCTCGCTCCGCCTGCTCCTGGACTCGCTCGTCGCGACCCTGCCCCTCGGATCCGGCTCCGAGCCCTCCCCGCTGCCCGAGGTCGTGGTGGTCGACGACCGGCCCGTCCCGGCCTCGCCGCAGCCGGCGGAGGTCCCCCCACCGCTCGACCTCGGCCAGGCCGGCGCACGGCTCCACACCGAGGTCGTCCGCACGGGCGGCCGCGGCCCGGCGGCGGCCCGCAACGCCGGCTGGCGTTCGACGCGAGCCACGTGGGTCGTGTTCCTCGACGACGACGTGGAGGCACCCCGCCACTGGGCCGCCGGGCTCGCCTCGGACCTCGCGGCGGCCGGGCCCGGCGTCGGCGGCGTGCAGGGCAACCTCGACGTCCCGCTCCCTGAGAGCCGTCGCCCGACCGACGCCGAGCGCAACACCGCTGCCCTCGAGGGGGCGGCGTGGGCGACGGCGGACATGGCCTACCGCCGACGCGCGCTGGAGGACGTCGGCGGCTTCGACGAGCGCTTCCCGCGGGCCTACCGGGAGGACGCCGACCTGGCCCTGCGCGTGCGTGACGCCGGGTGGCGGCTGGTGCGCGGGGTGCGCCGTACCACGCACCCCCCACGGCCCTCGGACGGTGCCGCCAGCCTGCGGGCTCAGGTCGGTGCCCGCGACGACGCCCTCATGCGGGCGCTGCACGGCCGCCGCTGGCGCGAGCGCGCGGCCACCGGCTCCGGTCGTCTCCCGTGGCACGTGGCGACGGTCGGGGCCGCCGCGCTGGCCGTCACCGCCGCAGCGGCCGGCCGGCGCCGCACGGCAGCCGTCGGGGCGGGCGTGTGGGCGGGGCTGACGGCGGACTTCCTGGCCCGGCGTCTCGTCCCGGGGCCCCGCCCGGGCGACCGCGGCTTCGGCACGGAGGTGTGGCGCATGGCGTGGACCAGCGTCGCGATCCCGTTCGCCGCGGTGAGCAACCGGGCTGCCGGCTCCCTCGCGCGACGCGGCGGCGTCGAACCGTGGCCGCCCCCGATCAGCGCCGTGCTGCTGGACCGGGACGGCACGCTCGTGCACGACGTGCCCTACAACGGGGACCCCACACGGGTGGAGCCGCTCGAGGACGTCCTCGACCAGCTCGACGTCCTCCGGGCTCGCGGTGTCCGCCTCGGCGTCGTCAGCAACCAGTCGGGGGTGGCGCGCGGTGTGCTCACCCGTGCCCAGGTGCAGGCGGTGAACGACCACGTGGAGAAGCTGCTGGGACCGTTCGACACCTGGCAGGTGTGCGTGCACGCCCCCCAGGACGGTTGCTGGTGCCGCAAGCCCGCCCCCGGCCTCGTGCATGCCGCGGCCACCGCCCTCGGCGTCGAGCCCTGGCGCTGCGCCGTGGTGGGCGACATCGGCTCGGACGTCGCCGCCGGCATCGCCGCGGGTGCCGAGACGGTCCTGGTCCCCACCGCCGTGACCCGACGCGACGAGGTGGACGACGCACCCGTCGTGGCACCGGACCTGGCCGCCGCGGTGCGCTATCTCGAACCTCGGTTGTCGACGTCGGGGACCAGCCGCCGGACGTCTGCCGGCCAGGAGGGTGCCCGATGAGCGCCGACGTGCTGGCGGTCCGCCTCGACAACCTGGGCGACGTGCTGCTGACCGGTCCGGCGGTCCGGGCGCTGGCTCACGGGGCGGCGGACCGCGGCGGCGCCGTCGACCTGCTCACCTCCCCCGCCTCCCGCGCGGCCGGCGAGCTCCTGCCCGGCGTCCGGTCCGTGCTGGCGTTCGACGCGCCGTGGTCCGGGTTCGACCCTCCCGACGCCGACGCGCAAGCGCTGCAGACGCTCGTCACGACGCTGGCCGAGCGGCGGTACGCCGAAGCGGTCGTGTTCACCTCTTTCCACCAGAGCCCGCTGCCGATGGCGTTGCTCGCCCGGTGGGCCGGCATCCCCCGGGTGAGCGCGACGAGCGTCGACTACCCGGGCTCGCTGCTCGACGTGCGGCACCACCGCCCCGACGGGCTGCACGAGGTCGAGGCGGCGTCGGACCTCGCCCGCGCGGCGGGCTTCCCGCCCCCGCCGGACGACGACGGCCGCCTGCGGGTCGACGTCCCGTCGGCCGAGGCCCGCCGCCCCGACGCCTACGTCGTCGTCCACCCCGGGGCCTCGGTGCCTGCGCGCGCCCCGGCGCCGGACCACGCCCGCGAGATCGTGGCCGAGCTGGTCCGTCGCGGCCGCAGGGTCGTGGTCACCGGCTCGCCCGCCGAGGCGGAGCTGGCGGTCCACGTCGCGGCCGGCCGCGCGCAGGTGCTCGCCGGGAGCACCGACCTGGGCGCTCTGGCAACGGTCCTGGCGGGTGCGGGATGCGTCGTGGCGGGCAACACCGGACCCGCGCACCTCGCCGCCGCCGTCGGCACCCCGGTGGTCTCCCTGTTCTCCCCGGTGGTTCCCCCCGAGCGGTGGGCCCCGTGGGGCGTCCCGTCCCTGCTGCTGGGCGACCAGCACGCGGCGTGCGGCGGCACCCGCGCCCGCGAGTGCCCGGTGCCCGGGCACCCGTGCCTGTCGTCCGTGGCTCCGGCCCGGGTGGCCGACGCCGTCGAGCGGCTCGCTCCCGTGCCCGCGGAGGTGGTCGCATGAGGGTCCTCGTCTGGCACGTGCACGGCTCGTGGACCACCTCGTTCGTCGCAGGCCCCCACGAGTACGTCGTCCCCGTGATCCCGGACCGCGGGCCGGACGGCCGTGGCCGGGCACGCACCTGGGACTGGCCGGGCTCGGTCGGCGAGGCCGACCCCGCCGAGCTGGCGAGGCTCGCCGCGGACGGCGGGATCGACGTCGTGGTCCTCCAGCGGCCCGAGGAACCGGAGCTGCTGCACCGGTGGACCGGGCTCGTCGCCGGCCGCGACGTGCCGGCCGTCTACGTCGAGCACAACGCCCCGACGGGACCGGCGGCGGCCACCCGCCACCCGCTGGCGGACCTCGACGTCGTCGCCGACGGCACGGTGCCCGTCGTCCACGTCACGGCGTACAACGCCCTGATGTGGGACACCGGCGACGCACGGACGCTGGTGGTGGACCACGGCATCCCGGACCCCGGCCACCGGAGTACCGGCGAGCTGGACACGATCGCCGCCGTCGTGAACGAACCCGTCCGCCGATGGCGGGTGGTCGGTACCGACGTGCTGCTCGAGGTCGCTCGGCACGTCCCGGTGGACGTCTACGGCGTGGGCGTCACGGGACTCGGGAACCACCGTCCGTCGGTGCCCGGGGCTCCTCCTCTGAGGCTGTACGACGACGTCCCGCAGGCCGCGATGCACGACGCCCTCGCCCGGTCGCGCGCCTACCTGCACCCCTTCCGGTGGACCAGTCTCGGCCTCGCGCTGCTGGAGGCGATGGCTCTCGGCCTGCCGGTCCTCGCCCTGCCCACCACGGAGGCCCCGGTCGCCGTGCCCCCCACCGCCGGGGTGCTCAGCTCCCGGCCCGAGACCCTCGTCGCGACCGCCCGCCGTTGGCTGGCCGAGCCCGACGAGGCGCGCGAGCACGGCGCAGCAGCCCGCGCGCACGTCCTGCAGCACTACTCGCTCGACGCGTTCCTGCACCGCTGGGACGCCATCCTGACGGAGGTGACCTCATGAAGATCGCGATGATCTCCGAGCACGCCAGCCCTCTCGCTGTGCTCGGCGGGCCGGACGCCGGCGGGCAGAACGTTCACGTGGCCTCGCTCGCCACCCGCCTGGGAGCCCAGGGCCACTCCGTGCAGGTGTACACCCGGCGCGACGACCCCGTGCTGCCGGAGCGTGTCCCCTTCGCCCCGGGCGTCGAGGTCGTGCACGTCGACGCGGGTCCGCCGGAGCCGCTGCCCAAGGACGACCTCCTGCCGTACATGGACGAGCTGGGCACCGACCTGCGCCGTCGATGGGACCGGTCCGTCCCGGGCTCCGGGCGCGATCCCGTGCCCGACGTCGTCCACGCGCACTTCTGGATGTCCGGCGTCGCGGGCCTCCAGTGCGCGCCCCCGCTCGGCATCCCGCTCGTGCAGACCTTTCACGCCCTGGGCTCGGTCAAACGCCGCCACCAGGGTGCCCGGGACACCAGCCCGCCCGAGCGGGTGGCCCGCGAACGGCTGCTCTGCCGGGCCGTCGACGGCATCGTCGCCACCTGCCAGGACGAGGTGTCCGAGCTCGTGGCGCTCGGCGCCCCGCCCGAACGCGTGGAGGTGGTGCCCTGCGGCGTCGACGTCGGCGCGTTCCAGCCGCCCGCCGCGCGTCGGCGTCGGCGCCCCGGCGCTCCCCTGCGGCTGCTGTCCGTCGGCCGGC
This sequence comes from Isoptericola sp. S6320L, assembly GCF_023015685.1. Taxonomy (NCBI): domain Bacteria; kingdom Bacillati; phylum Actinomycetota; class Actinomycetes; order Micrococcales; family Promicromonosporaceae; genus Isoptericola; species Isoptericola sp. S6320L. The sequence goes on from NZ_JALKAT010000002.1 coordinate 24,444, forward strand.
TCGTCGAGCGCAAGGGCGTCGACACCGTCATCGCGGCCCTGGCCCTGCTGCCGTCGGCGCGACTCGTCGTCGCGGGCGGCCCGTCGGCCGACGACCTCGTCGACGACGCGGAGGCCTGCCGCCTGCGGGACGTCGCCCGCCGGCTGGGCGTCGAGGACCGTGTCCGGTTCGTCGGCAGCGTGACGCAGGACGCCGTGCAGGACCTCATGCACACCTCCGACGTCGTCGTGTGCACGCCGTGGTACGAACCCTTCGGCATCGTGCCGCTCGAGGCGGCGGCCTGCGGACGCCCCGTCGTCGGCTCGGCCGTGGGCGGCCTCCTCGACTCGGTGGTGGACGGCCGCACCGGGCTCCTGGTCCCGCCGCGGGAACCGGAGGCCCTCGCCGACGCCCTCCGGGAGCTGGAGAGCGACCCCGCCGCCGGTGAGCGGATGGGCGCCACGGCACGGGCCCGCGCCGAGCGTCTCTACGACTGGTCCACCGTCGCCGCACGGACCGTCGAGGCCTACGGGACGGTCGTCGCCGACCGCCGGTCGGACGGTGCGGAGAGCGGCTCCGAGCAGCTCGGGGCGTCCCGGGCGGTGAACGACCGATGAGCGCACGGGACGAGGCGTCGCACTGGCTGCGCACGCACCTCGCGGACCTGCACACCGGCCTGGACGCACTGCTCGCCGAGGCCGACCGCATCGACTCCTGGGGCGCGCACCTGGCCGAGCGCACGCTGGCCGGCGGGCGCCTGCTCGTGGCCGGCAACGGGGGCAGCGCCGCCGAGGCGCAGCACCTGACGGCCGAGCTGGTGGGCCGGTTCGAGCGCGAGCGGGTGCCGTTGTCGGCGATCGCCCTGCACGCGGAGACCTCGTCGCTGACCGCCCTGGTCAACGACTACGGGCCCGACGAGATGTTCGCCCGGCAGGTCGCCGCCCACGGACGGTCGGGCGACGTCCTCGTCCTGCTGTCGACGTCGGGCCGGAGCGCGAACGTGGTGGCGGCGGCCCGGGCCGCGCGCGAGCGCGGCATCACCACGTGGGCGCTGACCGGGCCGGCGCCGAGCCCCCTCGCTCAGGAGTGCGACGACACCATGGCGCTGCCCGGTCGCTCCACCTCGACCGTCCAGGAGCTGCACCTGTCCGTGGTGCACGCCCTGTGCGCCGCCGTCGACGCCCACCTGCGGCACGACGTCACGGCCGAGCCCGGCGCGCAGGACGGGACGCACGCGCCGCACGACGGGCGGCCCCGCGTGGTCGTCGTCGGCGACGTCCTGCTCGACCGGGACGTCGACGGCCAGGTCACCAGGTTCTCGCCCGACGGCCCCGTGCCCGTCGTCGACACGCTCGGCGTGCGGAGCAGCCCCGGTGGCGCGGGACTGGCGGCCGTCCTCGCGGCCGACGCCGCGAAGGTCCGGGTGCTCGCACCGTTCGCCCCCGACCCCGGGGGGCGCGAGCTGCGCGACCTCCTGCGCCCGACGGTCGAGATCGTCGAGGTGCCCCAGGAGGGCGGCACGCGCCGCAAGACCCGGGTGCGCTCGGGGGGCCAGACGATGGTCCGGGTCGACGACGGCGGACCCGCCGTCCCGCGCGACGTCCCGGTGGAGCGGGTCCGGGAGGCGCTCTCGGACGCCGACGCCGTGCTGGTCTCCGACTACGGCGCGGGCACCACGCTCCCCGGCCCGCTGCGCGACGCCGTCGCCACGGCGGCGGCCGACCGGCCCGTGGTCTGGGACCCGCACCCCCGGGGCGGCGCGCCGGTGCCGGGCGTGACGCTCGTGACGCCCAACCATGCCGAGGCGCTCGGCGCCGCCGAGGACCTCGGCCTGACCGTGGTGGCCGACGACCCCGGCGGACTGGCCCAGTCGCTCGCACGCGCCTGGGAGGCCGAGGCGGTCTGCCTCACCCTCGGTGACCGGGGCGCCTACCTGGCGCGCGCGACCGGCGAGAGCGTCTACGTCCCTGCCGACGCCGTCGCCGGCGATCCCTGCGGTGCGGGCGACCGGTTCGCGGCCACGGCAGCCGTCGAGCTCGCGCGCGGCACGTCCGTGGTCGACGTGGTGAACCGGGCGGTGCACGCCGCCACGACCTGGGTCGCCGAGGGCGGCGCCGAGGGGTACCGCCGCCGGGCGGCTCTCGCCGGGCCGGGCGGGGCCGCGCACGGGTCCACGCCCGGGTCCACGCACGAGTCCGACGCGGGCACCGACGGCGGCTCCGGCGCCTGGTCGGGGTCGGGCACCACCGAGCGCACCCCGGAGAGCGTCGCCGCAAGGCTGCGGTCCGACGGCGGCACCGTCGTCGCGACCGGGGGCTGCTTCGACATCCTGCACGCCGGGCACGTCGCCACGCTCGAGGCCGCCGCACGGCTGGGCGACCACCTCGTCGTGCTGCTCAACGGCGACGACTCGGTCCGGCGGCTCAAGGGCGAGGGCAGGCCCGTCGTAGGGGCCGCCGACCGCGCCCGGGTGCTCTCGGCGCTGGACTGCGTGGCCGACGTCGTCGTCTTCGACGAGGACGACCCCACGACCGTCCTCGACCGGCTCCGCCCCGACGTGTGGGCCAAGGGCGGCGACTACACCCGCCGACCGCTGCCGGAGGCCGAGACGGTCCGCCGGCACGGCGGCCGGGTGGTCCTGCTGCCGTTCGTCGAGGGCAGGTCGACCACCTCGATCCTGGACCGGGCACCCCGGTCCGCACGACCCGCGGCGCCCGACCGGGCGCCGGCCACCACCACGAGGGAGGCACGAGCATGACCGACGCCACCGCACCGCCCACCGAGACCCCGGTTCCTCGGGAGCTGGGCACCGTCTACGTGACCGGCGGCTCCAGCGGCCTCGGTGCCGCGCTGGTCGAGGCCGTCACCGCCGCCGGCGGCAAGCCCGTCGTCCTCGACCGCGTCCCCCCGTCGGCGGAGGTGCCCCACGCCGTGGTCGACCTGGCCGACAGCGCCGCCGCGGCCGACGCCGTCGAGCGGCTCGCCGTGGAGGTCGGGCCGCCCGACGCCGTGGTGACCGCCGCCGGGACGGACGCCTGCGGCCCGCTCGCCGAGATCTCCGTCGAGCACTGGGAGCGTGTCGTCCAGGTCAACCTCCTGGGCACGGTCGCCGTCGTGCGAGCCGCGCTGCCCTATCTCGAGCAGCGGCGGGGCACCGTGGTGACCGTCGCCTCGACGCTGGGTCTCAAGGGTGTCTCCGACGCCACCGCCTACTGCGCCTCGAAGTTCGGGGTGCGGGGGTTCTCGCAGGCGTTGGCCGCCGAGCTCGCCGGGCGGGTCGGCGTCACCTGCCTCGTGCCGGGCGGGATGCGCACCGCGTTCTTCGACGGACGCCCGGAGCAGTACAAGCCCGGCCCGGACGCCGACCTCGCCGACCCCCGGGCCACCGCGGCGGCCGCCGTCACGGCCCTGCGCCAGCCCGTCGGCGTCGAGATCCGCGAGATGCTGGTGGCCGCCTCGGGCGAGTCGTCGTGGCCCTGAGCCCGCAGGGCAGCGTCCTGGTCCTGCGCGCGCTGGGGCTCGGCGACGCCGTGACCGGCGTGCCCGCCCTGCGGGGCGTGCGCCGGGCCTGGCCCCGTCGGCGGATCCTGCTGGCGGGGCCGTCCGGCACCGGCGAGTGGCTGCGCGCCCTGGGCCTGGTCGACGAGGTGCTGCCGACGTCGGGCCTGGACTCGCCCGAGTGGCCGCACGGCGTGCTGGACGCCGGACGCCACGGCCTGGTGGCGGTGAACCTGCACGGCTCCGGCCCGCAGAGCCACCGGCTGCTGCGCTCGGTCCGGCCGGCACGGCTGGTCGCCTTCGCCGACGCCGTCACCGGCGCCCCGGGCCCCACGTGGGACGACGACGAGCACGAGGTGGACCGCTGGTGCCGGCTGGTGCGCGACGCCGGCGGCGCGTGCGGGCGGGCCGACCTGCGGCTCGAGCGCACGGGTCCGCCGGGCCACCACGTCGTCGTCGTGCACCCCGGGGCCGCGTCCCCCGCGCGGCGATGGCCGGAGCACCGGTACGCCACCGTGGTGCGGCACCTGACCGGACGAGGTGTCGACGTCCTGGTCACCGGGGGTCCCTCGGAGTCCGGGACGTGCTCCCGTGTGGCCGCCGCGGCCTCCGGCCCGGGCACCGCCACCAGCCTCGCCGGGCGCCTCGACGTCCCCGCGCTCGCACGAACCGTCGCCGCGGCGCGGCTCGTGGTGTGCGGGGACACGGGGGTCGGCCATCTCGCCACCGCGTTCGGCACGGCGTCGGTCCACCTGTTCGGGCCCACACCACCGCACCGCTGGGGCCCGTCGGTCGACCAGGACCGCCACGTCGTCCTGTGGCACGGGGAGGCCGGGTACGTCGGCGACCCCCACGGGAGCACGGTGGACCCCGCCCTCGCGAGCATCCGCACCGAGGAGGTGGTCGACGCCGTCGACCACCTCCTCCAGAGGGCACCGGTCGGGGTGCCCACCGATGTGGAGGAGCAGAGATGAGACATGACCAGGTCGTGCAGTGGGTGGACCGCTACGAGCGCGCATGGCGCGAGAACGACGCCGGGGCCGTGGCGGACCTGTTCACCCCTGAGGCCTCCTACGCCCGCTCGCCGTACGAGCGGGCGCTGCTGGGCCAGGCCAGCATCCAGGACTTCTGGACGACCGACGCCGGCGCGACGTTCACGATGACGGCCGAGCCCCTGGCCGTCGACGGCGTCACCGCGGTGGTGCGCGTGGGTGTGCACTACACCGCACCGGAGTCCCAGGAGTACAAGAACCTCTGGGTCCTGCGCTTCGCCGACGACGGCCGGGTGGCCGACTTCGAGGAGTGGCCGTTCTGGCCGGGGCGTCCCTACAGCGCCGGCGGCGGGGCGAGCGACGAGGCTCCGGTCGAGCCCGGGCCGACGCCGGAGATCTGACCCGTCGGGCGGCCGAGACCGTCCACGGACCAGCCGGCCGCCCGCCAGGGGCCGGGGTCCACGGCGTTGCGCGTGTCCACCAACCGGCGGTGCCGGACCAGCTCGCCCGCGCGGTACGGGTCGAGCCGGACGTACTCCTCCCACGCGGTGGCCAGCACGACCACGTCCGCCGCACGCAGCGCCTCGTCCACGTCCACCTGGAACCCGAGGGCCGGGTGGTGCTCCTGCGCGTGCGCCACGGCCTGCGGGTCGGTCACGACGGCACGGGCGCCACCCTCGGCGAGGCGCTCGGCGAGCTCCAGAGCGGGTGACGACCGGACGTCGTCGGACTCCGGCTTGAAGGCCGCTCCGAGCACCGTGACCCGGGCGCCGGCGAGCGTGCCGCCGCACGCCCGGCGCACGCGCGCCACGGCACGGGTGCACGCGCGGTCGTTGATGGCGTCCACGTGCTCGAGGAACTCGACCGCTGGACCGATCCCCAGCTCCCGTGCCCGGGCGAGGAACGCCCGGATGTCCTTCGGCAGGCACCCGCCGCCGAAGCCCAGCCCCACGCCCAGGTACTGCCCCCCGATGCGCGGGTCGTACGCCATGGTCCCGGCCAGCGCGACGGCGTCACCGCCGGAGGTCTCGCAGACCTCGGCCATGGCGTTGACGAACGAGATCTTGGTCGCGAGGAACGCGTTGGCGGCCACCTTCGCCAGCTCGGCCGTGGCCAGGTCGGTCACCACCCGAGGTACGCCGGATTCGACGAGCGGCGCGTACACCGCGTCCAGGCGTGCCGCCGCCGCGCGGCCGGCATCGCCCGTGCCCACGCCGTACACCAGCCTGTCGGGGCGCAGCGTGTCGGCGACGGCATGGCCCTCGCGCAGGAACTCGGGGTTCCACACCAGGTCCGCCCCGCGTGCGCGCACCCGGTCGGCGACGCGCGGCGCCGTGCCCACCGGGACGGTCGACTTGCCGACCACCAGGTCGCCGGCGCGCAGGTGCGGCAGGAGGCACTCGACGGCCTCGTCCAGGTGGCGCAGGTCCGCCTCCCCGGAGCCGGCACGCTGGGGGGTGCCCACGCACACGAAGTGCACGTCGCACCCCTGCACGTCCGTCGTGTCGGACGAGAACCGGAGCCGTCCGGCCCGGCGTCCCTCGTCGAGCAGCTCCACCAGCTCGGGTTCGTAGAAGGGCGCGCGCCCGGCGGACAGCGTCGCGACGCGCGCCTCGTCGACGTCGATGCCGACCACGTCGTGCCCCAGCCGGGCGAGCGACGCGGCGTGCACGGCACCGAGGTACCCGCAGCCGATGACCGACACACGCCGCCCGTGGGGACCGGCCGGTGCGGCCGCGTCGGTGTCGTCGTGCTCACGGAACCACTCGACCGTGCGGGCGAGGCCCTCGCGCCAGGGGGTCCGGGCGCGCCACCCGAGCACCTCACGGGCGAGCGAGACGTCCGGCCGGCGGCGGACCGGGTCGTCCTGCGGGAGGTCGACGTAGCGCGTCCCGGCCGTGGAGCCGGTCGCGGCGAGGACGTCCCGCGCCACCTCCGCGACCGACAGCTCCTCGGGGTTGCCGAGGTTCATCGGCCCGGTGTGGCCGCTCGCGGCGAAGGCGAGGATGCCCTCCACGAGGTCGTCGACGTAGCAGACGGACCGTGTCTGGGAGCCGTCACCCGCCACCGTGAGCGGTTCTCCCGCCAGCGCCTGCCGCACGAAGGTCGGCACCATCCGGCCGTCGTTCCCGCGCATCCGCGGACCGTAGGTGTTGAAGATCCGGACGATGCCGGTGTCGACGCCGCGGTCGCCGCGGAACGCCGTCGTGAGCGCCTCGGAGAACCGTTTGGCCTCGTCGTAGACGCTGCGGGGGCCGACGGGGTTCACGTGGCCCCAGTAGTCCTCGCGCTGCGGATGGGTCTCGGGGTCGCCGTACACCTCGGAGGTGGAGGCCAGCACGAACCGTGCCCCGCAGGACTGCGCCAGCTCGAGGGCGTGCCGGGTGCCGACGGAGCCCACGTCGAGGGTCTCGATCGGCCGCTCGAGGTAGTCGACCGGGGAGGCCGGCGACGCGAGGTGCAGCACCAGGTCCACGTCGCGGGGCGCCCCCTCCCCCAGCGGGACGGGGCCCTGGGTGATGTCGGCGCGCACCAGGTCGAACCCCGGGTCGCCGACGAGGTGGGCGACGTTCGCGGCGGCTCCGCTCGACAGGTCGTCCACGCAGACGACGGCGGTGCCGGCACGCAGCAGGGCCTCGCACACGTGGCTGCCGACGAAGCCGGCACCGCCCGTGACGACCGCACGGTGGAACGTGGGGGCGGGACGCTCGCTCATCGCCGCACGAGCTTCGCGAACGTGCTGCCACCGCCGTCGGCGCGCTGCGGCTGGTAGAGGAACGCCAGGCCGGCGTCCTCGAACTTCTCGAACCACGTGTCCCAGTCGACGTGCTCCAGCTGGTCCTCGACCGTGCCGCCGGGGAAGTCGATCCGCAGCACGCCGGCCTCGTCACCGTGCTCCGTGCCGCGCACGCTCGCCGGTGCCCCGCCGTTCTCCTCGACCCAGCTCCGGATCTCGTCGTGGTCGGTGGTCGTCCTGGTCTGTGAGTCCGACATGGTCCCCTCCTGGGAAGTCACCCACGGCCTCGCTGCTGGACCCGGCACCGCTCACGCTGCCACCGTCCTCCCGGGCTCGCACGGCATGCCGCCGGCACGGGTTGCCTGCGCAGGACGACCTGCCAGGCTTCGAGGACGGGGCGGCGTCGGTCCAGGAGAGCGGCCGCGTCACGCCACGTGGTCAGGAGGCGAGCATGAGCGAGCACACTGCCGACGAGCCGTTCGAGGATCCCGACGCGGACCCGGAGCAGCTCAACCCACGGACCGGGCCTTCCGCCCACCCGCCGCGTCCCGAGGACGACGACCAGGACGAGCGGGACGACCGGGACGACCGGGACGCCGAGCGCACACCGGGCACCGGGCCCGGACGACGGGTGCCCGGGCCGCACCCGCAGGAGGAGCCCGGCCCGGGCACCGGCCCGGGGCCGCGCTCCCCGGGCTCGCAGGGCTGAGCACGCAGCGCACGAGGCGCCCCCGTCCGGGTTCCCGGGCGGGGGCGCCTCGTGCGCCGGGTGGCCTCGTGCGCCGGGTGCTCGACGGGCTACTCGCGGTGCAGGGCGTCCTTCACCGCACCGGCGGCCTTCTCGAACGCTCCGGGCTTGCCGGTGGTGCCGTGGAAGCGGGGGTCCGGGGTCGTGGGCGCGGGCATGGGCTCTCCGGGCGGAGGGGTGTCGACGTACTCGAACTCGCTCTTGCCGTCCGGGGTCGGGCCGCTGGCCCACCTGCCCTCGGACGCGTGCTGACCGTCGCTGAAGTTGATGTACTGGTAGGAGGACTCGGTGTGCTCCTTGCCCTGCGGGAACGTGCTCGGCACGGGCAGTTCCTCCATGCCCTCGTCGCGCAGCTCCTGGGCGGCGGCGATCCACTGGTTCTGGTGCATGGTGTCGCGCGCGAGGAGGAACGCGAGCAGGTCGCGCACCCCGGCGTCGTCGGTCATGTGGTAGAGCCGAGCCACCTGGAGCCGCCCCTGCATCTCGGCGTTCGCGTTCGCCGTGAAGTCGGCCAGCATGTTGCCGCTGGCCGTGACGTAGCCCGCGGTCCACGGGTTGCCGTTGGAGTCCACGGGGCGTGCACCGGCCCCCGCCACGATGGCCTGCTGCGGGTCCGTGCCCCCGATGATCGCCGCCACGGTCGGGTCGTCCTGGACGGCGCCCTCGACCGCACCGACGGGGGCGTCGCCGAGGAGCTGGGAGATCATCGTCGCCAGCATCTCGACGTGGCCCATCTCCTCGGCCCCGATGCCGTACAGCAGGTCGCGGTACTTACCCGGCAGGTGAGCGTTCCACGACTGGAACCCGTACTGCATGGCGACGGTGATCTCGCCGTACTGCCCGGCGAGCACCTCCTGCAGCTTGCGGGCGTAGACGGCGTCGGGCTTGTCGGGCTTCGCCCGGTGCTGCAGCTCTTGACGGTGGAAGAACATCGGCATCTCCGTTCGGATGGAGGCCGTGGCGACCCGCGGCTGCGGCACGGCCCGTGCCACGCCACTTCTCGACGCTTCCCGGCCAGGTTCGGCCCGCGCTCGTGTCGTCGCATCCCGACGCCGAGGGGCTAGCCGGGAGGTGGGACCGGTCGGGCAGCGAGCGCCGCCGCCACCGCGTGGAGGTTGTGCGCCATGAGCCGGGCGGTGCTCTGCGCCCAGTCGTGGCCGTGCTCGGTGGAGACGTAGTCGTCGCCCGGTCCGGGTCCCTGGTTCCAGTAGGTCCATGCCTGGCCGGGCACCGTGTAGCCGAGGTCGGCGAGCGCCCCGCTGACCTCGGAGATGACGTGGTGGGCGCCGTCCTCGTTGCCGGTGACGACCACGCCGGCGACCCGGTTGTAGGCGACCGGCGTCCCGTCGTCGGCCGTCTCGGTCATCATGGCGTCCATCCGCTCCAGCATGCGCTGGGCGATCGAGGAGGGTCGGCCCAGCCAGGTGGGGGTGAGCACGACGAGGATCTCGGAGTCCAGCAGGCGTTCGTGGACGCCGGGCCACTCGTCGCCGTCGCCGACGTCGGTCACGACGCCGGGCGGCACGTCCAGGTCGGCGAGCCGCACGTGGTCCACCTCGACGCCCTGTTGCGCCAGGGCGTCGGCGACCACGGCGCCGAGCGTCTCGGTGTTGGACCGTTCCGGGGACTTCTTCAGGGTGCAGCTGACAAAGAGGGCTCTCATGGGTCACCTTCGCCGGGGTGCGGCGGCCTGGGCTCGACCTTCGCACCACCGTAACGCTCCACGGCGACCCACGTCGCCGTCTCCTCAGAGCTCGATCACGGTCTTGATGTCACCGGGCCGGGGCTCGAACGCCTCGGCCGCCCCGTCGAAGGGCACGCGGCGGGTGACCAGCCGGCCGAGCCAGTCGTGGTCGGCGCCCGCGAGCGCCGTCGCCGCCGCGCGGAAGTGCTCCTGGTTGGCGTTCACGGAACCGATGAGCGCGTCGTTCTCGAGCACGAACTCCCGGTTCACACCGCCGGCGTCGATGCGGACGGAGCGTCCGGCCGGCGAGACGCCGAGCAGGCAGACGACGCCGTAGCGGGCCGTGCCGGACAGGACGTCCACGACGACGCTGCTGGCGCCGGTCGCCTCCAGCACGACCTCGGGGCGCAGGGTCGCCATCACCTCGTCCACCGGCTCAGCGTGGTAGGTGGCCCCGAGGGCGCGCACGAGCTCCGGCTTGGGCCCGTCGGAGACCTGGTCCAGCACGTGCACGTCGAGCCCGCGCTGGACGCCGAGCAACGCTGCGAGCAGACCGATCGGCCCGGCGCCGGTGACCAGCACCGAGTCCGGGTCGAACCACGACCGCTGCCCGACCAGCTCCACCTGCTCCCACGCCTTGGCCACGACGGAGGTGGGCTCGACGAGGAACCCGAGGCTGCCGAGAGAGGCATCGACCGGCACGGAGTAGTCCGGCTCGATGCGCCAGCGCTCGCTGCCGAAGCCGTCGACGCCCTGGATGCCGCGTTCGGTGAACCGCCCGTTGCGGCACATGTCGAAGCGGCCCCGGGCGCACGCCCCGCAGGGCACCGGATCCGGCCGGCGCACGACGCCGGCGACCAGGTCGCCCGCGGTCCAGCCGCTGCCCTCGGGTGCCTCGAGGACACGGCCGAGCGACTCGTGCCCCAGCACCAACCGGTCACGGCCGCCGGGGGCCTCGCCGTGCTCGCCGGCCGCGATCTCCCGGTCGGTGCCGCAGACGCCCAGCGCCACGCCCTCGACGAGGATCGTGCCGAGCTCAAGACCCGGCTCCGGCACGTCGGTCACCGCGAGCGACCCGGGCCGGCCGGGACGGATGGTCAGTGCCTTCACGACGATCCTCCTTCGGCGGCAGGCACGGTGTGCACTGCCATCGTGGTCCGCCGTCGGCCGGGCCGCTACTTCACCGCTCCCCCGAGAGCGCCGGCCGCGATGTACCGCTGGGCGGCCACGAGCAGCACGATCGCGGGGATCGAGGAGAGCACGGCGGTGGCCATCACCGGTCCCCAGCTCTGCACGTTGCCCTGCAGGTAGTCGTAGATGCCGAGCGTGACCGGCTTGATGTCAGCGCCGGTGGTCAGCGTGAGACCGAACATGAAGTCGCTCCAGGCGAACAGGAAGCAGAACAGCCCGGCCGTGATGAGCGAGTTCTTGCTGACCGGCACGATGATCGACCAGAACGCGCGGAAGTGGCTCGCTCCGTCGACGCGGGCGGCCTCGGTCAGGGCGGGTGGGATCGACCGCATGAAGGCGCTCATGATGAGGATCGCGAACGGGATGCCGTGCGTGGCGTTGGCGAGGATGAGCCCCGGGTAGGAGTTCAGCAGCCCCAGGTCGTTGAACAACGTGTACAGCGAGTTCGCGATGACGATGCCCGGGATCATCTGGGCCAGCAGCAGCGCGAACAGGAAGATCCCCATGCCGCGCAGCCGGAACCGCGACAGCGCGTACGCCGCCGGGGTGGCGACCGCCAGCGACACCACGACCGCGCCGAGGGCCACGACGATGCTGGTCACCAGGTTGCCGGTCTGGTCGGCGATCGCGGTGCGGTAGCCGTCGAACGTGATGTCCGTGGGGAAGAACGTGCTGCTGGCCGCGGTGCTGCCGCCCTGCAGGGAGACGTTCACCATCCAGTAGACGGGGAAGAGCATGATGGCCAGCAGGACGATCCCGAGGATCGTGGACGACAGCCGGCGTGTGCTGGTGGTCTGCAACATGTCGAACCTCACTCATCCTCGGCGCGGCGGTTTGCGCGCAGGTAGACGACGGCGAAGACCAGGGAGACCACGATGAGGACGTTGCTCACCGCGGCCCCGGTGCCGAAGGAGAACTCCTGGAACGAACGGCGGTAGGAGTCGGTGGCGAGCGTCTGCGTCGCGTTGGCCGGTCCCCCGCCGGTGAGCCCCAGGATGATGTCGAGCACCTTGAGCGTGTAGATCACGCCCAGCACGAGCACGACGTTGACCACCGGTCGCAGGCTCGGCCAGGTGATGTGCCAGAACGCCTTCCAGCCGGTGGCGCCGTCGAGGGCACCTGCCTCGTAGAGCTCGTCCGGGATGTTCTGCAGGCCGCTGTAGAGCAGCGTCATGTTGAACGGGATGCCGACCCAGACGTTGACGAGGATCACCGCGACCAGCGCGACGTCCGGGCTGGTGAGCCAGGGCACCGGCCCGAGGCCGATGTTCTGCAAGGTCTCGTTGAGGATGCCGCCGTCCTGGTCGAGTATCCAGCGCCACACGGCGCTGCCCGCGATCATCGGCAGCAGCCACGGCAGCAGCAGCAGCGAGCGCAGCACGTTGCCCAGGGGGAAGCGGCGCTGGAAGAACAGGGCGAACAGCAGCCCGATGACGAACTGCCCGACGATCGAGCCCAGGGTGAACAGCACGGTGTTCACCACGGTCGTGCGGAAGATGCCGCTGCTCACGACCTCGGCGTAGTTCGCCAGCCCGACCCACGGTGCCTCGCCGGTGACGAAGGTCCGGACCGAGTAGTCCTGGAAGCCCATGACCAGGTTCTTGACGATCGGGTATCCGAAGAACACCAGGACGTAGGCGATCGCCGGCACGAGGAACAGCCACTGGGCGGTCCGTTCGCGCCGTCGTGCGCGCCGACGCCCCGGTGGGACCGCACGCGCGGGCGCGGGTGCGCCGGCGGTTCCGGTGGCGAGGGTGGTGGTCATCGTCGTCCGTCCTCTCGTTCGGTCCGGGCGTGCCCGGTGGGTGCGTCGGGCATCAGTCCTGCGCCGCCACACGCTCGAGCGCCTCCGCCGGCGACTCGGTGTCGGTCAGGGCGAGCTGCTCGGCGGTGTAGATCTGGGTGGCCGCGCGCGGCCAGTCGGGCCCGAGCAGCGCGGTCCGGGCACGAGCGGTCTGCACCGTCTCGACGAAGGTCGCCACCGTGGGGTTCTGCTGCGCGGCCCGGTCGGCGACCTCGCTGTCCGCCGGGACCGCACCACGGCCCGTCGCCATCGTGAGCTGGTTGTCGCCCTCGGTCACGCAGGAGACGAACTCTCCGGCGCGGGCCATCTTCTCGGCGTCGCCGGTGTCGGGCACCGTGAACGCCTCGCCCCCGAGCGGGGCGACGAGGGTGTCCCCGGCCGTGGGCACCGGCAGCGGGACCGAGGCGTAGTCGAGGCCCTCGGCCTCCTCCAGGCTGGGCATGTTCCAGGGCCCGTTGATCATCATCGCGGCGTTGCCGGCGAGGAACTGGTCGTTGACGTCGTTCTGGGACCAGTTCACGACGCTGGTCGAGGCGGACCCGTCAGCGACCAGGGAGTCGACGAACTCCAGCGCCTCGACGGCCGCCGGCGAGTCGAGGTCGTCCTCCTGGGCGCCGTTGCTCCACAGGAAGGGCAGGAACTGCCACGTGCCCTCGAACGTGTTGGTGGCGCTGAAGGCGAGGCCGTACCGGTCGTCGGTGGTCAGCTCGGCCGCGGCGGTGCGCAGCTCGTCCCACGTGGACGGCGGCTCGAGGCCCGCGGCGGCCAGCGCGTCGGCGTCGTAGAAGAGGCCGATCGAGTTCACGACCGGCGTGACCCCGTACAGCGTTCCTTCGTAGGTGCCGGCGTCGACGACACCCTGCGGCAGGCCCTCGCCGGTGATCCCGTAGTCGCCGATCGGGCTCAGGGCGCCCGAGGAGGCGATCTGCTGCACGTCCGGGTTGTCCAGCATGAGCACGTCCGGCAGCGTCCGCGACGACGCCTGCTGGAGCACGGTCGCGATGAGTCCGGAGCCGGCGACGTGGTTCGCCTGGACGTCCATGCCGACCTGGGCGGCGCAGGCGTCGTAGATCTCCTCGTAGATGGGGGCACTGGTCGCCGACATCGTGTCGGTCACCACGAGGGTGTCCTCGTCCGCCCCGGTCTGCCCGCTGCACGCCGACAGGCCCAGGACGACGGCGGTCGACACCGCACCGACGGTGGTGGGAGTTCGTCGCACGGTCGCAGCTCCTTCGCTCGGGGGAGGCTCGCGCGCCGGTCGGTGGATCCGGTTCGCAAAGCGCTTTACCGTGTGCCACGGTAGACGACATCAAAGCGCTTTACCAACTCCCCTCGGATGTGTGATCATCAGTGCGCATCACCCACCCACCCGTCCACCGACCCACCGGAGGCCCGCCGTGGTGACCATGCAGGACGTGGCCGACCGTGCCGGCGTCTCCCCCACGACCGTGTCGTTCGTCATCAACCGCACCAAGCCGGTCGCCCCCGCCACCCGGGCACGGGTCGAGGCGGCGATGACCGAGCTCGGCTACCGCCGCAACGTGCTCGCCCGGGCCCTGGCCAGCCAGCGCAGCCGGATCGTGGCGCTGGTGTTCCCGGCCCTGGAGCACCGCCTCAGCCCCGCGGCGCTCAGCATCGTCACCGCCGCCGCGTCCGCGGCCACCGAGCGCGGCTTCAACGTCGTGCTGTGGCCGGTCACCGGCGCCGACCAGCTCGAGGACTACGTCTCGGGCGGCCTGGTCGACGGCGTCCTGCTCATGGAGGTCACCGCGGACGACCCCCGCGTCCCCGTGCTGCAGCGCCGCGGGGTCCCGTTCGGGCTCATCGGTCGCACCGACGCGCCCGACGAGCTGCCCTACGTCGACATGGACTTCGAGGCGATGGTGGCCACGGGCCTGGAGCACCTCGTCGGGCTCGGTCACGCACGCGTCGCGCTCTTCCTGGGCGACCTCGGTGCGACGTCCTGGGCCGGGTACGGCCCGATCGCCCGCACCGAGGCCGCGTACCGGGCCGAGGCCGCCGCCCGCGGGCTCGACGCCGTCGTCGTCCGCGCGCCGCAGGACCCCCGCTCCGGTCACCGGGCCGCCGACACCCTGCTGGCCGAGCATCCCGAGGTCACGGCGGTGCTGGCGCTCAACGAGACCGCGCTCCCAGGCTTCGTCAACGGGCTCGTCGCCGGCGGCCGGTCGGTCCCCGGCGACGTCTCCGTGCTCGGCGTGGCCACCTCCGCCGAGGCCATCTCCACCGCCGACCCGCCGGTCAGCGCCGTCGTCGCCCCCGGACCCGAGCTGGGCCGACGCAGCCTCGAGGCGCTCCTGGACCGGCTCGACGAGCCGTCCACCCCACCGCTGCAGCTCCTGCTCGCCGGCGACCTGACGCCGGCCGGCTCCACGGCGCCGCCGCGCTGAGCCCCTCCCCGCCCCCGCACCGACGCAGCACCACGGAAGGTCCCGCATGAAGTTCACCGACGGTTTCTGGCACGCTCGCCGCGGCGTCGCCGTCCACTACGCCCGCGAGGTCGACCGCGTCGTCGCCCAGGACGGCGAGCTCCGCGCGATCTCGCCGACCAAGGTCGTGCGCCAGCGTGGCGACGTGCTCAACCTGCCGGTGCTCACCACGTCCGTCTCGGCCCCGATGGAGAACGTCGTGCGGGTCCGCCACACCCACCACAAGGGCGTGGGCGAGCCGTTCCGCTTCGAGGTCGCGGCTCCCGGCGCCGGTGAGGCCACCGTCGCCGGCGGAGAGGGCACGGTGACGTCGGGCGCGCTCAGCGCCCACCTGTCCGTCGGGAAGTCGTGGTCGCTCGACTTCCGGGCCGCCGGTCGCACCCTCACCCGGTCGGGCGGCAAGTCCGCCGCCTGGGTGGACGTCTCCCCCGGCGCGGCCGTCGACCACGGCGCCGACCGGCTCGAGCGGGACGGACGGACGAGCTACATGTTCGACCAGCTCGATCTCGGTGTCGGCGAGCTCGTCTACGGCCTGGGCGAGCGGTTCGGTCCCGTGATCAAGAACGGCCAGAGCGTCGACATCTGGAACGAGGACGGCGGCACCTCCAGCGAGCAGGCCTACAAGAACGTCCCGTTCTACCTGACCAACGCCGGCTACGGGGTCTTCGTCAACGATCCCGGCCACGTGTCCTACGAGGTGGGCTCCGAGGCCGTGGAGCGTGTGCAGTTCTCCGTGCCCGGCGAGACCCTCGACTACTACGTCATCTACGGCCCCGACCCGAAGTCGATCCTCGAGCGCTACACGGCGCTGACCGGACGTCCCGCCCGCGTCCCTGCCTGGTCCTACGGGCTGTGGCTCTCGACGTCCTTCACCACGGACTACGACGAGCAGACCGTCAGCTCCTTCATCGATGGCATGGCCGAGCGCGAGATCCCGCTGAGCCTGTTCCACTTCGACTGCTTCTGGATGCGCGAGTTCAACTGGTGCGACTTCGAGTGGGACGAGCGGGTCTTCCCCGACCCGGAGGGCATGCTGGCCCGGCTGCACGACCGCGGCCTGCGGGTGTGCGTGTGGATCAACCCCTACATCGCCCAGCAGTCACCGCTCTTCGACGAGGGCATGGCCGCGGGGTACCTCGTCAAGAACCGCGACGGCTCCGTGTGGCAGTGGGACCGCTGGCAGGCGGGCATGGGCCTGGTGGACTTCACCAACCCCGACGCCACCGCCTGGTACCAGGACAAGCTGCGGCGCCTGGTCCGTCAGGGCGTGGACGCCTTCAAGACCGACTTCGGCGAGCGCATCCCGGTCGACGTGCAGTACTTCGACGGGTCGGACCCGGAGCGGATGCACAACTACTACACGCACCTGTACAACCAGGCGGTGCACGAGGTGCTCGCCGAGGAGCGTGGTGCCGGCGACGCGGTGCTGTTCGCCCGCTCGGCCACCGCCGGCGGTCAGCAGTTCCCCGTGCACTGGGGCGGCGACAACACCGCGTCGTACGTCTCGATGGCCGAGTCGCTGCGCGGCGGGCTGTCCTTGGCCTACAGCGGGTTCGGCTACTGGAGCCACGACATCGGCGGGTTCGAGCTGACACCGGACGCCGGTGTCTTCAAGCGGTGGACGGCGTTCGGGCTGCTGTCCAGCCACTCGCGCATGCACGGCAGCGGCTCGTACCGCGTGCCGTGGATGTTCGACGAGGACGAGTCCGACCCCACCAGCGCCGTCGCGGTGACCCGCACGTTCGCGCGGTTCAAGAACCGGCTCGCTCCCTACCTCGTGGCCGCCGGCGAGGAGGCGCACCGCACGGGCACGCCGACGATGCGTCCGATGCTCCTCGAGTTCCCCGACGACCTCACGGCCGCGCACCTGGACCGCCAGTACATGCTCGGCCAGGACCTGCTCGTCGCGCCGGTCTTCAGCGCCGAGGGCGACGTCGACCTGTACCTGCCTGCCGGCGAGTGGGTCGGGCTGCTGACGGGTGAGCGCGTCACCGGCGGCCGCTGGCTGCGCGAGCACCACGACTACGACTCCGTGCCGCTCTACGTGCGCCCTGGTGCCGTCGTCCCGCTGAGCCGGCACGAGGACAAGCCGGACGCCGACCACCTGGACGGGTTGACCCTGCTGGTCCACGCCGGCCCCGATGCCGACTGGTCGCGCACCGTGGAGGTGCTGAACCTCGAGGGCGAGCCGGTGTCCTTCACGGTGCGACGTGCCGGCGGCACGCTCGTGGCCGAGTCGGACCAGGCGTCCGGCTGGTCGCTCCAGGTGGTCGCGGGCGAGACGGTCGCCGCCGCGCAGGGCCGGGCGGAGGTACCGGCATGAGCCCCGTCCCCGCGGTCAGCGCCGCACCCGACGTGCCTGCCTGGGTCGCCGGGGCCGTCGCCGACGCCGGCGCGCGTCTGGTCCCCGTCGGCCCGCAGACCGAGGGGTTGCTCTGGTTCGGGCCGCTGGGCGCAGCGGGTCTGGACGCGACGCTCTCGTCCGCGCCGGGCACCCGCTGGGTCCAGCTGCCGTCGGCCGGGGTCGACGCCTACCTCGACGCCGGGCTCCTGGACGAGGCCGTCACGTGGACCTCCGCGAAGGGCGCGTTCTCCGAGCCGGTGGCCGAGCACGCGCTCGCCCTGACGCTCGCGGCGCTGCGCCGGCTCCCCGAGCGGGCGCGGACGCGCACCTGGGGCACCGAGGCCGGGTCGTCGCTCTACGACGCCCGGGTGCTGGTGCTCGGCGCGGGTGGCATCGCCCGGTCGTTCCTGGAGCTGCTGGCCCCGTTCAGGACCACCAACGTCGTGGTGCGCCGGCGCCCCGACCCGGTGCCCGGCGCGGACCGTGTCGTCACCGGCGAGCACCTGCTCGAGGAGCTCGCCCGGGCCGACGTCGTGGTGCTCGCCGCGGCGCTCACGTCGCAGACGCGCGCACTCGTCGGTGCCGAGGAGATCGCCGCTATGCGGTCGGGCGCCACGCTGGTGAACATCGCCCGCGGCGGCCTGGTCGACACCGCGGCGCTGGTCGCCGCGCTGCGCTCGGGACAGGTCGGTGCGGCCGCTCTCGACGTGACCGACCCCGAGCCCCTGCCGGACGGTCACCCGCTGTGGGACCTGCCGAACGCGCTCGTGACGCCGCACACGGCGGACACCCCGGAGATGGTCGAGCCGCTGCTGCGGCAGCGGGTGAGCGTCAACCTGCGACGCTTCGTCACCGGCGAGCCGTTCGACGGCGTCGTCGACGTGGCGACGGGGTACTGACGGTGCCCGCCGACGTGCGCGGCGTCGTCGTCATGGGGGTCTCGGGCAGCGGGAAGTCGACGGTCGGGACGCTCCTGGCGTCGCGCTGGCAGGGCCGCTTCGTCGACGGCGACGACCTGCACCCGCCCGCGAACGTCGCGCGGATGGCGGCAGGCCACCCGCTGACGAACGCCGACCGGTCACCGTGGTTGCAGCGGGTCGGCACCACCATCGCTGCGGCCGCGGACGCCGGGCAGCTCGTCGTGACGGCGTGCTCGGCGCTGCGGCGCACCTACCGGGACGAGCTGCGCCGCACCGCGGGCGGCGACCTCGCGTTCGTCCACCTCACGGCGACGCGCGAGGTCCTGGCCGAGCGCGTCCTGGGGCGCCACGAGCACTTCATGCCGCCGGCCCTGCTGGACTCCCAGCTCGCGACGCTGGAACCGCTCCAGGACGACGAGACGGGCCTCGCCCTGGACATCACCGAGCCTCCCGACCTCGTGGTGGAGCGCGTCGCCACCTGGCACCGCGGGCACGCTCCGGCCGCCCGCTGAGTCACACCTCCCGGTACGTGCCCGGAGCGTCCGGGCCCGCCAGCCGCAGGGCCTCGACGGCGAACCAGGCGTAACCGACGGCGAACAGCAACCGCTGCGCCGCTCCCTGCACGTCGGGTGCCGTCCACATGATCAGCGGCAGGACGACGGAGGCCACGACGGCGACGGAGTCGAGCACCCGGATCGGCCCGGGACGGCGCCCCCGCCGGACGCTCACGGCCACCACGCCGATCACGAAGGCGAACCCGACCGTCGTCGCGGCGATGCTGTGCATCGTGTCCTCCACGCGGTCCCACGGTGCGCTGTACCAGGCTCGGTGGGAGAACGTGCCGACCAGGATGACCGCTGTGCCGTACACGCCGTGCGCCGAGCGACCCCACGGCCCCCACGCCTCGCCGGCGAGCCCGGCCTCGAGCAGGACCGCCAGCCCCAGCAGCACGAACCCGGTCCGTGCCACCCAGGCGCCCGGGACCTCCTGGCCGCCCGCCTCGCTCACCGAGTGGCGCACCACGTCGTAGGTCTCGGGCACGGCGAGGGGGGCCAGGGCGACGCACACGGCGCTCGCCGCCAGCAGTGCGAGGACCACGGTCGCCGAGAGACGGTTCACGACTGAACGATCCCACTGCGAAGCCGCTCCGGCGCGTCGGCAGCGCTGCGGCGGTCACCAGGTCGACGCACGGCCGTCCTGGCCGCGCCGGTCGGTGACCTACCCTCGAGGTATGGCCACCTTCTCCTCCGTCACGCGTCCGCACGTCCTCTCGGCCATCGCCGAGCACGACGACCGCGGTCCCGTGGCGTTCCTCAAGCTCTACGGGTTCAGCCCGACCCCGGGGACCACCCTGCAGTTCGGTGGCACGACCTACGACGCGATGGCGATCCTCGCCGTCGCGCACCGGTACGCGACCGGTCGGGCCGCCCTGCCGGAAGAGATGGAGGGTGGCAAGGTCGCGGTCGGAGCGCTCCTGCGCAAGCACGGCTTCGAGGTCGACGGCAGCGGCGGCGCGCCGCCGGCGACGGCACGCCGGTCGGCCAGGACCGCCGCACGGGCCACGAGGTCCACCAAGACCCAGGAGCCGGAGAAGCCGGCTCCGGTGTGCCCGACGTGCTACATGACGTTGCCGGCCACGGGCGTCTGCGACAGCTGCGGGTAGGCGTCCGATCCCGCCCGGCCGCGCGAGCCGGGCGGCAGTCGTCGGGCTGCCCGCGTCGCCGATGCGGGCATCGGCCCTTCCCCGCACAATCGCCACATGTCTGGCACCGGAACCTCCAGCCCGACCGGTCTCCGCCGCGCGGTGACCGGTCCGCTGCTCTTCCTGTTCATCCTCGGCGACGTCCTCGGCGCCGGCGTCTACGCCCTCATCGGCGAGATGGCCGGCGACGCGGGCGGTCTCGTGTGGTTGTCGTTCGGGGTCGCACTGGGTCTGGCCCTGCTGACCGCCTTCTCCTACGCCGAGCTCGTCACCAAGTACCCGCGAGCCGGCGGCTCGGCCGTCTACGCCGAGAAGGCGTACCGCAGCCCGCTGGTCGCGTTCCTCGTCGGCTACTGCATGCTCGCTGCCGGGGTGGTGAGCGCCGCCGGGCTGTCCCTGGCCTTCACCGGCGAGTACCTCACCGCGTTCCTCCCCGTGCCGCAGGTGCCCGCGGCGATCGTGTTCCTGCTCGTGGTGGCGCTCGTCAACGCGTGGGGCATCAAGGAGTCGCTGCGGGCCAACGTCGTCATGACGGTCGTCGAGGCCGCAGGCCTGGTTCTCGTCACCGTCCTGGGCGCCTGGGTCATCGGGCGCGGGGACGCGGACCTCGGCGGTGCCTTCACCCCGCCGGAGGGTTCCTCCGTCTGGCTCGCCGTCCTGGGCAGCGCCCTGGTGGCCTTCTACTCGTTCGTGGGGTTCGAGACGTCGGCGAACCTGGCCGAGGAGATCCGTGACGTCTCCCGGGTCTACCCGCGCGCCCTGTTCGGCTCGCTGGCGACGGCGGGCGCCGTCTACGTCGTGCTGGGGTTCGTCGCGCCGGCCGTCGTCGCACCGGCCGAGCTCGCCGCGTCCTCCGGGCCGCTGCTCGAGGTCGTCCGGGTCGCCGGCGCCGTGCCGCCGGAGCTCTTCGCCGCGATCGCGCTCGTCGCGATCGCCAACGGAGCTCTCCTGACCATGATCATGGCGAGCCGGCTGGCCTACGGCATGGCCCGCCAGGGCCTGCTGCCCGCTCCGCTCGGCCGCGTCCTGCCGCGCCGCCGCACGCCGGGGGTCGCGATCCTCGTCACCACCGCCCTCGCCGTCGTGCTCGCCGCCACCAACGAGCTCATCGACCTGGCCTCGACCGTCGTCCTGCTCCTCCTCTTCGTGTTCCTCTCCACCAACGTCGCGGTCCTGGTGCTGCGTCGCGACACCGTCGCGCACGACCACTTCCGCGCTCCGTCGGTGATGCCCGTCCTCGCCGTCCTGTCCTGTCTGCTCCTGCTCACGCAGCAGGAGCTGCGGCACTGGGCTCTGGCAGGGGTGCTGCTCGCGGTCGGGGTGGGCCTGCACCTCGTGATGCGGCGCCTGGCGCGGTCCGGCTCGACGTCGGCGTCGGCGGCGTGACCGACCTCGCGGCACGGCCTCAGGCGTCCGGCTGTGCCGTGCGACGCCGTCGTGCGGCGAACCGGTCGAGCTCGCGCAGCAGGAGCGGCACCAGCTCCGGGTCCGCCAGCGACCGGAAGTGCCCCGGCGTGGCGAGCCGGACGTTGTGCGCGCCGGGCAGCCCCCTCCCGGTGGGGACGTGCGGGTCCAGCGCGGCGATCACCTCGTCGTCGGGAAGGAAGGCCCGGACGCTGCGCAGCGGCACCCGTCTGGCGTAGGGCGACCCGGAGAACGGCGTGTTGACCGCCACCATCCCCAGGAGGCGCGGGCCCACGTCGGCGCGGCCCATGAGGCTCTTGCCGATCAGCCCGCCCTTGCTGTGCGCCACCGCCACCACGTCCTCGAGGCCCTGGTCGGCCAGGGCTATCGCGACGACGACCTGGGCCCCATCGTGTGCCCGACCAGCACCGCGGAGGTGATTCCTCGGCGGTCGAGCACCCCCAACACCAGGCCCGCCAGCTCCTCCACGCTCGGCACCGTGCGAGGGCGAGGGCTGCGGCCGAACCCCGGCAGGTCCGGAGCGCTCACCCGCCGGTCGGTGGCCAGCTCGGCGGCGAGCGGCCGGAAGGACCGCTCCGACACGCCGATGCCGTGCACCAGGACCACGGCATGGGCGGTCGGGTCGCCCGCTTCGAAGACGGCGAGCCGGTCGACCGGCGGCTCAGCCGTCGGTGCCGCCCTGCGGCGCGGTCGCCGACGTCCCCTGGTGCTGGGTGAGCTCGGCGATGAACCGGTGGCACTGCTGGGCACGTGCGGAGTCCTCGGACATCACCTGCTCGAAGAAGGCGGCGATCTCCTCCTTGCCCGCGTTGCGGGCGTCACGCACGTACTGGCCGTAGTCGTGGCCGGCCTTGAGCGCGTGGTACTGCACCGAGACGAGGTCGTAGGTGACGTCGTCGAAGCCGGTCTCTCCTGTTGCCATGATGGGTCCTCTCCCACGGGGGACACCGCGGCGGTCGCGGGCGTCCCGGCCGGTGGCCCGCTGCTGGACCGTCACAGTCACCGTGCCAGGGTCGCGTCGGCTCGCAACCCCGGCACCGTGCACCGCGCCGGGCGTGCACGGCGGATCCTGCCTAGGGTCCCTGACATGGCTGCCGACACCGCCCCCACCGTCTGCGTCGTGGCGCCCGAGCCGCAGCTGACGATCGAGATCGAGACGGACCGCTCCCGCGAGGCTCCCGAGATCCACCTGCACCCGGGCGGGCAGGGGCTGTGGGTGGCGACCATGGCCCGCTCGCTCGACGCGGAGGTGGTCGTCTGCGGACCGTTCGGCGGCGAGACCGGGGAGATCACCGCCCACCTGGCACGGTCCCGCGGCCTCGTGGTGCGCACCCCGGCGCAGGGCGGTGGCGGCACGCTGCTGCGTGACCGCCGCGGCGGCGGCGAGCCCGAGCTGGTGACCGTGCCGCCGCAGCCCCTCGACCGGCACGGCATCGACGACTTCTACAGCATCGCCCTCGTCGGAGCGCTGGAGTCGGACGTGTGCGTGCTGACGGGCAACCAGCACGACGTCGGGATACCGCCGGACCATCTGGCCCGCCTGGCTCACGACGTCGCGTCGTCGGGCACGCCGGTCGTCGCCGACCTGAGCGGCGACCTGGCCACCGCCGTCGGCCGGGAGGCGATCGCCGTGCTGAAGATGAGCGACCAGGAGATGGTCGCCACGGGCGTCGCCGACGACGACTCCGTGGCCGCTCTGCGTCGCGCGGCCGAGGCGTGGGTGGCCGACGGCCCCGGGGCCTTCGTCGTCTCCCGGGCGGGCGATCCGACGCTCCTCGTCACCACGGAGGACGCCTGGACGCTCACGACGCCCGAGGTGTCGACCGTCGACCACCGGGGTGCGGGCGACTCTATGACGGCCGGGATCGCAGTGGGGCTCGCCCGGGGCCTGCCGCTGACGGAGGCGGTGCGGCTCGGTGCCGCCGCCGGGGCGCTCAACGTCGCACGGCACGGGTTGGGCAGCGGACGTCGTGGCGAGATCGAGGCCTTCGCCGCCCGGGTGTCCGTCGACGAGCTCGGGAGGGTCTGATGCTGGCACTGGTCACCAACGACGACGGGATCGGCTCCCCCGGCCTGGGGGTCCTGGCGCGGTGCGCGGCGGCCGCCGGGCTGGACGTGCTGGTCGCCGCGCCCCGGGTCGAGTCGTCCGGCGCCTCGGCCGCGCTGCACGGCGCCGAGGAGGACGGGCGCCTGATGGTGGAGGAGCGCCGGGCGCCGGGCGTGCCCGACGGCGTGCGCTCGCTCGCCGTCGCCGCCGACCCGGCCCTCATCGCCTTCGTCTCGGCCTACGGCGCGTTCGGCGCCGTCCCCGACGTTCTGCTGTCGGGCGTCAACCGGGGGCCCAACGTCGGCAACGCCGTCCTGCACTCCGGCACGGTGGGTGCGGCCCTGTCCGGGGCGACGCTCGGCATGCGGTCGCTGGCCGTGTCGCTCGACGCCGCCGACCCCCGGCACTGGGAGACGGCGGAGGCGGTGACCGCGCACGCCCTCGACTGGTTGCTCGCCGGGCCCCGGTCCCGTCGCACGCTGAACATCAACGTGCCGGACCTGCCCCGTGCCGAGCTGCGGGGCCTGCGGCAGGCGCCGCTCGCCTCGTTCGGCGCGGTCCACGCCCGGGTGGCGCAGCACGAGGCCGACGACGCGGCACTGGTGGTGCGCTACGAGGGCACGGAGCGATCGACCGAGCCGGAGTCGGACGCCGGGCTGCTCGCCCAGGGGTGGGCGACGGCGTCGCTGCTGCTCGCCCCGTACGCGGACGAGTCCGTGCAGGTGCCGGGCCTCGGGGACGCGGACGGCTGAGGACCGCGGTCACGCGTGCACGGAGGCCGCCACGAGCCATGCCGTGATCAGCACCACGACCACGAGCAGGGCCGTCTCGTGCCCCGCCCCGCGCTGGAGCAGGCTGCCTGCCGCGTGCGCACGCCGTGCGCCGTGCCCCGGGGCCTGCAGCGACGGGACCACCCGGAAGTGCTGGTGTGCACCGATCGCCGCGACGACGGCGACGACGGCGACCTTCGCCAGCAGGAACAAGCCCCAGCTGCTTTCCCAGAGCTGCGACGGCCGGTCGAGGATCTCGACGGCGAGCAGGATGCCGGCGATCCCCACGACCACCACCGACAGGGCGGCCACCGACGAGAAGCGGCTGCCGAGGTGGCCCGCGTCGAGCGCTCGGCCGTCCTTGCGGCGACGGCGCAGCACGACACCGATCATCACGACTCCGCCTGTCCACGTGGCCGCCGCCGCCAGGTGCGCCACGTCGACGCCGACGACGAGCCACCACGGCGACCCGGTGTTGCTGTGGCCGCCGAGGACCTGGCCGGCGGTCATCGCCAGGACCCCCACCACCGCCGCCCAGGAGCCGGGGAGCGACCGCCACGCACCGACGAGGACGAGGGCGGCCCCGACCGCCTGCAGGCCGAACACCCACGCCGTGGGACCGGCGAGGGCGTCGCCGAGGGCGGCGGCCGAGCCCGCCGCCGCCACGTCGCCCCCGGCCACCACCACCGCGCGCGCCGTGACACGGACGGCGAGCCCGACGAGCACGAGGAGCACGGTCCAGCGCACCGCGCGCAGCACCACCGGGATGTCGCGCCGGTCCGGACCTCGCATCACCAGTGCGGCGAACAGCAGTCCGCCGGCCCCGACGAGCAGCCCCCAGAGGGCAGCGGCGTTGCCGAGCCTCGCCACCACCTGCGCGAAGTCCTCGGCGCCCGGGTCCGTCGTCGTCTCCAGGTCCGGAGGCGGGAGCGGCGCGCCGCTCGGCTCGGCCGGCGACGAGGCTTCCTGCGTGACGGTGGGCTCCGGCGCCTCGGACGGTGCGGTCTGCGTCTCCTGGACGGTGAACGAGAACGTGCCCTCGAGCGGGTGCCCGTCCTGCGCCGCGACCGACCAGGCCACCTCGTATCCGCCGTCCGCCAGCCCGCCCTCCGGGGTCGCCACCACCACCGCTCCCGCACGCTCCTGCGTCACGTCGACGTCCACCGTGCCGTCGGGGCCCTCGACCACCACGGTGTCGCCCAGCGGTGTCACCGGCCGCGTGAAGGTCAGGACCACCTCGCCCACGGGGCCGGACGTCGTCGTCCCGTCCGCGGGCTCCGCGGTGTCCAGATCCGTGTGGGCGGAGGCCGACGGAGCGCCGACGAGCACCAGCGCGACGGTGAACAGCACCACAGCGACCTTCTTGAGCATGACAGCCGATCTTACGGGTGCCCGGGCACCCGGATGCGGGCACCGGCGACGGCTCCTAGCGTCGAGGAGTCCGCACGATCCCTCCGGCGCGAAGGAGAACGCGATGAAGACGACCGAGATGATGGCGACGTACCCGGCCGAGATCAATCTCGACCGCCGGCTCCTGGCAGGTGCCGTGGAGGCACTGGTCGAGTGCGCCCAGGCCTGCACCGCGTGCGCGGACGCCTGCCTGAGCGAGGAGATGGTCGCCGACCTGCGCAAGTGCATCCGCTCGAACCTCGACTGCGCCGACATCTGCGACACGACGGCGCGCGTGCTGTCGCGGCACACCGGCTACGACGCGAACGTCTCCCGCGCACAGCTCGAGGCCTGCATCCAGGCCTGCCGTTCCTGCGGTGACCAGTGCGAGAGCCACGCCGCGATGCACGAGCACTGCCGGGTCTGCGCCGAGGCGTGCCGCGCCTGCGAGCGTGCCTGCGCCGACCTCCTGGCCGCGATGAGCTGACCGGCCGACCAGTCCTTACCGGGAGTTGCCCAGCGCCATCGTCCATGTCACCATGAGGCGAGCGGGAAACCGGTTTCTCGCTGATCAAGCCCGATGTCGACGACGACACCAGCTCCCGGAGGCGACGATGCCCACCACCCCAGCTCCGCGATCCGCCACTCGCCGCAACCTCAGCGGCCCGGCCGGCAGCGCCATGGCGCTCGCGCTGGCAGCGGGCCTGCTGGCCGCCCCGGCGGCGGCGGGTGACGGAGGGATCCAGGGCGACGACGAAACCCAGATCGTCGTCGCGGCTGACGGCTCCGGCGACGTCACCACGGTCCAGGGGGCCGTCGACCTGGCTCCGGCGCACTCCGAGGACCGCGTGGAGATCCTCATCGAGCCCGGCACGTACCACGGACGGGTCGTCGTGCCCTCCTCGCACACCAACCTGTCGTTCGTGGGAGCGACCGGCGACCCGGCCGACGTGGTCATCACCGACGACCGTGCCGCCGGCACACCGCACCCCGACGGGGGCACCTGGGGCACCACGGGAAGCAGCACCGTCACCATCTCCGGTGCCGGTCTCCAAGCCCACGCCGTGACGTTCGAGAACGCCTTCGACGAGGCCGCGCACCCGGAGATCAGCAGCAGGCAGTCCGTGGCGGTCAAGTCACGGGCCGACCGCGTCGTCTACGACAAGGTCCGCTTCCTGAGCAACCAGGACACCCTCTACCTCGACAGCCCCGACAACCGGACGCCGGCCCGCGTCTACCTCACCGACAGCTGGATCGAGGGCGACGTGGACTTCATCTTCGGCCGCGGGACCGCCGTCATCGAGGACACCACCATCAAGGCCCTGCGCCGCGACTCCGACCCGAGCGGGTACGTCTTCGCCCCCAGCACCTCCCACGAGTTCTCCCGCGGGTTCCTCGTCACCGACTCGCGGATCATCTCCAACGCCGGGCCGGACAGCTACTACCTCGGTCGCCCCTGGCACCCGAGCAGCAACCCCGACAACGACCCCCGCATCGTGGTGCGCGACACGTGGATCGGCAACTTCCTCAAGGCCGACCCGTGGACGACGATGTCAGGCTACGACTGGCTCGCCGGCAGCAACGCCGAGCACGCCAACCGCGGCCCCGGTGCGGTGCTGAACGAGTTCCGGCCGCAGCTGACCCCCGACGAGGCAGCCGACCACACGCCGGCTTCGTACCTCGCCGGCGACGACGGCTGGGATCCGCGGGCGGACTGACACACGCAGAAGGCCGGTTCTCGTCTCCGAGAACCGGCCTTCCGTCCTGCACTTCTGACGTCTGCACGACGTCGGGCTGACAGGATTTGAACCTGCGACCCCTTGACCCCCAGTCAAGTGCGCTACCAAGCTGCGCCACAGCCCGCCCGGACCGCCCCTCGCGCCGGAGCGCGGGAACCAGTCCGGTTCGGCCCCGGAGGGCCGACCGAAATACTACCCCAGACCGGGCGCTGCTCGTCCACTCGCGGCGGCCGGTGTGTGCGGGGTCACCGGACGTCGGCCACCACGGTGGAGCGCACCGTGCGCACGACGCGCGCGGTCGCGAGCGCCGCGGCCGTGGCCTCGTAGCCCTTGTCCTCGGAGGAACCGGGCAGTCCGGCACGGTCCAGCGCCTGGGCCTCGTCGTCGCAGGTGAGCAGCCCGAAGCCCACGGGGACGGCGTGGTCCAGGGCCACCCGACCGAGACCGTCGGTGGCCGCAGCGCACACATAGTCGAAGTGGGGCGTGCCGCCGCGGATGACGACGCCGAGCGCCACGACGGCGTCGAACCCCGCGGCCGCCGCGGCCTGGGCCGCCACCGGCAGCTCGAACGATCCCGGTACCCGCAGCACCTCCGGCTCCACCTGGTGGTCCTGGCACGCCCGCAGGGCGCCGTCCAGCAGGCCACCCATCACGGTGTCGTGCCAGGAGGCGGCGACGACGGCGACCCGCAGGTCCGAGCAGTCCGTCGCCCGTGTCGTGGGCGCTCCGGCGCCGCTCATCGGGCGGCCTCGGGCAGGCTGGGGCGAGTGGTCACGGGTGCTCCTTCGTCGGGTTCGAGGTTGGGCAGGTCGTGCCCCATGCGGTCCCGCTTGGTCCGCAGGTAGGCGACGTTGTCCGGGGCGGGATGGATCGCCAGCGGCAGGCGCTCGGCGACCTCCACTCCCCCGGCGTGCAGGCCGTCGACCTTCGCCGGGTTGTTCGTGAGCAGGCGCACGGCGCCGACCCCGAGGTCGCGCAGCACGTGGGCGGCCGCCGTGTACTCCCGGGAGTCGACCGGCAGCCCCTGGGCGAGGTTCGCGTCGATGGTGTCGTGGCCGCCGTCCTGCAGGCTGTAGGCGGCGAGCTTGGCGACGAGCCCGATGCCCCGGCCCTCGTGCCCGCGCACGTAGACGACCACACCGCGGCCCGCCTCCTGCACGGCGCGCAGGGAGGCGTCGAGCTGCGGCCCGCAGTCGCAGCGCAGGGAGCCGAACGCGTCGCCGGTGAGGCACTCGGAGTGCACCCGGGCCAGGACGGGTCCTTCGCCGTCCAGGTCCGCGAGCGCCCCCGCCACGAGGGCCACGTGCTCGTCCCCGGTCACCCGGTCGCGGTATCCCACGGCGGTGAACGTGCCGTGCCGGGTGGGCAGCCGCGTCACGGCGAGGCGGTCCACGAGCACCTCGGTCAGGCGCCGGTAGGCCGCCAGGTCGGCGACGCTGAGCAGCTCCAGCGAGTGCGCGGCGGCGAACTCCCGCAACGCCGGGAGCCGCATCATCGTGCCGTCGTCGTGCGTGAGCTCGGCGAGCACACCGGTGGTGCCCCGCCCGGCCAACCGGGCCAGGTCGACGGCCGCCTCGGTGTGCCCGGGGCGCTCCAGCACCCCGCCGTCGCGGGCGCGCAGCGGCAGCACGTGACCGGGCCGCGTGAGGTCCGCCGGCACCGCGCCGGGCGCGGCGAGCGTGCGTGCGGTGCGCGCCCGGTCGGCGCCGGAGATCCCGGTGGTCACGCCGTCGGCCGCGTCGACGGTCACCGTGTACGCCGTGCGGAAGGCGTCGCGGTTCTCGGCGACCATCAGGGGCAGTGCGAGCCGGTCCAGCGTGGCGCCGTCCGCGGCGACGCAGACGAGCCCGGACGTGTGCCGCACGGTGAAGCCCATCAGCTCGGGTGTCGCCGCCTCGGCGGCGAAGATGAGGTCCCCCTCGTTCTCGCGGTGCTCGTCGTCGACGACGACGACGGCGCGTCCCGCCGCCACGGCCGCCAGCGCGCGCTCGACCCGCTCCACCACCGCGGTCGTGCCGGGCGCGCTCACGAGGTCACCTCCGCCGTCGCGAGCAGCCGTTCGACGTGCCGCGCGAGCACGTCCGTCTCCAGGTTCACCTGGTCGCCCACGGCCCGCGCGCCGAGCGTGGTGCGCTCGAGGGTCTCGGGGATGAGGCTCACGGCGAACCGGTCCGTGCCGGCGTCGACCACGGTGAGCGAGACGCCGTCGACGGCGATCGACCCCTTGGTCACGACGTAGCGGGCCAGGTCGGTGGGCAGCGAGATCTCCACGACCTCCCACCGCTCCCCCGGTGTCCGGGCGAGCACCGTGCCGACGCCGTCGACGTGCCCCTGCACGATGTGCCCGCCGAGGCGGCCGGTGACGGGCAGCGCCGGCTCGAGGTTGACCCGGGCACCCGGGGCCAGGGAGCCGAGCGAGGTGCGCTGCAGCGTCTCGGCCATGAGGTCCGCGGTCCACGTCTCGGCGTCGAAGGCCGTCACCGTCAGGCAGCAGCCGTCGACGGCGATCGAGTCGCCGAGGCGGACGCCGTCGAGCACGTCCGACGCGGCGACGGTCAGCCGTGCGGCGTCGGCGGTGGTCTCCAGGGCACGGACGGTGCCGAGCTCGGTCACGATCCCGGTGAACATCAGGACTCCTTCCGCGGCCGCAGGGTGAGCCGCACGTTCGTCTCGGTCGGGCCGGCGTCGGCCCGACCGTCGGCCCCGGCCGTGCCGGGGGTGCCTGCGGCGAGCAGGGCGACGTCGACGACGTCGAGCCGCGCGGCCCCGGCGATGGTGGTGATGCCGAGGTCGCCCACGGCGGCAGGGCCGGCACCGAGAAGCACGGGCGCGACGTAGGCGACCACCTCGTCCACGAGCCCCGCTCGCCAGAAGGCGGCGGCCAGGGTGGCCCCGCCCTCGAGCAGCACGTGGCGACGGTCGGCGGCCCACAGGGCCTCGAGCGCCTCGCGCGGGTCATGGGTGCGCAGGTGCAGGGTCTCGGTCCCGTCGTCGGCCGGCACGGCGAGCCGCGACGACGGCGGCAGCTCGCGTCGGCCCATCACGGCACGCAGCGGCTGCTGGCCGGTCAGGTCGGCGTCGCGGACCGTCAACGACGGGTCGTCGGCGGCCACGGTGCCGGTGCCCACGAGCACCGTGTCGCAGGAGGCGCGCAGCCGGTGCACGTCCGCCCGCGCCGCGGCCGAGGTGATCCAGCGGGAGGTCCCGTCGGCCGCGGCGGTGCGCCCGTCGAGGCTCGCGGCGACCTTCCAGGTCACGACCGGGCGGCCGAGCTCCATGGCCCGCGTCCAGACGGCGTTGAGCGTGCGTGCCTCGTCACCCAGCACCCCGCCGACGACGTCGACACCGGCCGCGTGCAGCAGCGCACCGCCGCCGGTGGCGAGAGGGTTCGGGTCCAGCTGAGCGAACACGACGCGGCCGATGCCGGCGTCGACCAGCGCCTGTGCGCACGGCCCGGTACGCCCGGTGTGGGCGCACGGCTCGAGGGTCACGACGGCGGTGGCGCCGCGCGCCGCGTCCGGTCCGGCCGCGGCCCGCGCGTTCGCCAGCGCGACCGCCTCGGCGTGGGGCGTTCCCGCGCCGCGGTGGAAGCCCTCGGCGATCGTGGCGCCGTCGGCGTCGAGCAGTACGCACCCGACACGCGGGTTGGGGCCGAGGACCAGCCCGTCGGTGGCAGCCAGCTCGAGGGCGCGACGCATGGCGTCGGTCTCCGCGGGTCTCACGGTGGGTCCCGCCGTGGCGGTGGTCATGGTCAGCCCCTGTCATCCGGTCGCGGACCGCTGGGGCTGCACGGCGTCGTCGCCGCGCGCCGAGCCCGCGGCGCAAGGCACCGCGGGTGTGGACAGGTCCACACCATCGGCGATCGGGCGAAGGCGTCGCGTGCGTCTTCCCATCCGGACTTTGACCGTCGGTCCAGGAGTTCCACCTGGTCAACCGGTCACTGGCTGTGACCGGGTCGCGGACTTTCACCGCCGGCTCGGATTTTCACCGACCCCAGAGCACGCGAGCTGTTGCTCGTTCGTGCTGCGACGATACCGCACGAGCACGGGCATCCGGTGCGACACCGGTCACACCGGGCGCGCGGACTCAGCGCCGGCGGCGCTTCTCCCGGACACGCACGCTGATCGAGATCGGCGAGCCCTCGAACCCGAACGTCTCGCGCAGGCGGCGCTCGATGAACCGGCGGTAGCCCGCCTCGATGAACCCTGTGGCGAACAGCACGAACCGCGGCGGGCGCGTCGAGGCCTGCGTGGCGAACAGGATGCGCGGCTGCTTGCCCCCGCGCACGGGGTGCGGGTGCGCCGCGACGAGCTCACCGAGGAAGCCGTTGAGCCGTCCGGTCGGGATGCGCGTGTCCCAGGACTCCAGCGACGTCTCGAGAGCCCGCACCAGCTTGTCCGTGTGCCAGCCCGTCCGGGCCGAGACGTTCACCCGGGGCGCCCAGGTGACCTGCACCAGGTCGCGCTCGATCTCGCGCTCCAGGTACGGACGCCGGTCCTCGTCCATGAGGTCCCACTTGTTGTACGCGATCACCAGTGCCCTCCCGGAGTCGACCACCTGGGAGATCACCCGCGTGTCTTGCTCGGTCAGCGGCACCGACGCGTCCACCAGGACGACCGAGACCTCGGCCTTCTCGATGGCGGCCTGCGTGCGGAGCGAGGCGTAGAAGTCCGCACCGCTGGTCTGGTGCACGCGGCGGCGGATGCCCGCGGTGTCCACGAACCAGTACGGGATGCCCTTGATCTCGACGAGCTCGTCCACGGGGTCACGGGTCGTCCCGGCGACCTCGTCGACGACCACGCGCTGCGAGCCCGCGATCTTGTTCAGCAGCGACGACTTACCGACGTTCGGGCGGCCCACCAGGGCGACGCGCCGCGGACCCTCAGGCCGCAGGGTGCCGTGCGCGGAATGCTCGGGCAGCGCGTCCAGCACGGCGTCCAGCAGGTCCCCCGTCCCGCGCCCGTGGAGGGCGGAGACCGGACGCGGCTCGCCGAGACCGAGGGCCCACAGGTACGCGGCGTCGGCCTCGCCGGCAGGGCCGTCGACCTTGTTGGCGCACAGCACGACCGGCTTCCCCGAACGGCGCAGGAGCTCGACCACCCGCTCGTCGCTCGCCGTGGCGCCGACCTGGGCGTCCACCACGAACACGACGGCGTCGGCCAGGGAGATCGCGACCTCGGCCTGCTCCGCCACCTTGGACTCGATCCCGGCGACGTCGACCTCCCAGCCGCCCGTGTCGACCAGCGTGAAGTGCCGCCCGGACCACTCGGCGGGATAGCTCACGCGGTCGCGGGTCACCCCCGGCGTGTCCTCGACGACCGCCTCGCGCCGGCCCAGGATCCGGTTGACGAGGGTGGACTTGCCGACGTTGGGCCGGCCCACGACGGCCAGCACCGGCAGGGCGTGCTCGGCGGGGGCGAAGCCGTCGTCGTCCCACTCGTCGGACAGCAGCAGGCGGTCGGAGTCGTCGAGCTCGAAGTCCTCCAGGCCGGCGCGCAGAGCGCGCTCGCGCGCCTCGTCGTCGACGAACTCGGTCACGACGGTCGCGGTGTCCTCGGCAGGGTCGTCGACGACGTCGGCGGGCGTGGTCTCGGGGCCGTCGGCGGGGTAGGTCATGCCAACCATTGTCCCAGGTGCGCACGGGTCGGCACCACGTCGTACCGTCGTGCCCGGCGAGACGCGCGTCACGCCGGGCACGAGGGCGGCCCTGCGTCCGTCAGACGGCCGCGCGCTCCACGACGGTGAGCACGGCCTCGACCGTCTGCTCGAAGTCCAGCTCGCTGGAGTCCACCGTGACCACGCCGTCGGCGGCCACGTGGAACGTGCTCACGGTCGAGTCGTCACGGTCGCGGCGCAGCACCTGGTCCCGCGTCGCCTCGACGGACGTGGCGTCGGCGACGCCGTGCACCTCGAGGGACCGGCGGCGCAGCCGTGCCTCCTCGCTCGCCACGAGCAGCACGCGGGCGTCCGCGTCCGGCGCGACGACGGTGGTGATGTCCCGGCCCTCCGCGACGATGCCGTGCCCACCCGAGAAGCCGCCCGCGGTCTCGTCGGCGATGATGGCACGCTGCCGACGACGCAGCTCGTCGCGGACGTCCAGGTTGGTGGCGACCTGCGACACGACCGCGGTGACGTCCGTCGTCCGGATCGCCGCGGCGACGTCGTCCCCGTCCAGGGCGACCCCCGGCGCGGCGGGGTCGACGCCCATCTCCAGCGGCATCGCGCGCACGGCGGCGGCCACGGCCGCCGTGTCGTCGAGAGCCACGCCGCTGCGCACGCACCACAGCGTGGCCGCGCGGTACATGGCGCCCGTGTCGAGGTAGGCGAGGCCGAGCCGGGCGGCGACGGCCTTGGAGACGCTGGACTTGCCGGATCCGGACGGACCGTCGACGGCGATCGTGACCACTGCTGCTCGTTTCTGTGAGTGGGTGGGGTACGGGTGCGGTCGGGAAGAGGTCAGAGGTCGACGGCGCGCATGAGCGTGCCGAGCTCGGTGCGCCCCAGCACGCGCGACCGGCCGACCTTGAGGTCGCCCAGGGCGATCGGGCCGATGCGCGTGCGCACCAGACGGGTCACGGGGAAACCGACGGCCTCGAACATGCGCCGCACGATGCGGTTGCGGCCCTCGTGCAGCACGACCTCCAGCATCGACTGCCCGGGCACCGCGTCCACGACCCGCACCTTGTCCATGCGTGCCTTGCCGTCGTCGAGATCCACCCCGGAGGTGAGCTGCTTCATGATCCGCGGGTACACCTCGCCACCCTCGACCGTGACGAGGTACGTCTTGGGGATCTCGTGGCTCGGGTGCGCGAGCCGGTTGCCGAGCTCGCCGTCGTTGGTCAGGAGCAGCAGGCCCTCGGAGTCCGCGTCGAGGCGACCGACGTGGAACAGCCGCTCCGGGCGGTCCTTGACCAGCTCGGCCACCGTGGGCCGGCCGTCGGGGTCGCTCATGGCCGAGATCATGCCCAGCGGCTTGTTCACCGCGACGGTGATCTTGGACGGGTCGAGCTGGACGGTCATGCCGTCCACGCGGACGACCGCCGTGGCCGGGTCGATCCGTACCCCCAGCTCCGTGACGATCTGGCCGTCGACCTCGACCCGGGCCTCGGAGATCAGCTCCTCGCACTTGCGGCGCGAGCCGAGCCCCGCCTGGGCGAGCACCTTCTGCAGCCGGACGCCGTCGGCGACGTGGACGTCGACCGGTGGGGTCTGTGCTGCGTTCGACTGCTGGGGACGACGGCGGCCGCCGCGGCGTGAGGTGGGCATGGTCCTATTGTCGCAGGCGTCAGTCGGTGAGGTCGCCGACCGCCTCCACACCCGGCAGGTGCGGGGCGAGCGGCGGGAGCTCGTCGAGCGACGACCAGCCCATCCGGTCCAGGAACTCCGCCGTGGTGCCGAACAGCACCGCTCCGGACAGCGGGTCCTGCCCGACCTCGGCCACCAGTCCGCGGGCCAGGAGCGTGCGCACCACGCCGTCGACGTTGACACCCCGCACGGCGGAGACCTGACCGCGCGTCACGGGCTGCCGGTAGGCGACCACCGCGAGCGTCTCCAGCGCCGCCTGGCTCAGACGGGACGACTGGCCCTCGAGCACGAACCGGCTCACGACCTCGGCGTGCTCCCGCGAGGAGTAGACGCGCCAACCCTGCGCGCCGCGGCGCAGCTCGAAGCCCCGCGGTCTCGGGCCCGTCTCGCCGCGGTACTCCCCCGCCAGGCGCTCGAGCGCGTCGGCGACCTCCGCCGTCGGGCGGCCGACCGCGGCGGCCAACCGCTCCACCTCGACCGGCGCCTCCGCGACCATGAGGATCGACTCGAGCGCGGCCTCCATGCCGCCGGGGAGCTCGTCGACGTCGACCGGTTCCGTAGCGCTGCTCGCGCTGGACTCCGACCCGGTGCGGTCTCGTCGCGCCGCGGCGTCGGACTCGGCCGGGGTCTCGGTCTCGGTGTCGGTCATGCGACTCCCTCCACGGCGCCCTCGAACTCCTCGAACTCCTCGCCGATCTCGCCGCCGTCGTGCCCCGTCCACCGCACCGTGAGCTCACCGAGTGCCGCGACCTGGTCGAACGCCACCTGACCGTTGCGGAAGAGCTCCAGCAGGGCCAGGAACCGCGCCACCACCACGAGGCGTTCCTCGCCCGCCGTGAGGGCACGGAAGGTCGCGACGTGGTCGCGCCGCAGGAGCCGGACCACCATCGCCGCCTGCTCGCGCACGCTGACCGCGGGCGCGTGCAGGTGGCTCAGCCCGATCACGGGGGGCAGCCGGGGCTCGAGCGCCTTCGCGGCGAGCGCGGCGATCCGGTCGCCGTCGAGGGTCCAGACGAGCTCGGGCAGCATCGCCGCCAGGTGTGCCTCCATCGGCACCGAGCGCGGCACCCGCCGACCCTCCGCGGCCAGGCGCTCGGCCAGCACCGCGGAGACCTCCTTGTAGGCGCGGTACTGCAGCAGCCGCGCGAAGAGCAGGTCGCGCGCCTCCAGGAGCTCCAGGTCCTCGGCGTCCTCCTCGGCGATGCCCGGCAGCAGCCGGGCCGCCTTGAGGTCCAGCAGCGTCGCGGCGACCACCAGGAACTCGCTCGCCACGCCGAGGTCCCACGAGGGATGCTCCTCGCCGCGGCCGGCCGCCTCTCGGGAGGCGGAGTCGGCGGCCCGGATGTGTGCCATGAAGTCGTCGGTGACCTCGGCCAGCGCGACCTCGGTGACGTCGAGCTTGCGAGCGTTGATCAGGGACAGCAGCAGGTCGAACGGACCGTCGAAGTTGGCGAGGTGGACCGTGAAGGCTCCGGCCCGCGGCGGCTCCGTCCGACCGGGGTCAGGCGATGCGTCCACGGGCCACGAGCTCGCGGGCGAGCTGCCGGTAGGCGGACGCGCCGCGGTGGGTCGGAGCGTAAGCGGTGATCGGCTCGGCGGCCACCGAGGCGTCCGGGAACTTCACCGTGCGTCCGATGACCGTGTGCAGCAACGTGTCGCCGAACGCCTCGTGGACCCGCTGCACGACCTCGCGCGAGTGCAGCGTGCGCGAGTCGAACATGGTGGGCAGGATCCCGTCGACCTCCAGATCGGGATTGAGACGGTCCTTGACCTTGTCGATCGTCTCGACCAGGAGGGCGACACCGCGCAGCGCGAAGAACTCGCACTCCAGCGGGATGAGCACGCCGTGCGCGGCCGTCAGCGCGTTGACGGTCAGGAGCCCCAGGGAGGGCTGGCAGTCGACCAGGATGACGTCGTAGTCGTCCAGCGCCGGGCGCAGCGCCCGCGACAGGATCGACTCCCGGGCGACCTCTCCGACGAGCTGGACCTCGGCCGCCGAGAGGTCGATGTTGGCGGGGACCACGTCGAGCCGCTCGATGGCGGTCGGCCGGACGACGTCGGACAGCTCGACGTCGCGGTCCATGATCAGGTTGTAGACGCTCAGGTCGAGCTCGTGCGGGCTGATCCCCACCCCGACCGACGCGGCGCCCTGCGGGTCGAAGTCGACCAGCAGCACCCTGCGGCCGTACTCGGCCAGGGCCGCACCCAGGTTGATCGTGGTGGTCGTCTTGCCGACGCCACCCTTCTGGTTGCACATCGCCACGATCCGCGCCGGGCCGTGGCCCGCGCGCGTCGGAGGCTCCGGGAACTCGGGCAGCGGCCGACCCACCACGTCGGTGGCCGGTCCGTCCTCCGGCCCTCGGCCCGGGATCCCGGGCAACGTGCTCTCGGCCGTCGCAGGCTGCGTCATCGTGTCGCTCCCCCCGGGTGCGTCGCTCACGTCCGTCACGCTACACCGGCGGTGTGCCGGGCACCGGTCCGCCGCGCGGCGTGGTGGACATCGGCACCCCGGCCGACGCGCGGCCGTGCCGCGGCCCGCTACAACGCCCGCGGGTGCGTGGCGGCGTAGACCTCCCGGAGCGCCTCGGGGGTGACCATCGTGTAGATCTGCGTGGTGGTCACCGAGGCATGCCCGAGCAGCTCCTGGACCACGCGGACGTCGGCGCCGCCGGCGAGCAGGTGGGTGGCGAACGAGTGCCGCAGCGTGTGCGGCGAGACGTGCTCGGTCAGACCCGCGCGCTCGGCCGCGCCCTGCAGCACCGCCCAGGCGCTCTGCCGCGAGAGACGGCCGCCCCGCGTGTTGAGGAACAGCGCCGGGGTGCCCCGGCCGCGCGCGGAGCCCGCCGCGACCAGCACCGGACGCGCCCGGACCAGGTAGGCGTCCACGGCGTCCCGGGCGTACGAGCCGACCGGGACGATGCGCTCCTTGCTGCCCTTGCCGAAGAGGCGCACCAGGGCGTCGGACCCCACGTCGTCGACGTCCAGGCCGACGACCTCGCTGATCCGCCCACCGGTCGAGTACAGCAGCTCGAGCAGCGCCCGGTCGCGCAGACCGGCCGGCGTGTCCCCCGACGACGCGGCGGCGAGCAGCCGGGCGACGGCGTCCACGCTCAGGGCGTGCGGCAGCCGTCGTGTCTGGGTGGGCGCGGCCACCTCGGCCGACGGGTCCTCGGTCGTCAGGCCCTCTGCGCGGGCGAACCGGTGCCACCCCCGGACGGCGGCGAGGGAACGGGCGGCCGACGACGCCGAGAGCGCGCGCCCGCCGTCCGACCCCTCACGGACCGCCGCCAGGAACGACCTCACGTCGTGCTCGGTCACCTGGTCGAGCGCGCTGCGACCGGCCTCTGCCAGGTACCTCGCGTAGCGACCCAGGTCCCGCCGGTAGGCCGCGACGGTGTTGGTCGACAGGCCGCGCTCGACCCGCACGTGCGCCAGGTAGTCGCGCAGCGCCGCCTCGAGGGCGGGCTGCA
The DNA here is from genome assembly GCF_023015685.1 of Isoptericola sp. S6320L. Classification (NCBI taxonomy): domain Bacteria; kingdom Bacillati; phylum Actinomycetota; class Actinomycetes; order Micrococcales; family Promicromonosporaceae; genus Isoptericola; species Isoptericola sp. S6320L. The sequence continues at coordinate 62,635 of NZ_JALKAT010000002.1, forward strand.
GCAGATCGGCGGGAGCGCTCACGCGCCCATCATGCCCGGTCCAGGCCGCCGGCAGGTCAGAACGGGAGGAACACGTCCACGGCGACGGCGACGAACAGCACGGTGAGGTAGGTGATCGAGGCGTGGAACACCTTCATCGCACCCGGGCCGCCCCGCGAGCGCCCCTGAGCCTTGCGGAGCATGGCGACGGTGAGCCACAGGAACCACCCGCCCGATGCTGCGGCGACGACCGTGTACACCCAGGTCATGCCGGCCAGCGGCACCAGGGCGAGCGAGCAGGCGATCATCGCCACCGTGTGCCCGACCATCTCGGCCGCGACGCGGCGGTCCGAGGCGACCACGGGCAGCATCGGCACGCCGGCGTTCTCATAGTCCTTCTTGAACTTGACCGACAGCGGCCAGTAGTGCGGCGGTGTCCAGAAGAAGATGACGCCGAACAGGGCCAGCGCGGCCCAGCTCAGCGACTCGGTCACAGCCGCCCAGCCGATGAACACCGGCATGCAGCCGGCGATGCCGCCCCAGACGATGTTCTGCGAGGTGCGCCGCTTGAGGATCATCGTGTAGCCGACGACGTAGATGGCGATCGCCGCGAAGGTCAGCCAGGCGGCCGGGACGTTGACCAGCCAGGCGAACCACACCAGCGACACGACGCCCAGGGCCGTGGCGAAGATCAGCGCGCTGCGCGGCACGATCTCCCCGGTGACGAGCGGCCGACGCTTCGTCCGGTTCATCACCTCGTCGATGTCCCGGTCGAGGTAGCAGTTGAAGGCGTTGGCCGAACCGGCCGCGAGGGCGCCGCCGACGAGCGTCTTGACCACGAGCCACAGGTCCGGCAGGCCGCCCTGAGCGAGGATCATCGTCGGCACCGTGGTCACCAGCAGCAGCTCGATGATGCGCGGCTTGGTGAGCGCGACGTAGGCGCCGACGCGATCGCGCCAGGCCGCCGCGCGGGCGCCGTCGGGACGGTGCACGACGGCGCGTGTCGTCGACGAGTCGGACGTCGTGCGGCTCGGGGTGCTCACGCGCGTGATGCTTCCGTTCGCGAGGGGGTCGGTCGGGCGGCTCCATCGTACGCCGACCCGTGCGACCCCTCGTCCCCGCGCGGCGCCGACCGGGTGTGAGAAAGGTCCGGGCAGGGCCGGCCGCCGGCCCGGCGCGCGCCCACATCGTGGGACGGTCCCGAGGCATGGACGCGTCGGTCCGCCGTCACCGCTAGTGTGGAGACGCACACCGCAGGGCACTGGTGCCGTCGTGCGCACCGGTCCCTCGGCTGCGCCCGGCGACCGTCCTCGCCGCCAGAGGCGAGGCCTGCCGCGCCCGGCCACAGCAGCAGAGCTCCCGGGGCCACGCCTCGGGCAGGAAAGAGGCATACGTGAACGCGTTCGACCCCGCACTGTCGCCGCTCGAGTGGAACGAACTCGACGCGCGCGCGGTCAAGTCCATCAAGGCGCTCGCCGCCGACGCCGTCGAGAAGTGCGGCTCCGGCCACCCCGGTACGGCGATCTCCCTCGCGCCCGCCGCGTACCTGCTCTTCCAGAAGGCGATGCGGCACGACCCGAGCGACCCGGCCTGGGTCGGACGCGACCGGTTCGTGCTGTCGGCCGGGCACTCGTCCCTGACGCTGTACCTGCAGCTCTTCCTCGCCGGGTACGGCATGGAGATGGACGACATCGCCGCGCTGCGCACCTGGGACTCGCAGACCCCGGGCCACCCCGAGTACGGCCACACGCCCGGCGTCGAGATCACGACCGGTCCGTTGGGCCAGGGCCTGGCGTCCGCCGTCGGCATGGCCTACGGCGCACGCCGCGAGCGGGGCCTGCTCGACCCCGACGCCGCGCCGGGCACCTCCCCGTTCGATCACCACGTCTACGTCATCGCCTCCGACGGCGACCTGCAGGAGGGCGTCACCTCCGAGGCGTCCTCGCTCGCCGGCCACCAGCAGCTCGGCAACCTCGTGGTCATCTGGGACGACAACAAGATCTCGATCGAGGACGACACGGACATCGCGTTCACCGAGGACGTGCTCGCGCGCTACGAGGCCTACGGCTGGCACACGCAGCGCGTCGACTTCACGCAAGGCGGCACGGGCTACGCCGAGGACACCGCCGAGCTCGCCGCAGCGCTCGACGCCGCGAAGGCCGAGACGGGCAAGCCGTCCATCATCGCGCTGCGCACCATCATCGGCTGGCCTGCCCCCACCAAGCAGAACACCGGTGGCATCCACGGCTCCGCCATGGGCGCCGACGAGGTCGCCGGCATGAAGAAGGTCCTCGACCTCGACCCGGAGAAGTCCTTCCACATCGACGACGACGTGCTGGCGTACACCCGCGCCGTCGCCGAGCGCCAGGGTGACCAGCGCGCCGCGTGGGAGACCGCCTTCGAGGCCTGGCGCACGGCGAGCCCCGAGCGGGCGGCGCTCCTCGAGCGGCTCACGGCGGGTGAGCTCCCGGAGGGCTGGACGGAGGCGCTGCCGGAGTTCGAGGAGTCCACCAAGGGCGTCGCGACCCGCGCCGCCTCCGGCAAGGTGCTCTCCGCGCTGGCCGACGTCCTGCCCGAGCTCTGGGGCGGCTCGGCCGACCTCGCGGGGTCGAACAACACGACCATGGACGGGGCGACCTCGTTCGTCCCGATCGAGCACGCGACGAAGAAGTTCCCGGGCGACCCCTACGGCCGCACCCTGCACTTCGGCATCCGTGAGCACGCCATGGGATCGATCCTCAACGGCATCGTCCTGCACGGGCTCACCCGTCCCTACGGCGGCACGTTCCTGCAGTTCTCCGACTACATGCGCGCGTCGGTCCGGCTCGCCGCCCTCATGGGCATCCCGAGCACCTTCGTGTGGACCCACGACTCGATCGGCCTCGGCGAGGACGGCCCGACCCACCAGCCGGTGGAGCACCTGGCCGCCCTGCGTGCCATCCCCGGTCTCGACATCGTCCGCCCGGCGGACGCCAACGAGACGGCATGGGCCTGGCGCGGCATCCTCGAGAACCGCGACCACCCTGCGGGCCTCGTCCTGACCCGCCAGGGCGTGCCCACCTTCCCCCGCGGCACCGAGGGCTTCGCCGGTGCGGAGGGCACCCTCAAGGGCGGCTACACGCTGCTGGACACCGAAGGCACGCCCGACGTCATCCTCGTCGGCACCGGTTCCGAGGTCCAGCTCGCGGTCGAGGCGCGCGAGCTCCTCGCCGCCGACGGCATCGCCGCGCGGGTCGTGTCGCTCCCGAGCCGTGAGTGGTTCGACCGCCAGGACGCCGCCTACCGCGAGTCGGTGCTGCCGACGGCGGTCCGGGCACGCGTCTCGGTCGAGGCCGGCGTGGCGCAGGGCTGGCGGGACATCGTCGGCGACGCCGGACGCAGCATCTCGCTCGAGCACTACGGTGCGTCCGCCGACTACCAGACGCTCTACCGCGAGTTCGGCATCACCGCCGAGGCCGTGGCCGCCGCCGCCCGCGAGTCCGTCGCGGCCGTGCGCGGCGAGTAGCACCTCCGACGACGGCGGCCGGCAGGCGTCGGCCGCCGTCGTCGTCCACCATGTGACGAACGCGGTGGCGAGGCCACCGACGTCGAGGCAGGAGACCCTGAGATGACCGAGACGAACCGACCCACCCGGCGCCTCTCCGAGGCAGGCGTGTCCATCTGGCTGGACGACCTGTCGCGCGAGCGGCTCGACACCGGCAACCTCGCCGGGCTCATCGACACCCACGACGTCGTCGGCGTCACCACCAACCCCACCATCTTCGCCGGGGCGCTCTCCACGGGGAACGCCTACGACACGGCGCTGGCGGAGCTGGCCGGCACCGACGTGGAGGCGGCGGTCGAGACGATCACCACCGACGACGTCCGGTCCGCGGCCGACGTGCTGCGCGGTGTGTACGACGCGACCGGCACCGTGGACGGCCGGGTCTCCATCGAGGTCGACCCCCGGCTGGCCCGCGACACGGCGGCCACCGTGGAGACCGCCCGCCGGCTCTGGACCACCGTGGACCGGCCCAACCTCATGATCAAGATCCCTGCGACCGTCGAGGGCCTGCCGGCCATCACCGAGACGATCGCCGCCGGTTTCAGCGTCAACGTGACCCTCATCTTCTCCATCGACCGCTATCGCCAGGTCATGGACGCGTTCCTCACGGGGCTGGAGCGGGCCCGGGCCCAGGGGCACGACCTGGGGCCGATCGGTTCGGTCGCCTCGTTCTTCGTCTCCCGCGTGGACGCCGCCGTGGACTCCGCGCTCACCGACGTCGGGACGGACGAGGCCCTCGCGCTGCGCGGCAAGGCTGCGATCGCCAACGCCCGTCTGGCCTACGCCGCCTACCAGGAGGTGTTCGCCTCGGAGCGCTGGCAGACGCTGGCCGCCGCCGGGGCACAGCCGCAGCGCCCGCTGTGGGCGTCGACCGGCGTGAAGGATCCCGCCTACCCGGACACCCTGTACGTCACCGAGCTCGTGGCACCGGGCGTCGTCAACACCATGCCCGAGGCCACGCTCGACGCCTTCGCGGACCATGGAGAGATCTCCGGCGACACCGTCTCGGGCACGGCCGAGCAGGCGCTCGCCACGCTGGCGGCCGTCGAGTCGCAGGGCATCTCGATGACCGAGGTCACCGCCCGCCTCGAGGCGGAGGGCGTGTCCAAGTTCGAGAAGAGCTGGGACGAGCTGCTGACCACGACCAAGAACGGCCTCGACGCCGCCCGCGGCTGACCGTTCGCGCGACGACCACCACGCATCACCAGATCAGCACCACGAGAGAGACGGGGCACCGTGAGACCGGCCAAGATCACTGCTGAGCAGAACCCGCTGCGCGATCCGCTCGACCTCCGGCTCCCCCGGATCGCTGGCCCCTGCGGCCTCGTGATCTTCGGGGTCACGGGCGACCTGTCACGCAAGAAGCTCATGCCGGCGGTCTACGACCTCGCCAACCGCGGGCTCCTGCCACCCGGCTTCGCCCTGACCGGGTTCGCCCGCCGGGAGTGGGACGACCAGGACTTCGCGCAGATCGTGCACGACGCCGTCAAGGAGCACGCTCGCACCCCGTTCCGCGAGGCGACGTGGCAGCAGCTCAGCGAGGGCATCCGGTTCGTCCAGGGCTCGTTCGACGACCCGGAGGCCTTCGAGCGGCTGCGCACGACGGTCGAGGACCTCGACGCCGAGCGCGGCACGGGCGGCAACCACGCGTTCTACCTCTCGGTGCCACCGAGCGCCTTTCCCCTCGTGTGCGAGCAGCTCTCCCGCTCGGGCCTCTCGGAGTCCCCGGACGAGGCCTGGCGCCGCGTGGTCATCGAGAAGCCGTTCGGCCACGACCTGGAGTCCGCCCGGGAGCTGGACTCGGTCGTCTCCAAGGTCTTCGAGCCCGAATCCGTGTTCCGCATCGACCACTACCTCGGCAAGGAGACGGTCCAGAACATCCTGGCGCTGCGCTTCGCGAACCAGATGTTCGAGCCGCTGTGGAACAGCAACTACGTCGACCACGTCCAGATCACGATGGCCGAGGACATCGGCATCGGCGGGCGGGCCGGGTACTACGACGGCGTCGGCGCGGCCCGCGACGTCATCCAGAACCACCTGATGCAGCTGCTGGCTCTCGTCGCCATGGAGGAGCCGGTCGACTTCGACGCCGACGCGCTGCGCGCCGAGAAGATCAAGGCGCTGTCCTCGGTCCGCCTGCCGCGCGACCTCTCCCGCCACACGGCCCGCGGGCAGTACGCCTCGGCCTGGCAGGGCGGCGAGAAGGTCGTGGGGTTCCTCGAGGAGGAGGGCTTCAACCCGGAGTCCACCACCGAGACGTACGCCGCGATCCGGCTCGACATCGACAACCGCCGGTGGGCAGGCGTCCCCTTCTACCTGCGCAGCGGCAAGCGGCTCGGCCGGCGGGTCACGGAGGTGGCCGTCGTGTTCAAGACGGCTCCGCACCTGCCGTTCGAGAGCTCGCTGACGTCCGACCTCGGGAGCAACGCGCTGGTCATCCGTGTCCAGCCGGACGAGGGCGTCACGCTCCGCTTCGGCGCCAAGGTCCCGGGCACGGCGATGGAGGTCCGCGACGTCACGATGGACTTCGGCTACGGCCACTCCTTCACCGAGTCCTCCCCGGAGGCGTACGAGCGGCTGATCCTGGACGTCCTGCTGGGCGACCCGCCGCTCTTCCCCACCCGCGAGGAGGTCGAGCTCTCCTGGAAGATCCTCGACCCGGTCATCGCGCACTGGGCGCACAAGGGCACTCCGGAGCCGTACCCGTCGGGCTCGTGGGGCCCGCCGTCCGCCGACGCCATGATGGCCCGTGACGGCCGCACGTGGCGCCGACCCTGACCCGCCGGCACGACGAAGGAGCACCAGCCATGATCATCGACATGCCGGACACCACGACCAACGCCGTCAGCAAGCGGCTCGACCACCTCCGCGACGAGGGCGGCGCCGTGGCGCTGGGCCGTGTGCTGACGCTGGTCGTCGTCGCCGTCGAGGACGACATCGAGGCGGCGGTGGCCGCCGCCAACGAGGCCAGCCACGAGCACCCCTGCCGGGTCATCGTCGTCGCGCCCCTCGCCTCGCGCGGCACGGCCGGCCGGCTCGACGCGCAGATCCGCGTCGGCGGGGACGCCGGCGCCAGCGAGGTCGTGGTGCTGCGGTGCGCGGAGCCGCTGCGGGACCACCCCGACACGCTGGTGATGCCCCTCCTGCTGCCGGACGCGCCCATCGTCGTCTGGTGGCCCACGGGAGGCCCGGCCGACCCGGTCGCCGACCCCCTGGGCGCCATGGCGCAGCGACGGATCACGGACACCACGACGGCGAGCGACCCGGTCGGGATGCTGGGGCGGCTCGCCGCGTCGTTCACGGAGGGTGACACGGACCTGGCCTGGGCGCGTGTCACCCTGTGGCGCGGCCTCATCGCCGCGGCGATCGACCAGCCGCCCTACGAGCCGGTGACCGCCGTCCGCGTCGAGGGGCAGACCCAGCACACCTCGCTCGACCTGCTGGCGGCATGGCTCGGGCTGAAGCTCAAGTGCCCGGCGACGGTGGAACGCACCGAGGGCTCCGACGCGATCACCCGGGTCACCCTGGAGCGCCGCAGCGGGCCCATCGTCCTCGACCGCCCCGACGGCCGGGTGGTGACGATCAGCCAGCCCGGCAAGCCCGAGCGGCGCATGTCCCTGCCCATCCGCTCGCTGTCCGAGGCACTCATCGAGGAGCTGCGGCGGCTGGACCCCGACGAGATCTACGGCCAGGTGCTCGCCAAGGGCCTGGCCCGGGTCGAGACGGTCGAGGCGGTCGCGTGAGCACCCGGCTGGTCGTCGTCCATCCCGACCCCACCGTCCTCGCCGAGGCTGCCGCGGCACGCCTGCTCACGCGGATCCTGGACGTGCAGTCGGTCCGCAGCCCGGTGCACGTCGTGCTCACCGGCGGCACGGTCGGTATCAAGACGCTCGCCGCGGTCGCCGGCAGCCCGCTGCGTGCCGCGGTCGACTGGTCGGTCGTGCACCTGTGGTGGGGCGACGAGCGGTTCCTGCCGGCCGGCGACGCCGACCGGAACGAGACCCAGGCCCGCGACGCCCTGCTGGACGACCTCGTGGCCTCGTCAGGTCTGCCCGCGGGCAACATCCATGCCGTGCCGGCGCGCGGCGACGGGCCGGGCGAGGCGGAGACCGCCGAGGACGCCGCCACCGCCTACGCCGCCGAGCTCGCCGGATTCGCGGCCGGGGACGCCGCCACGCCGTCGTTCGACGTGCTCCTGCTCGGCATGGGCCCGGACGGGCACGTCGCGTCGCTCTTCCCCGAGCATCCCGCGCTCGGCGCGGCGGGCGCCGTCGTGCCGGTCCACGACTCCCCCAAGCCCCCGCCGGACCGCGTCTCGCTGACGTTCGCGACCATCGGGCATGCGCGCGAGGTGTGGGTCGTCGCCGCCGGGTCCGAGAAGGCTGCCCAGGCCGCGGCAGCGCTGGCGGACGGACCGGTGACGCAGGTCCCCGCGGTCCGTGCCGTCGGGCACGACCGCACCTTGTGGCTCCTCGACGCCGCGGCCGCCGCGGGTCGCGACTGAGTCGTCCGGCACCGACGTCCTCCGCCACGAACGACGAGGGGCGGTCCCGTCCTCGGGACCGCCCCTCGTCGTTCGTCAGCGCATCGTCGCCAGTCCGCCGGAGCGCCGGTCCCGCAACGTCGCGAGAGCCTCCTCCAGCAGGGCGGCGCCGTCCTCCTCCGACCGCCGCTCCTTCACGTAGGCCAGATGGGTCTTGTACGGCTCGTTGCGCAGCGGTGCCGGCGGGTTCGCCGCGTCCTGCCCCGCGGGGAATCCGCACCGCGGACAGTCCCAGTGCTCGGGGGGCTCCACCTGCTCCACCGCGGCGAAGCTCGGCCGTGTCTCATGCCCGTTGAGACACCAGTAGGAGACCACGGTCCGCGGAGCGATCTCGCCGCGTTCCTGCTCTCCCATCGGGCCGGCTCCGACGCGCGAGCCACGGATGGCGTGTCCAGATGCCACGTGTCGTCCTCACCTTCGACTCTGTGGGCTCACGCCCACGGACGATCCTCGTGCCCGACGGCGCCCCCACCGCCTGACGCCGCACCCCACTGAGCGGCTCTTGGTCCGTCAGCTGACCTTGGTGGCGAGTCCGAGGAGGACGATCACGACGATCCACACCAGGGCGATCCCGACCGTGATGCGGTTGAGGTTGCGCTCGGCGACCCCGGAGCTCCCGGCCGCGCTCGACATCCCGCCCCCGAACATGTCGGACATGCCACCGCCCTTGCCCTTGTGCATCAGGATGAGCAGGATCAGGAACGCACTGGTGAGCACGAGCACGACGTTCAGGAAGAGGGTCAACGCGGCGAACATGGGTGTCCTCGGTTCTCGGCCGCCTCACGGCGGGCTGACGGTGCCGGGATTGCCCGGCGGGGTCAAGACTAGGTGACGAACGCCTCCCGTGGCGAACCCCTGGCATGACCGAGGGCTGACCGCCACGAGAGGCGTCCTGGACGGACCGGCGCCGGAGCGCCGCGTCCCTGCGTCAGGCGACGTGCGACTGGTACCGCGCGATCTTCGCGAACTCCTCCGGGTCGAGGCTCGCCCCGCCGACCAGCGCTCCGTCCACGTCCGGCTGCGCCATGATCTGCGCGACGTTGCCCGACTTGACCGAGCCGCCGTACAGCACGCGCACGCCGCCGGCGACCTCGGCGTCGTAGAGCTCGGCGAGTCGGGCACGGATCGCGCCGCAGACCTCCTGGGCGTCCTCCGGCGTCGCGACCTCGCCCGTGCCGATGGCCCACACGGGCTCGTACGCCACGACGACGTCCTTCGCCTGCGCGGCGGGCACGCCGTCGAGCGCAGCGTCGAGCTGGGCGAGCGTGTAGGCCACCTGGTCGCCCGCCTTGCGCACGTCCAGCCCCTCCCCGACGCACAGGATCGGCGTGACGCCCTTGCCGAAGGCGGCCTTGACCTTGGCGTTGACGACCGCGTCGTCCTCGGCGTGGTACTCGCGGCGCTCGGAGTGCCCGACGGCGACGTAGGTGCAGCCGAGACGGGCGATCATCGCGCCGGAGACCTCACCGGTGTAGGCGCCCGACTCGTGCTGCGAGATGTCCTGCGCGCCGTAGCGCACCTCGAGCTTGTCGGCGTCCACCAGCGTCTGCACGGACCGCAGGTCGGTGAACGGTGCGAGCACCGCCACCTCCACCGCGGAGTAGTCGTGCCCGGCATCCTTCAGGGTCCAGGCGAGCTTCTGGACCGCGGCGATCGCCTCGGCGTGGTCCAGGTTCATCTTCCAGTTGCCCGCCATCAGGGGCGTGCGGTTCGTGGCCACAGTCGTGTCCTTCGTGTCGTGGTTGGTTGGTGCCGAGGAGGTGTCGAGCAGCGACGCTCAGTCGGCCAGCACGGTCAGGCCCGGCAGCTCCTTGCCCTCCAGCAGCTCGAGGCTGGCGCCGCCGCCGGTCGAGATGTGGCTGAAGCCCTGCTCGTCGAACCCGAGGATGCGCACCGCGGCCGCGGAGTCGCCACCACCGACGATCGAGAAGGCGCCGCCGGCCGTCGCGTCGACGATGCCCTGCGCGACGGCACGGGTGCCGCCGGCGAACGCGTCGAACTCGAAGACTCCCATCGGACCGTTCCAGACGATGGTTCGCGCGTCCGCGAGCTTCGCGGCGAAGAGCTGCCCGGAGTCCGGGCCGATGTCCAGCCCCATCTTGCCGTCCGGGATCTCCTCGGCGGGCACGGTCGCGTGCGGGGCGTCCGCCGCGAACGAGTCGGCGGCCACGATGTCGGTGGGCAGGACGATCTCGACGCCGTTCTCCGCGGCCTGGGCGAGATACCCCTTGACGGTCTCGACCTGGTCCTCCTCGAGCAGCGACGAGCCCACGGAGTGGCCCTTCGCGGCGAGGAACGTGAAGACCATGCCGCCGCCGATGAGGAGGCGGTCGGCCTTGGTCAGGAGGTTGGCGATGACGCCGAGCTTGTCAGAGACCTTCGACCCACCGAGCACGACGGCGTAGGGCCGCGCCGGGTCCGTCGTGGCGCGGGAGAGCGACTCGACCTCCTTGAGGACCAGGTCGCCGGCGACCGCGGGCAGGAGCTGGGCGATGTCGTAGACCGAGGCCTGCTTGCGGTGGACAACGCCGAAGCCGTCGGAGACGAACGCGTCCGCGAGCCCGGCGAGCTCGCCGGCCAGCTCGGCGCGCTCGGCGTCGACCTTGGACGTCTCGCGCGCGTCGAAGCGGACGTTCTCGAGCAGCGCCACCTGACCGTCGGCCAGGCTCTCGACGGTGGACCGTGCCGACTCGCCGACGAGGTCCGTGGCGAGCGAGACCTCCTGCCCCAGCAGCTCACCGAGGCGCGCGGCCACGGGGGCCAGGGAGAACTTCTGGTCCGGGGCGCCCTTCGGGCGGCCCAGGTGGGCCATGACGACGACGCGCGCGCCGCCGTCGGCCAGGCGCCGCAACGTGGGCAGCGCCGCACGGATACGGCCGTCGTCCGTGATGGTCGTGCCGTCGAGCGGCACGTTGAAGTCGGAGCGGACCAGGACGCGGCGGCCGCGCAGGTCCCCGAGAGTGTCGATCGTCTTCATGAGCTCACCTCGTGCAGGAAGGTCGGGTGGGGTACTTCTCGCGACACGACGACGTCCGCGGGTGCGGCGGTCCGCTCGTCACGGGGACGGGCGGACCGCGCACCCGCGGACGTCGTGGTCACACTCTGGTGGAGCAGCTCGTCAGAGCTTGTCGCCGACGAGCAGCGTCAGCGAGACGAGGGAGTTGGAGTAGCCCCACTCGTTGTCGTACCAGGAGACGACCTTGACCTGGTTGCCGATCACCTTGGTGAGCTTGGCGTCGAAGATGCTCTGGTGCGGGTCCGTCACGATGTCGGAGGAGACGATCTCGTCCTCGACGTAGGACAGGACGCCCTTGAGCGGGCCCTCGGCGGCAGCCTTCACCGCGGCGTTGACCTCCTCGACCGTGACGTCCTTGGGCGCCTCGAAGGTGAGGTCGGTGGCAGAGCCGGTGATGACCGGCACGCGCAGGGCGTACCCGTCGAGCTTGCCCTTGAGCTCCGGGAGCACCAGAGCCACGGCCTTCGCGGCACCCGTGGTGGTCGGCACGATGTTCTGCGCGGCGGCGCGTGCGCGACGCAGGTCCTTGTGGGGACCGTCCTGCAGGTTCTGGTCACCCGTGTAGGCGTGGATCGTGGTCATCAGGCCACGCTCGATGCCGATGGAGTCGTTGAGCGCCTTCGCCAGCGGGGCGAGGCAGTTCGTGGTGCACGAGGCGTTGGAGATGATGTGGTGGGCGGCCGGGTCGTACTGGTCGCTGTTCACCCCCATCACGAAGGTGGCGTCCTCGTTCTTCGCCGGGGCGGAGATGATGACCTTCTTGGCGCCGGCGTCGATGTGCGCCTTGGCCTTCGTGGCGTCCGTGAAGAACCCGGTGGACTCGATGACGATGTCCGCACCCAGCTCGCCCCAGGGGAGGTTCGCCGGGTCGCGCTCGGCGAGGGCCCGGATCTTGGTGCCGTCGACGATGATGTTGTCGTCGTCGAACTCGACCGTCTTGCCGAAGCGACCCAGCGTGGTGTCGTACTTCAGCAGGTGGGCCAGGGTCTTGTTGTCGGTCAGGTCGTTGACGCCCACGACCTCGATGTCCGCACCCGACTCGACGAGAGCGCGGTAGAAGTTACGTCCGATGCGGCCGAAGCCGTTGATGCCGACGCGGATGGTCACGATAGCCCTCCTCAGGGCGCGCCGGATCCGGACCGGCGCACACGGTTGATGCCAAACTCACGCGCGCCGTCGGCGCGCTGGAACGTACGGAGCCACCCCGGAGGTCCCGTGACGCATGGCCGGGACATCAAGTCCAGGGTCACACCGTCGTCACCTGACACCTGGGAGCCTATACCCATCCGTTGCCTGCTGCTGACTCCGGTCCCCCGTGAGACAGGTGGTCCGACCAGTGGTCGGCGACGAGGGTCAGAGGTCCAGCAGGTCCGGCGACAGACCCGCCTCGGTGTCGGGGATGCCGAGGTCCATGGCCCGCTTGTCCGCGGTCGAGAGCAGCCGCCGGATACGGCCGGCCACCGCGTCCTTGGAGAGCTGCGGCGAGGCGAGCTGCCCGAGCTCCTCCAGCGACGCCTGCTTGTGGGCCAGGCGCAGCTCGCCGGCCTCGCGGAGATGCTCCGGAACCTCGTCGCCCAGGATCTCGAACGCCCGCTGCACGCGCGCGCCGGCCGCGACCGCCGCGCGGGCCGACCGCCGCAGGTTCGCGTCGTCGAAGTTCGCCAGGCGGTTCGCCGTGCCCCGCACCTCGCGGCGGGCCCGGCGCTCCTCCCACGTCTCGCGGGTGACCACCGCGCCCATCCGGCGCAGCACCTCGCTGATGGCGTCCCCGTCACGCACCACGACGCGGTCGATCCCGCGCACCTCGCGGGACTTCGCCTGCACCCCGATGCGCCGGGCGGCACCGACCAGCGCCAGCGCCGCCTCCGGCCCCGGGCACGTCACCTCGAGAGACATGGACCGACCGGGTTCCGTCAGCGAGCCGTGCGCCAGGAACGCACCACGCCACACCGCCTCCGCCGCGTCCACCCCGCCCGAGACGACCTCGGGCGCCAGGCCGCGCACCGGCCGCCCCCGCGAGTCCAGCAGCCCGGTCTGCCGGGCGAGCGACTCCCCGTCGCGCACCACACGGACGACGTACCGGTCGTTCTTGCGCAGGCCTCCGGCCCGGACGACGATCAGCTCGCTGGCGTGCCCGTACAGGTCCACGATCGCCCGCCGCAGGCGGGCCGCCGCCGACTCCGTGTCGAGCTCGGCCTCGATCACCACGCGCCCCGAGATGATGTGCAGCCCGCCCGAGAACCTCAGCATCGCCGACACCTCGGCCTTGCGGCACGACGTCCGGGTCACCACGTGCCGGGACAGCTCGTCCTTCACCTCTACCGTCAGCGCCATGGCGTCATCCTGCCACGGGCCCGTGACGTGCGCCGTCAGCCGTGGGTGTCGCCCCCGGCCCGTGGCTCCGGCCCTTCGAAGACGTCCCGGTAGGCGGCCGCCAGCCGGAGCGGGTCGTGCCGCGGCGTGCCGTCGCCCCGCGCCACGGGACCGACGACGAGCCGGGCCCCCAGCGCCTGCGCCGCCTCCCGCAGCTCCTCGGTGTCGTCGACGGCGGACGGGTCCGCCAGGACGGCGTCGACGCGCAGCCCGGGCGCGTGCCGACGCAACGCCGCCAGGTGCTCGGGCGCCGTCAGACCGTGGGTCTCCCCCGGTTCAGCACTGAGGTTCAGGGTGACGCACCGACGCGCCGGCGTCGCGTGCAGGGCCGCCGCCAGCTCCGGCACGAGCAGGTGCACGAGGACCGACGAGTACCAGGACCCCGGTCCCATCACGACCCAGTCCGCCTCCATCACGGCGCGGACGGCCTCCGGGCACGCGGGCGGGTCGGCAGGGTCGAGCCGCAGCGTGTCGATCCTGCCCCCGCACCGGGCGACGCTGCTCTGCCCGACGACCGTCGTCGTCACGCCCTCGTCCACGACCTCGGCCTCGACGACCAGCGGCACCGACGCCATCGGCAGCACCCGGCCGCGCGCCCCGAGCAGGCGTCCGACCCAGTCGAGGCCGGCCACGGTGTCCCCGAGGCGTTCCCACAGCGAGACGATGAGGAGGTTGCCCATCGCGTGCCCGTCGAGCTCGCCGCCCGAGGCGAACCGGTGCTGCAGGAGGTCGCTCCACGTCCGACCCCACTCCGAGTCGTCGCACAGGGCCGCGAGCGCCATGCGCAGGTCCCCCGGGGGCAGCACGTCGAGCTCGTCACGCAGCCGTCCGGACGAGCCGCCGTCGTCGGCCACCGTGACCACGGCCGTGAGCCGGTCCGTCAGGAGGCGCAGGGCGCCCAGGCTCGCGGCCAGGCCGTGGCCGCCGCCCAGCGCGACCGTCCGCGGCCCCTCCGGGCCGCCGATCTCGCGAGGTGTCGGGAAGGGGCGCGCGAGGACGCCTTCGGCGGGTGCGGAGCTCAGCGTCTCACTCCTTGCCGAGGTCACGGGCGGTGACCGTGACGCGCTGCCCGGTGGCGCGCAGGCGGTCGGCGATCTCTCCGGCGAGCGCGACGGACCGGTGCTTGCCGCCGGTGCATCCGACGGCGATCGTCACGTACCGCTTCTCCTCCGCGAGGTACCCGGCCAGCACGGGCTCGAGGGCCGCGACGTACCGTTCGACGAACTCGGTCGCGCCGGGCCGTCCCAGGACGTAGCTGCGCACGGCCTCGTCCTGCCCCGTCAGGTGGCGCAGCTCGGAGATCCAGTACGGGTTGGCGAGGAACCGCACGTCCGCGACGTGGTCGGCGTCGAGCGGCAGACCGTACTTGAAGCCGAACGCCACCACGTTGATCCGCAGGGCGTCGACCGAGCCGGCGGCGACGGCGTCGCGCACCTCCTTGGCGAGGTCGTGCACCGACAGGCCGGTGGTGTCGAGGACGACGTCGGCCCGTTCGGCGATCGAGGCCAGCACCCGACGCTCCGCGGCGATGCCGTCGAGGATGCGCCCGCCGCCCTGCAGCGGGTGCGGACGGCGCACGCTCTCGAAACGCCGCACGAGCACCTCGTCCGAGGCGTCGAGGAACAGGATCCGGTAGGTGACCCCGCCCGACCGCAGGTGCCCCAGCGCCTCGGTCAGCTCGGGGAAGTACTCGCGCCCACGGACGTCGACGACGACCGCCAGACGCTCGACCGAGGAGCCGGCCTTGGTCATCAGGTCGACGAGCGGGACGATCATCAGCGGAGGGAGGTTGTCCACCACGAACCAGTCGAGGTCCTCCAGGACTCCGGCCGCCCGGGTGCGGCCGGCACCGGACATGCCCGTGATGATGAGCACCTCGGGGTCGGAACGGTCAGGTGCGGGCGTGGCGGCCTCGATCGCGGCGATGCCCTGCGGGACGGTGATGGGCGACGGTTCGCTCATGGGTCAAGCATGCCAGCCCGCGGACCCTGCACGGTGCCGCCCTGGCCGACGGCGTCGCTCTTGGCGAGCGCGTCGGCCACCGCCTGGGCGGTGCGTGCGCCCATGCCCTTGACCTCGGCGATCTCCTCCACGCTCGCCGCACGCAGCCGCTTCACCGAGCCGAACCGGGCGAGCAGCGCCTGCTGGCGTGCCGGGCCGAGGCCCGGGACGTCGTCGAGCACGGACGAGACCATGCCCTTGCTGCGGCGACGACGGTGCTGGGCGATGGCGAACCGGTGCGCCTCGTCCCGGACCCGCTGCAGCAGGTACAGGCCCTGGGAGGCGCGCTGCAGGATGACGGGATAGTCCTCGCCGGGCATCCACACCTCCTCCAGCCGCTTCGCCAGCCCGCACAGCGCGACGTCGGTCACCCCGAGCTCCGCGAGCGCCCGGGCGGCCGCCGCGACCTGTGGTGGGCCACCGTCCACGACGACGAGGTGCGGCGGGTAGGCGAAGCGCCGACGTTCCTCCGGGTCCACCTCCGAGGCGACCTCGCCGTTCGTCCCGAGCTCGCCGCTGGCGTGCCGGTCGCTGAGGTAGCGCTTGAAGCGGCGGGTGATGACCTCGTACATGGCTGCCGTGTCGTCCGCCGCGCCGTCGCCGTCCGGCCCGCGGACCGAGAACGACCGGTACTCGCTCTTGCGCGGCAGCCCGTCCTCGAACACGACCATCGACGCCGACTGGTAGGTGCCCTGGGTGTGCGAGACGTCGTAGCACTCGATCCGCAGCGGGGCCTCGTCGAGCCCGAGCGCCTCCTGGAGCTCGGCCAGCGCCTGGCTGCGGGTCGTGAGGTCGCCGGCGCGCCGCGTCCGGTGCAGCGCGAGCGCCTGCTCGGCGTTCTTGCGGACGGTCTCGGCGAGCTCGCGCTTGTCGCCGCGCTGCGGCACCCGGACGTCGACCCGGGCTCCCCGCAGACCGGCCAGCCAGGCCGTGACCTGCTCGAGGTCCGCGGGGAGGACGGGCACGAGCACCTCCCGGGGCACGGCGTCGCGCGCCACGGCCCGTGCCTCACGCTCGGACGCGTCGGGGTCGCGCGCGTCGTCGACCGCTCCGTAGACCTGCTGGAGCAGGTGCTCCACCAGCTCGGCGTCCGTGGCGTCCTCGACCTTCTCGACCACCCAGCCGCGCTGACCCCGGATCCGGCCGCCGCGGACGTGGAACACCTGGACCGCCGCCTCCAGCTCGTCGCCGACCATGGCGAAGACGTCGGCGTCGGTCGCGTCGGAGAGCACGACGGCGTTCTTCTCCGTCACGCGCCGCAGGGCCGCCAGGTCGTCGCGCAGCCGGGCCGCCTGCTCGTACTCGAGGTTCGCGGCGGCGTCGGACATCTCCTGCTCGAGCCGGCGCACGAAGCGGGCCGTGTCGCCCGCCATGAAGTCGCACAGGTCACGCGCCAGGTCGTGGTGGTCCTCAGGGCTGATCCGCCCGACGCAGGGCGCGGCGCACTTGTCGATGTAGCCGAGCAGGCACGGGCGGCCCGACTGCTGCGCCCGCCGGTACACCCCGGCCGAGCAGGTCCGCACCGGGAAGACCCGCAGCAGGAGGTCGAGCGTCTCGCGGATCGCCCACGCGTGACCGTAGGGACCGAAGTAGCGCGTGCCGGGGCGCTTCGCCCCGCGCATCACCTGCGCCCGAGGAATCTCGTCACCCATCGTGACCGCGAGGTAGGGATACGACTTGTCGTCGCGGTACTTGACGTTGAACCGGGGGTCGTACTCCTTGATCCAGGAGTACTCCAGGGCGAGGGCCTCCACCTCCGTGCCGACGACCGTCCACTCGACCGAGGCGGCCGTGGTGACCATCTGCTGCGTGCGGTGGTGCAGGTTGGCGACGTCCTGGAAGTAGCTGGACAGCCGCTGACGCAGGTTCTTCGCCTTGCCGACGTAGATCACGCGGCCGTGGGCGTCACGGAACCGGTACACGCCCGGCGAGGTCGGGATCTCTCCCGGCCGAGGTCGATATGTCGCAGGGTCGGCCATGGGCCCCAGGTTAGGTCAGGGCACCGACATCGCGGGAACCGCTCAGGCGGCGGCGTCCGCCAGGTGCAGCGGTGCCGGCTCGACGAGCACGCTGAAGTTGACGCTCCGGGACAGGAAGCACAGGGCGTGCGCACGGTGGTGCAGAGCCTCGACGTGCTCGTCGGTGGCCCGCTCCCCCGGTTCCACGACCACCCGCGGCCGCAGCGTCACGTCCGTGAACTGGCCCTCGCCACGAGCCTCGACCCGCATCGTCCCGGTCGCGTCGTCGGTGTACTCCCGCACCGCGAGCCCGCTCTCGGCCGCCAGGTGCAGGAACCACAGCATGTGGCACTGCGACAGGCTGGCCACGAACAGGTCCTCGGGGCTGAAGCGGTCCGGGTCGCCGCGGAAGCTCGGGTCCGCCGATCCGGGCAGCACCGGGCGACCGGGCAGCACGACGTCGTGGTCGCGTGTGTACGCGGTGTACGACGACGTCACCGCGTCGGCGCCGCCCGGCACGACCTCGGCAGCGGGCCAACGGACGGCGACGGAGTACTCGTGGTGGGCTCCCATGGCCACACCGTAGAGGCTCAGGCGGCGTCGCGCTTGGTGGCTCGCGCCTTCTTGGTGCTCTTGCGTCCGGTGGGTGCCGGCGAGGCGGTGGCCGATGCCGCCGGCGGCTCGACGGGAACGTCCGGGTGCGCCGCGAGCACCTCGGCGAGGTACCGCCCCGTGTGGCTCGCCTCGACCTCGGCGACCTGCTCGGGCGTGCCCTGCGCCACGACCATGCCGCCGCCCGAGCCGCCCTCCGGCCCCATGTCGACCACCCAGTCGGCGCTCTTGATGACGTCGAGGTTGTGCTCGATCACGAGCACCGTGTTGCCCTTGTCCGCCAGCGACTGCAGGACGCCCAGCAGCTTGCGGATGTCCTCGAAGTGCAGACCTGTCGTGGGCTCGTCCAGCACGTACACGGTGCGGCCCGTCGACCGCTTCTGCAGCTCGCTCGCGAGCTTGACCCGCTGCGCCTCGCCCCCGGAGAGGGTCGGCGCCGGCTGCCCGAGGCGCACGTACCCGAGCCCGACGTCCACCAGCGTGGACAGGTGCCGCGAGATCGCGGGGAACGCCGCGAAGAACTCGGCGGCCTCCTCGATGGGCATGGCGAGCACGTCGGCGACCGTCTTGCCCTTGAAGTGGACCTCGAGCGTCTCGCGGTTGTACCGCGCGCCGTGGCACACCTCGCACGGCACGTAGACGTCCGGGAGGAAGTTCATCTCGATCTTCAGCGTGCCGTCGCCCGAGCAGGCCTCGCACCGGCCGCCCTTGACGTTGAAGGAGAACCGGCCCGGCCCGTAGCCACGGACCTTGGCCTCCTCCGTCTCGGCGAAGATCTTGCGCACCCGGTCCCACACCCCCGTGTAGGTCGCGGGGTTCGAGCGGGGCGTCCGGCCGATCGGCCCCTGGTCGACGTGCACGACCTTGTCCAGCTGCTCGGTGCCGGTCACGCGCGTGTGCCGCCCGGGGACCTGCCGGGCACCGTTGAGCTCGTTGGCCAGCACCGTGTGCAGGATCGAGTTCACGAGGGTCGACTTGCCGGAGCCCGAGACGCCCGTGACCGCCGTGAGCACCCCCAGCGGGAACGACACGTCGATGTCGCGCAGGTTGTTCTCCCGCGCACCCACCACGGAGACCTGGCGCGCGGGGTCCACCCCGCGGCGCGCGGCGGGCAGCGCGATGCTCCGCCGGCCGGACAGGTAGGCACCCGTCATCGAGCCCTCCGACTCCAGCAGCCCCGCGTAGTCGCCGGAGTGCACCACCGCGCCGCCGTGCTCGCCCGCGCCGGGCCCGACGTCGACGATCCAGTCCGCCGCGCGGATCGTGTCCTCGTCGTGCTCGACGACGATCAAGGTGTTGCCGAGGTCACGGAGCCGGGTGAGGGTGTCGATGAGTCGGCGGTTGTCGCGCTGGTGCAGGCCGATGCTGGGCTCGTCGAGCACGTACAGGACGCCCACCAGGCCCGAGCCGATCTGGGTCGCCAGGCGGATGCGCTGCGCCTCCCCGCCCGACAGCGTCCCCGCCGCCCGCTCCAGGGTCAGGTAGTGCAGCCCGACGTCGAGCAGGAAGCCGAGCCGCGCGTGGATCTCCTTGAGCACCTCGCCCGCGATCGCCGTCTCGCGCGCACCGAGCTCGAGCGCGTCCAGGTACTCCTTGGCGTCGCCGATCGGCAGCCGGCACACGTCCCAGATCGACTTCGAGCCCACCTTGACCGCGAGGACCTCCGGCTTGAGGCGCGCGCCGTGGCACTCCGGGCACGGGACCTCACGCATGTAGGCCTCGTACCGCTCCTTGGACCAGTCCGACTCGGTCTCGGCGTGCCGGCGCTCGATGAAGGTCACCGCGCCCTCGAACCCCGTCGAGTACTGGCGTTCGCGGCCCCACCGGTTGCGGTACTTCACGTGCACCTGGTGGTTGCGCCCGTGCAGGACGGCGTCCCGAGCCCGCTGCGGCAACGCTCGCCACGGGACGTCCATCGAGAACTTCATCTCCTCGGCGAGCGCCCCGAGGACGCGCTCGAAGTACTCGGAGGAGGTCTGCGACCACGGTGCGACCGCGCCCTCGCGCAGCGTCCGCTCGTGGTCCGGCACGATCAGCTCGGGGTCGACCTCCAGGCGGAAGCCGATGCCGGTGCACTCCGGGCACGCGCCGTACGGCGCGTTGAACGAGAAGGTCCGCGGCTCGATCTCGTCGAGGCTCAGCGGGTGGTCGTTGGGGCAGGAACGCTTCTCGGAGTACTTCAGCAGACCGGGCAGTCCGTTCTCCTCACCGGCGTCGTCGGTGACGTCGACCAGGTCGATCATCACCAGTCCACCCGCCAGTCCCAGCGCCGTCTCCACGGAGTCGGTCAGCCTGCGCTGCACGCCGTCACGCGCGACCAACCGGTCGACGACCACCTCGATGTCGTGCTTGACCTTCTTCTCCAGCGCGGGCGGGCTGCTGAGCTGGACGACGTCACCGTCGACCCGCGCCCGGGAGAAACCCTGCGTCTGCAGCTCGGCGAAGAGTTCGGCGTACTCGCCCTTGCGCCCGCGCACCACCGGTGCGAGCACCTGGTACCGGGTGCCCTCCGGCAGGTCGAGGATCTTGTCCACGATCTGCTGCGGCGTCTGCGCCTGGACCGGCTCGTCGCACACCGGGCAGTGCTGGGTGCCGGCGCGCGAGAAGAGCAGGCGGAGGTAGTCGTAGACCTCGGTGATCGTGCCGACCGTGGAACGCGGGTTGCGGTTGGTCGACTTCTGGTCGATCGAGACCGCGGGGCTCAGCCCCTCGATGAAGTCGACGTCCGGCTTGTCCATCTGGCCGAGGAACTGGCGGGCGTAGGCGGACAGCGACTCGACGTAGCGCCGCTGGCCCTCGGCGAAGATGGTGTCGAAGGCGAGCGACGACTTTCCCGAGCCGCTCAGACCGGTGAAGACGATGAGCGAGTCCCGCGGCAGGTCGAGGTCGACGTTGCGCAGGTTGTGCTCGCGGGCACCGGAGACGACGAGGCGATTGCTCACCGCAGCATCCTACGGCCCACCACCGACATTCGTACAGGTGTTCCATGTCACGTCCTCGTGGTGGTACGGCGGACACCTCGGCCGCCGACCGTCCCGGGATGCTTGGATGGCGCCATGAACGTCTATGCCGTCACCTACGTCTACGCACCGGGCAGCGCCTCCGCTCGGGACCGCGTCCGCCCTGCGCACCGTGACCACCTGCAGGCGCTGTGCGCCGAGGGGGCCGTGCTGGTCTCGGGGCCCCTGCCCGCCACGGACCAGGAGCCGGACGGCGCCCTCATCGTCGTGCGCGCCCCGTCGGCGACGGCGGCGACGGAGCTGCTCGACACCGACCCGTTCCGCCGCGAGGGGCTCGTCGCCGCGGTCGGCGTGCGTGCGTGGGTGCCCGTCATCGGCGGGTTCGCGGCCTGACGCTCACGACCGCGGGCGCCTGCACGCTCAACGGCGCGCGGCGGACCTCGTGGCGTAGTAGTCCGAGGAGGCGCGCTGCCACATCAGCGCGACGGTCGTGACGACGAGGCCCACCTGCAGGACTCCCAGCACCGCCTGGGGCGTCGCGCCGGCCTGAGCCAGGCCGGACACGTAGTTGACGACGTACACCGCGGCAAGGACCGTGCCCAGCACGCGGGCCCACGGCCTGCCCTGCCGGTTCTTGACCGCCATCCAGGCCCAGAGGCCGGCAGAGATCGCTCCGCCGGCGACGAGCCCCACCACGATCATGCCCTCCAGCATGGCCAGGAACTCCGGCGTGGCCAGCTCCTGCATCCCCTGGGCGGCGAGCTCCTGTGCCACCAGCGTGTTCACCGTGTCGACCATGAAATACGCGACGACGGCACCGAGCAGGCTCAGCACCGCGCCGACCCACATCAGCGAGACGGCGATGCGCAGGGGGCGCGGGGGACCTTCCGGCGCGGGGTGCTCGGACCAGGGAGACGGCGACGGGGCGCCGGACCCGGCCGACGGCAGGTACCGGCCGTACGCCGGCAGGGGCCTGCCGTCGGCCGGCGGCGGTCCGTCCGCACCCTCGGGCGGCGGCTGGTGCAGGCTCGAGCTGTCGGACACGGTGGGCTCCTCTTCGGCGACGACGGCCCAGTATGCCGCACCAGGTCAGTGCAGGTCTCGCCCGCCGTCGTCGGGCGACGCCGCCGAGGCCACCTCGACCGGGACCTGCGCAGGGACCGTCGGGGTCCGTCGGGTCCTGATCAGGCTGGCCACCGTCGCGACGGCGAGCGAGCCGACGATGACGAGCAGCGACAGCCAGATCGGCACCTCGGGCACCCACTCGATCGGCTGCCCGCCGTTGACGAAGGGCAACGTGTTGCCGTGCATGGCCTCCATGATCAGCTTCACCCCGATGAAGCCCAGGATCACCGAGAGCGCCACGGGCAGGTAGACGAGCCGCTCCAGGAGCCCGCCGAGCAGGAAGTAGAGCTGACGCAGGCCCATGAGCGCGAAGACGTTCGTGGTGAAGACGATGAACGGGTCCTTCGTCAGACCGAAGATCGCCGGGATCGAGTCCAGGGCGAACAGCAGGTCGGTGGTGCCGATCGCGACGAACACGACGAGCATCGGGGTCCACAGACGCCTGCCGTCGACGACCGTGCGGACCTTGGCGCCGTCGTAGGCGTCCGCGACCGGCAGGACCCGGCGCAGGAGACGGATCGCGACGTTCTCCTTGTACTCCTCGTCGTCGTCGCCGGCCAGCAGCTTGACGGCCGTGTAGAGCAGGAACGCCCCGAACAGGTAGAAGACGGCCAGGAACTCCGCGATCAGCGCGGCGCCCGCGAGGATGAAGCCCGCCCTGAGCACGAGCGCGATGATGATGCCCACCATCAGCACCTTCTGCTGGTGCTCCCGCGGCACCGCGAACCGCGACATGATGATGACGAAGATGAACAGGTTGTCGATGCTGAGCGAGTACTCGGTCAGCCAGCCGGCGTAGAACTCGCCTGCCGGTGCGGCGCCTCCGACGGCCAGCACGACGAGGCCGAAGACGACCGCCAGGCTCACGTAGACCGCGACCCAGATGCCGCTCTCCTTCATCGACGGCACGTGCGGCCGGCGCCCGACGATCGCCAGGTCTGCGACCAGCAGCAGCGCGATCGCGGCGAGCGCCACGACCTCGAACAGCACCGGCAGCTCGTGGGTCATTCGTCACCCTTCGCGGCCGCGACGCCGACGCGCTGGTCGCGGCGCGTCTTCGCCAGGGACGCGACGGTGGTGACGGCGAGCACCACCACGATGAACGTCAGCGAGTAGCTCGTGGGGATCTCGGGGATCGCCTCGACGTGCTGGCCGCCGTTGACGAACGGGAGCTCGTTGGTGTGCAGGGCGTGGATGATCAGCTTCACGCCGATGAAGCCGAGGATCGCGGCCAGCCCGTAGTTGAGGAACACGAGCCGGTCCAGCAGACCGTCGACGAGGAAGTAGAGCTGGCGCAGGCCGAGCAGCGAGAAGGCGTTGGCCGCGAAGACGAGGAACGTCTCCTGGGTCAGCCCGAAGATCGCCGGGATCGAGTCGACGGCGAAGAGCAGGTCGGCGCTGCCGATGGCGACCATCACGATGAGCATCGGCGTGATGTACCGCTTGCCGTCGATGCGGACGGTCATCCGGTGGTCGACGTAGTCGTCGGTCGTGCGGAACACTCGCCGGGTCAGCCGCAGCACGGCGTTCTCGGTGAACTCCTCGTCGTGCGAGGTGCCGGCACGGGCCTGGGCGATCGCGGTCCACACGAGGAACGCGCCGAACACGTAGAAGATCCAGGCGAAGTTCGCGATGAGCGCCGCCCCGGCGAGGATGAAGACGGTCCGCAGCACGAGCGCGATCGTGATGCCGATCAGGAGCACGCGCTGCTGGTGCTCCCGCGGCACGCGGAAGCTCGTCATGATCAGCACGAAGACGAAGAGGTTGTCGACGCTCAGCGACTTCTCGGTGATGTAGCCGGCGAAGTACTCACCGCCGTACTGGCTTCCCCAGCCCGCGAACACTATCGCCCCGAACGCGACGGCCACCGCCACGTAGGCGAGCGACCACCATGCCGACTCCTTCAGGGTCGGCGCGTGCGGCGTGCGCACGTGACCGAGGTAGTCGACGGCGAGCATCGCGAGGATCGCGGCGATCGTGACGAGCCAGACCCAGACGGGGACATCCATGACAGATCCTTCCGGTACGCAGGACGAGGCACCGGAGGTCTCTCTCACCCGTCGTTCCGGGTGGGTGAGACCGAACCGGCACCGACGCCGGTCGTACTGACGGCCTCACCACTTGGGAGATACTCCCCTCCAACGATCGACCAGCATACGGCACGAGGCCGGTTCGGTCGCCGGCACGCCACGCTGCCGACGGCCGCTCACTGGAGGCAGAACTCGTTGCCCTCCGGGTCCTGCATGACGATCCAGACGTCCCCGAGCTCGGCGCCCTCGGTGAGGACCGTCGCACCCAGGGCGGTGAGCCGCTCGGCCTCGGCCTGCAGCACCACGAGGCGCTCGTGATCCGCCCGTCCTCCGCTGACGTTCAGGTCGAGATGCACCCGGTTCTTGCCCATCTTGGGCTCCGGCACCTGCTGGATGAAGATCCGCGGACCCACGCCGGCCGGGTCGCTCACGGCGTTCTTGCTGTTCCACCGCTCCGGCGGCACGCCCCATGCCGTCAGAGCCTCCTCCCACGTGGCGAACCCGGCCGGGGGCGCGTCCCGCTCGTAGCCCAGCGCGGCACACCAGAACTCACCGAGCGCTCTCGGGTCGGCTGCGTCGAAGGTCACCTGAAAGGTCGTCGCCATGTTGAGCTCCTCCGGTCCGGTGGGTGGGCGGGCGGCCCGGGGTCCGGGGCGCGGGCACGCCCCGGGCCCCCGGCGTCAGCCCGTGGCCGCCCGCATCTGGCGCAGCTCCTTCTTGAGCCCGCCGATCTCGTCGCGCAGGCGTGCCGCCACCTCGAACTGCAGCTCGGCGGCGGCGGCGTGCATCTGGTCGCTGAGCTCCTGGATCAGCTCGGCGAGCTCGTCGCCCGCCAGCCCGGCCAGGCGGTTGCCCGACGTCGAGGCCTCCTTCGGCGATCCGGGCACGGGCGCCTTGCCGCGGCTGTCCCCTGCTGCCCGGCGGTAGCCTCCCGCCAGCAGCTCGGCCGTGTCGATGTCCTCCCGGGCCAGCATGTCCGTGACGTCCGCGATCCGCTTGCGCAACGGCTGGGGGTCGATCCCCCGCTCGGCGTTGTAGGCCTTCTGCTTCTCCCGACGTCGGTCGGTCTCGTCGAGCGCGAACCGCATCGCCGGGGTGATCTTGTCGGCGTACATGTGCACCTGACCGGTGACGTTGCGGGCGGCGCGGCCGATCGTCTGGATCAGGGAGCGCTCGGAGCGCAGGAAGCCCTCCTTGTCGGCGTCGAGGATCGCCACCAGCGAGACCTCCGGCAGGTCCAGGCCCTCGCGCAGGAGGTTGATGCCCACCAGCACGTCGTACTCCCCCATGCGCAGCTCACGGAGCAGCTCGACGCGGCGCAGGGTGTCGACCTCGGAGTGCAGGTAGCGCACCCGCACGTCCTTGCCCAGCAGGTAGTCGGTGAGGTCCTCGGCCATCTTCTTGGTCAGGGTCGTGACCAGCACCCGCTCGTTGCGCTCCACGCGGTCGCGGATCTCGCCCAGCAGGTCGTCGATCTGGCCGGTCGTGGGCTTGACCACCACCTCCGGGTCGACGAGGCCGGTGGGCCGGATGATCTGCTCGACGACGCCGTCGGACATCGACAGCTCGTAGTCGCCGGGGGTCGCCGAGAGGTAGACCGTCTGCCCGATGCGTTCCACGAACTCCTCCCAGCGCAGCGGCCGGTTGTCCATGGCGCTGGGAAGGCGGAACCCGTGGTCCACCAGCGACCGCTTGCGCGACATGTCGCCCTCGAACATCGCCCCGATCTGCGGGACGGTCACGTGCGACTCGTCGATGACGAGCAGGAAGTCCTCGGGGAAGTAGTCGAGCAGCGTGTTCGGCGGGGTACCCCCCTCGCGGCCGTCGATGTGACGTGAGTAGTTCTCGATGCCGTTGCAGGTCCCGATCGAGCGCATCATCTCGATGTCGTAGCTGGTGCGCATCCGCAGCCGCTGAGCCTCGAGCAGCTTGTTCTGCTGCTCCAGCTCGGCCAGGCGCGTCTCGAGCTCTGCCTCGATGCTGCCGATCGCGCGCTCCATCCGCTCCGGACCCGCCACGTAGTGCGTCGCCGGGAAGAGGTACACGCTCTGTTCCGTACGGATCACGTCACCCGTGAGGGGGTGCAGCGTCTGGATCGACTCGATCTCGTCGCCGAACATCTCGATGCGCACGGCCAGCTCCTCGTACACCGGGATGATCTCCACGGTGTCGCCACGCACGCGGAACGTCCCGCGGGTGAACGCCATGTCGTTGCGCGAGTACTGCATCTGCACGAACTTGCGCAGCATCTCGTCGCGGTCGACGACGTCCCCCACCTCGAGCCGCACCATCCGGTCGACGTACTCCTGCGGTGTACCCAGGCCGTAGATGCACGACACGGACGCCACCACGACGGTGTCGCGACGGGTCAGCAGGTTCGACGTCGCCGAGTGCCGCAGCCGCTCCACCTCGTCGTTGATCGAGGAGTCCTTCTCGATGTAGGTGTCCGTCTGGGCGATGTACGCCTCGGGCTGGTAGTAGTCGTAGTAGGACACGAAGTACTCGACGGCGTTGTTCGGCAGCAGCTCACGGAACTCCGTGGCGAGCTGCGCCGCGAGCGTCTTGTTCGGCGCCATGATGAGCGTCGGACGCTGCAGCTTCTCGATGAGCCAGGCGGTGGTCGCGCTCTTGCCGGTACCCGTGGCGCCCAGCAGGACGACGTCCTTCTCGCCTGCCTGGATCCGCTCGGAGAGCGCTCCGATCGCGGCCGGCTGGTCTCCGCTGGGCT
The DNA here is from genome assembly GCF_023015685.1 of Isoptericola sp. S6320L. Classification (NCBI taxonomy): domain Bacteria; kingdom Bacillati; phylum Actinomycetota; class Actinomycetes; order Micrococcales; family Promicromonosporaceae; genus Isoptericola; species Isoptericola sp. S6320L. Next base: position 89,504 of record NZ_JALKAT010000002.1, read on the forward strand.
CGAACTCGGAGATCACCTCGAAGGGAGCAACGGTGCGCTGCAGGTCGGTCACGGGTCGCATGCCCCCACGGTAGGCCGGGCCACCGACAACCGCCTCGGGACGTGCGGGCCCGACCAGTTCAGTCAGGTCAGTGCTCGGTACCGGCCGCCAGGACGAGGTCGTCGATCCGTCCGGCGCGGTGGTCGGCCGCCGTGCGCACGACCGCTGCGAGGGCGCGCGCCGACCCGGCCACCGGGACGACGTCGGCCGCGGGCACGTGCACGAAACCAGCCCGCACGTCCGTGGCCGCCAGCGCGTGCGCGAGCGCGTAGAAGGTGGCGTTGCAGACGTAGGTGCCGGCCGTGTTGCTGACGGCGACGGGGACGCCGGTCCCGCGCACGGACGCCAGGGCCGCCTTCAGGGGCAGCGAGCTCAGGTAGGCGACCGGGCCGTCGGCGACGACCGGCTCGTCGACCGGTGCCCGCCCTGCGGCGTCCGGGATCCGGGCGTCGACGACGTTGACCGCGACCCGTTCGAGCCGCACGGCGCGTGAGCCCGCCGCGAGACCCACGCACACGACGACCTGCGGGGAGTGCTCGGCGAGCAGCCGGCGCAGGAGCGCAGGGGCGCCCCGGAAGGAGACCGGCAGCCGGGCGACGACCAGCTCCTCCGGGCGCTGCTCGTCGGCCCACGCCGCCCGGAGGCACCGCACGGCCTCCCACGACTCGTTGACCGCCGCGCCGTCGAAGGGCTCGAACCCCGTGACGAGGACCTTCACGCGCGCTCGTCCTCCTCGGCGTCCAACTCCTGCGCGACCTCCGTCGCCACCCGGGCCCACAGATCGTCCACCTGCGCCCTCAGGCCGGCCTCCGTACCGGTCCCGTCGAGCAGGACGTCGGCCACGGCCCGACGCTCGTCGTCGCCCGCCTGCGCCTCGACGCGCGCACGGGCCTCCGCCTCCGTCAGCGACCGGCCGGTCACCAGCCGCCGCACGCGCTGCTCCGCCGGGGCGTCGACCACCGCCACGAGGTGGTAGCGGTCCGCATGGCCGGTCTCGACGAGCAGCGGGACGTCGTGCACGACGACGGCACGCGGGTCGGCGGCGCCCGCTGCGGCCTCGCGCTCGGCCGCCAGACGGCGCACCTGCGGGTGCACGATCCCCTCGAGCCGGCTCCGTGCACCACGGTCGGCGAACACCAGCCGTCCGAGAGCGGGCCGGTCCAGCGAACCGTCGCCGGCCAGCACCTGGTCGCCGAACGCCTCGACCACCTCGGCGAGCCCCACGGAGCCCGGCGCGACCGCCTCGCGCGCCAGCACGTCGTGGTCCACGACCACCGCGCCCAGCTCGTCGAGACGACGGGAGACGACGGACTTGCCTGCGGCGATGCCACCGGTGAGACCCATGCGGAACATGGGTACATCCTGCCCTCGCCGTAGGCTTCACGCCATGAGCATGGGCGGGCGAGCACCCGGTGGACGGCCCGGTGGAGCCGGGATGGGCGGGCCGATGCGGTCCTACCTCCAGGACGCGTCGGTGCGCCGGCGCCGGCTCCCCCGCGAGACCCTGCGCCGCATCCTGGCCTTCGCCCGCCCCTACCGGGGCCGACTGGCGCTCTTCGTGCTCCTGCTCCTCGTGGGGGCGGCAGCCGGCGCGGCGGTCCCGCTGCTCTTCCGCCGCCTCATCGACGTCGGCATCGGCGACGGGCAGCGCGACGTCGTGCTGGCCATGGCGGCGGCGGCGGCCGGCCTCGCTCTCCTGACCGCTGTGCTGACGCTCGCCGAGCGGTGGGTGTCGGCGGTCGTCGGCGAGGAGCTCATCGTCGACCTGCGCACCGGCGTCTACGACCACGTCCAGCGCATGCCGCTGGCCTTCTTCTCCCGCGCACGGACCGGGGCGCTCGTGCAACGGCTCAACGGGGACGTGCTCGGAGCGCAGCAGGCCTTCACGTCCACCCTGCAGACGGTCGTCTCCAACGGCCTCACGATCGTCTTCACCCTCGCGGCGATGTTCGCGATGTCGTGGAGCCTCACGCTGCTGGCCCTGGCTCTCCTGCCGGCGTTCGTCCTGCCCGCCCGCTGGTTCGGCCGACGGATCGCCGCCCTGGCGCACCGCGGCTACGAGCTCGACGCCGACGCCGGACAACTGATGAACGAGCGGTTCAACGTCGCCGGGGCCCACCTGGCCAAGGTGTTCGGCGACCCGGAGCGCGAGGCCGCCCGCTACGCCGAGCAGGCGCGGGCGTTGCGTGACGTCGGCGTCGCACGAGCTCTGTACTCGACCTGGTTCCGCGTCGGTCTGACGACGCTCGCCTCCGTCGCCATCGCCGTCGTCTACGGGGTCGGCGGCCTGCAGGCGATCGCCGGTCAGCTCACCGTCGGCACGATCGTCGCGCTCACCGCCTACCTCGGACGGCTCTACGGCCCCCTGACCGCCATGTCGAACGTGCAGGTCGACGTGATGACGGCACTCGTGAGCTTCGAGCGGGTGCTCGAGGTCCTCGACCTCGAGCCCACGGTGGCGGAGAAGCCTGATGCACTCGACCTCCGGGCGGCCGTGGCCACCCACGGGGCGGGCATCGAGCTGGACGCCGTGACGTTCCGCTACCCGCGGGCCGACGAGATCTCGCTCGCCTCGCTCGAGTCCGTCGCCACGGTCCGCAAGGACCCCGTCGGTGCCACGCTGCACGACGTGTCGTTCTCGGTGCCCGCCGGCTCGATGGTCGCCCTCGTGGGACCGTCCGGGGCGGGCAAGACGACCCTCTCCCAGCTCGTGGTCCGCCTGTACGACCCGACGGCCGGGGCGGTGCGCATCGCCGGTCAGGACCTCCGGGACGTCACCGCAGCCTCCCTCCGCGAGACGGTGGGCGTGGTGTCGCAGGAGGCCCACCTGTTCCACGACACGGTGGCGGGCAACCTGCGGTTCGCCCGCCACGACGCGACCGACGACCAGCTCTGGCACGCCCTCGAGCAGGCCCGGATCGGCGACCTCGTGGCCCGGATGCCCGAGGGCCTGGAGACGGTCGTCGGCGACCGCGGGTACCGTCTCTCGGGTGGTGAGCGTCAGCGGCTGGCGATCGCCAGGCTCCTGCTCAAGGCGCCGGACGTCGTCGTGCTCGACGAGGCGACCGCGCACCTCGACTCCGAGTCCGAGGCGGCCGTGCAGTCGGCGCTCGACGAGGCGCTGGCGGGCCGCACCTCGCTGGTCATCGCGCACCGGCTCTCCACCGTGCGGGCCGCCGACTCGATCGTGGTGCTCGACGACGGTGTCGTCGTCGAGCGGGGCACGCACGCCGAGCTCCTCGCGTCGAGCGGGCTCTACGCCGAGCTGTACCGGACCCAGTTCGCCGACCTCGACGCCGACCGGTCCGGCTCCTGACGAGACGAAGGCCCGCCACCCCGGGGGGTGGCGGGCCTTCGTCCTGGTCGACGACCCTCAGCGGGCCGGCGACCGTCGGCTCAGTTGCCGGTCAGCTTCTCACGGAGCGCGGCGAGCGCCTCGTCCGAAGCCAGCGTGCCGCCGGTCTCCTCCTCCTGCACGGGGGCAGCGGAGGAGTAGGACGACGAGGAGGACGACGAGGACGAGCTGCTGCTCGAACCGCCGGAGACGACGTCCCCGGCCGCGGCGTCGGCGTCGGCCGACAGCGCTGCGCGGACCTGCTCGCGGTGCGACTCCCAGCGGGCGTGCGCCTTGGCGTACTCCGCCTCCCAGGCCTCACGCTGCGTCTCGAAGCCCTCGAGCCACTCGTTCGTCTCGGGGTCGAAGCCCTCGGGGTACTTGTACTCCCCGTTCTCGTCGTAGTCGGCCGCCATGCCGTAGAGCGCGGGGTCGAAGTCCTCGGACTCCGGGTCCATGCCCTCGTTGGCCTGCTTGAGCGACAGCGAGATGCGGCGACGCTCGAGGTCGATGTCGATGACCTTGACGAAGACCTCGGCACCCACCTGGACGACCTGCTCGGGCAGCTCGACGTGGCGCACGGCCAGCTCCGAGATGTGCACGAGGCCCTCGATGCCGTCCTCGACGCGCACGAACGCGCCGAACGGCACGAGCTTGGTGACCTTGCCGGGCACGACCTGGCCGATGGCGTGCGTGCGGGCGAAGGTCTGCCACGGGTCCTCCTGCGTCGCCTTCAGCGACAGGGAGACCCGCTCGCGGTCGAAGTCGACGTCGAGCACCTCGACCGTGACCTCCTGACCGACCTCGACGACCTCGGAGGGGTGGTCGATGTGCTTCCAGGAGAGCTCGGAGACGTGCACGAGACCGTCCACGCCACCCAGGTCGACGAACGCACCGAAGTTGACGATGGAGGAGACGACACCGGGGCGGACCTGGCCCTTCTGCAGGGTCTGCAGGAAGGTGGAACGGACCTCGGACTGCGTCTGCTCGAGCCAGGCGCGGCGCGACAGGACCACGTTGTTGCGGTTCTTGTCGAGCTCGATGATCTTGGCCTCGATCTCCTTGCCGACGTACGGCGCGAGGTCGCGGACGCGGCGCATCTCCACCAGGGAGGCGGGGAGGAAGCCGCGCAGGCCGATGTCGAGGATGAGGCCACCCTTGACGACCTCGATGACGGTGCCGGTGACGACGCCGTCCTCCTCCTTGATCTTCTCGATCGTGCCCCAGGCGCGCTCGTACTGTGCGCGCTTCTTGGACAGGATCAGGCGACCCTCCTTGTCCTCCTTCTGGAGGACGAGAGCCTCGACGGCGTCACCGACGGTGACGACCTCGCCCGGGTCCACGTCGTGCTTGATGGAGAGCTCCCGGGACGGGATCACGCCCTCCGTCTTGTAGCCGATGTCGAGGAGGACCTCGTCGCGGTCGACCTTGACGATCGTGCCTTCGACGATGTCACCATCGTTGAAGTACTTGATGGTGGCGTCGACGGCGGCAAGGAAGTCTTCCTCGGTGCCGATGTCGTTGACGGCGACCTGCGGGGCGGACTTCGTGGTGGAGATGGTCATTGAGTAGTTGCTCCGATGCGGACAGGGCATAGTGCGGACAGGGGTCGTGGTGCAGGTGTACTGTGCGGCTGTCGGGCGGCCGTCGGCCAGACCGGCGGACTCACGGCGCACTGCACCGCGAGCTATCTTATCCGTGCAGTATGGAGGGGTCAACGCCGACGGCAGCGACGCCCTGAGACCCCTGTCACCGGCCGAGGTGTCGGGTGACACCATGGGGTCGTGACCGCGACCTGGTTCGGCTACCGAGACGCACCCGAGGACGACGGCTGCGCCGCCCGCGCGTGGTGGGACCGCCACGCCGACGAGTACCTCGACGAGCACGGCACCTTCCTCGGCGACGCCGGGTTCCGGTGGGGCCCGGAGGGGCTCGCCGAGTCGGAGGCAGGGCTGCTCGGCGAGGTGCGGGGCGCCGACGTCCTCGAGGTGGGCGCCGGCGCGGCACACTGCTCGCGCTGGCTCGCCCGGCAGGGCGCGCGCGTCGTCGCGACCGACGTGGCACCCGCGATGATGGACGCCGCGGCCCGCCTGGACGCCCGCGCCGGGACCCGTGTGCCGACGGTGGAGGCGGACGCCCGGGCGCTGCCCTTCGCCGACGAGACCTTCGACGTCGTCTTCACCTCGTTCGGCGCGATCCCCTTCGTCCCGGACGCGGACCGCGTGCACGCGGAGGCCGCGCGCGTGCTGCGGCCGGGCGGCAGGTGGGTGTTCTCCGTGACGCACCCCCTGCGCTGGGCCTTCCCTGACGACCCGGGGCCCGACGGGCTGACCGCGCACCGGTCGTACTTCGACCGGCGCCCCTACGTCGAGGCCGACGCGTCGGGCCACGTCGTCTATGCCGAGCACCACCGGACGGTGGGCGACCACGTGCGGGACGTCGTGGCGGCCGGCCTGCGCCTGCGCGACGTCGTCGAGCCCGAGTGGCCCGCCTGGAACAGGCAGAGCTGGGGCGGGTGGGGACCCGTCCGCGGCGCGTACCTGCCCGGCACGGCGGTGTTCGTCACCACCAAGGACTGACCCGGCACGTCAGTGACCGGCGTCGTGCCAGGTCTCGCCCGTACCGACCGACACGTCGAGCGGCACGTCGAGCGCGTAGGCGGCCCCCATCTTCGTGCGCAGGACCTCCTCGGCAGCCTCCCGCTCCCCGGGGGCGACCTCGACCACGAGCTCGTCGTGCACCTGCAGCAGCAGCCTCGACGCCAGTCCACGGTCGTCGAGCTCGCGCTGCACCCCCAGCATGGCGAGCTTGATGATGTCGGCCGCGCTGCCCTGGATCGGTGCGTTGAGTGCCATCCGCTCCGCCATCTGACGACGTTGCCGGTTGTCGCTCGTCAGGTCCGGGAGGTAGCGCCGGCGCCCCAGGATGGTGGCGGTGTACCCGGTGGCACGCGCCTCCTCCACGATCCCCGCCAGGTAGTCGCGCACTCCCCCGAAACGCGTGAAGTAGTCGTCCATCAGCCCCTGCGCCTCGCCGGTGGCGATGTTGAGCTGCTGGGAGAGGCCGAAGGCGCTCAGCCCGTAGGCGAGCCCGTAGCTCATCGCCTTGACCTTCGCGCGCATCTCGGCCGTGACGTCGGCCGGTGCGACGTCGAAGACGCGCGACCCGACGTAGCGGTGCAGGTCCTCGCCCGAGCGGAACGCGGCGATGAGGCCCTCGTCACCCGAGAGGTGGGCCATGATCCGCATCTCGATCTGGCTGTAGTCGGCGGTCAGGAGCACCTCGTGGCCCTCGCCCACCCGGAACGCCCGGCGGATCCGCCGGCCGGACTCCGTCCGGATCGGGATGTTCTGCAGGTTCGGGTCCGTCGAGCTGAGCCGACCCGTCGCGGCGATCGTCTGCTGGAACGTCGTGTGGATCCGTCCGTCCGGCTGCACGGACTTCAGCAGACCCTCCACGGTGGTCCGCAGCTTGGCCGCGTCGCGGTGTGCCAGCAGGTGCGCCAGGAACGGGTGCTCGGTCTTGGTGAAGAGATCCTGCAGGGAGGCGGCGTCCGTGGTGTAGCCGGTCTTGATCTTCTTCGTCCGCGGCATGCCCAGCTGGTCGAACAGGACCTCCTGGAGCTGCTTCGGGCTGCCCAGGTTGACCTCGCGACCGATGACGTCGTACGCCTCCGCGGCCGACCGCGAGACAGCGTCCGCGAAGTGCTGCTCGAGCTCCGTGAGGAACGCGGTGTCCGCCGCGATTCCGGTGTCCTCCATCCGCGCCAGCACGTTCGACAACGGCATCTCGACGTCGTCGAGCAGGCTGCGCGCACCCCGGTCGTCCAGCCCGTCCGCCAGGGCGTCTGCGAGGTCGACGACGGCGACCGCGCGGGCCGCGGCCTCGCCCCCCGGCGCCGTGCCCTCGGAGAGGTCGAGGTCGAGGGCGCCCTGGGCGGCGTCGTCCGCGACGGCGAGCTCGCGGTGCAGGTGCCGGACCACGAGGTCGGCGAGGTCGTACCCTCGCTGGTCGGGGTAGCAGAGGTAGGCGGCCAGCTCGGTGTCCCAGACGACGCCGTCGAGCGCGAGACCACGCGCGGCGAGCATGTGCCAGGCGGCCTTGGCCCCGTGCACGGCCTTGGGGGCGGAGGGGTCGGCGAGCCAGTCGGTGAGCGCGCGCTCGTCGGCAGCGTCCAGCTCCGCCAGGTCGAGCACGACGGCGCTCGCCGTCCCGTCCGTCCCTCCGGTCGCGACGGCGAGCTGCCACGCGTCGGCCCGCGCCGGTCGGGCCACCCCGGTCACGTCGAGGCTCAGGACGACGCCGGCGTGCTGGGCGAGCCAGTCGGCGAGGGGCCCGTCGTGCAGGGTGACGGCGACTCCGGGCGCGGCCACCTGCTCCTGGTCGCCACCCGCCGGGTCGACCGCGAGGAGCCGGTCGCGCAGCGCCCCGAACTGCAGGGCGTCGGAGACGCTGTGGACGGCCTCGCGGTCGAAGCCCACGACGGCGAGGTCCTCGATCGCGAGCGGCAGGTCGACGTCCGTCAGCAGGGCGTTGAGCTCGCGGTTGAGGCGCACCTGGGCCGCGTGCTCCCGGAGCGCCTCACCACGCTTGCCGGTGACCTCCCCCTGACGCTCCAGCAGCGAGTCCAGGCCCCCGAACTGCGTGATCCACTTGGCCGCGACACCGGGGCCCACACCGGGGACGCCGGGCAGGTTGTCGCTCGTCTCACCCACGAGCGCGGCCAGGTCGGGGTAGCGCTCCGGGCGGACCTTGTACTTCTCCTCCACCGCTTCCGGCGTCATCCGCGCGAGCTCCGAGACGCCCTTCTTCGGGTACAGCACCGTGACGCCGTCGGTGACCAGCTGCAGCGCGTCACGGTCTCCCGAGCAGACCAGGACCTCCAGCCCGGCCTCGGCGCCCTGGCGCGCCAGGGTCGCCAGGATGTCGTCCGCCTCGATGCCGTCGCGCTGCAGCGCCGGCACGCGCAGCGCCTCGAGGACCTCCTTGATGAGGGGGACCTGGCCACGGAAGACCTCGGGCGTGGCGTCGCGGTTGCCCTTGTACTCGGCGAACCGCTCGGTGCGGAACGTCACGCGCCCGGCGTCGAACGCGACCGCGAGGTGCGTCGGCTCCTCGTCGCGCAGCAGGTTCGTCAGCATCGAGAAGAAGCCGTACACGGCGTTGGTCACCTGACCGCTGGAGGTCACCAGCGTGTCGGGCAGGGCGTAGAACGCCCGGTAGGCCATCGAGTGGCCGTCGATGAGGAGCAGTCGGCCACCGGTTCGCGCTGAGGTCGTCACGGGTGCCAACCTATCGTCCATGACTGACACGGACTCCTTCCCCCAGGACGCGGCGGGGTGGCAGCGGGCGGCCGCCGGGACGCTCATCGAGCGCACCGGCATCGTGCTGACCGAGGTGAGCGCCGGCACGACGCGGGGCACCATGCCGGTGACCGGCAACACGCAGCCGGCCGGACTGCTGCACGGCGGCGCGACCGCCTCGCTCGCCGAGACGCTCGGATCCGTGGCGGCGCAGAGCCACGCCGGCCCCGGACGAGCAGCCGTCGGGCTCGAGCTCAACGTCACGCACCACCGTGGCGTGCGCAGCGGACAGGTCCACGGGGTCGCGACGGCGCTGCACCTCGGACGGTCGACCGCAGCCTACGAGATCGTCGTCACCGACGACGACGAGCGGCGTGTGGCGACGGCGCGGCTCACCTGCATGCTGCTCGACGCCGGCTGAGCGGCGAGCCGTCCTCGGGAGACCGGGACCCGCCACGCGACGGGGGACGTCAGGAGGCGTTGGACGTCTGCTCGGCCTCGGTCCCGGCCCGATGGGCCGCCTCGGCCGCGGCGTGCTCCACCTGGAACGCGCGCAGGTCCACGGGCCCGGTGGGCAGACCGGCCTCACGAGCGCGACGCCGGCGCGCCACCAGGTCCTCGATCGCCGCACGGGTCGCGTCGCGACGGCGGCGACCGCCGTCGCGACGACGGACGACCGTGGCACCGGGCGACGCTCCCTGCGCCAGCCGCCGCTCCAGCACCGGCACCGCGACGACGCGGTGCCCGGCAGCGGGGGCGAACCCGAGCCGGGCCAGGAACCGGTGCATCTCCCGGGCGCCGGGCGCGGGTGCGCAGTAGATGTTCTCCGCACCGGCCTCGGCAGCGAGGTCGAGCGCAGCGACGAGCAGGGACCGACCGACGCCGTGCCGACGGGTCCGGGGCGCGACGAGGATCGCGTCGACGTAGAGGCTCGGAGTCAGTGCGTAGAAGCGCGGGCCGAGCACGCGGACCAGGAGGAAGCCCACGACCGCGCCGTCCTCGACCGCCACCAGTACCTCTCCCCCGGCGGCCAGCAGGACGCTGAGGTGCTCACAGAGCCTGCCCGGGTCGGCGGCGGCCGTCGTCGTGCCGTCCGGGGCGACGCTCGCCGCCAGCTCGGCGACCTCCAGCAGGTCGTCCTCCGTCGCGGGGCGAACTGTGACCGCTGCACGCATCGACTCTCCCTCCGACACTCCGTACGTCTTCTCCGAGCGGAAAGGTCACGAAAAGATCACGACTCCCTGGCGACGATAGCCGTCACCAGGGAGTCGCACAACGTCTGTCTCAGGCGCCCACCTGGTCGATGACGGCGTCCGCCACCTCGCGCATGGTGAGCCGCCGGTCCATCGAGGTCTTCTGGATCCAGCGGAACGACTCCGGCTCGCTCAGGCCCATCTTCGTCATCAGCAGGCCCTTGGCCCGGTCCACCCGCTTGCGGGTCTCGAAACGCTCCTGGAGGTCCGCCACCTCCGACTCCAGCGCACCGATCTGCTGGTAGCGGGAGATCGCGATCTCGACCGCGGGCAGCAGGTCCGCCGGGGTGAAGGGCTTGACGACGTAGGCCATGGCGCCCGCGTCGCGCGCGCGCTCGACGAGCTCGGTCTGCGAGAACGCGGTGAGCAGCACGACCGGCGCCGCGTGCGCCTTGCCGATCCGCTCGGCCGCCGAGATGCCGTCCAGCTCGGGCATCTTGACGTCCATGACGACGACGTCGGGCTTGAGCTCCGTGGCCAGGCTGACGGCCGTCTCACCGTCGCCGGCCTCGCCCACGACGTCGAAGCCCGCCTCGCGCAGCGTCTCCACGACGTCCATGCGGATCAGCGCCTCGTCCTCGGCGACCACGGCCCGCCGTGAGGGCTTCGCCGGGGGCTCGGGAGGCGACGCCTCCGGCTCGGCGTCGATCAGCGGGGGCAGGTCGAGCGGCAGCTTCTCGTCGGTCACAGGGACCATCGTAGACCCCGTGGGCACCGGTCGGGCGCTTTTGCCCCGCACGCCGCGGTGTGACCGTGCGCACCCGTACCAGGTCGCGGCCGGTTGGGCACCGGGCAGGACGGTGTGGTTCGATAAGGCCGCTGCCGCCCGCGCCCCGGTAGCCCAACCGGCAGAGGCAATCGGCTCAAACCCGATCCAGTGCGGGTTCGAATCCCGCCCGGGGCACGCAGCACGAGAGCCCGGACCGCAGCAGCGGTCCGGGCTCTCGTGGTCTCCTCGGTGCCGGTCCACCGGCACCGCCGGTCGGACCGGAGCGGGTCAGACGCTCAGCGCGCCGCCGTCGCTGTGGCTGCCCACCTTGTGCACGAGGATCGAGTTCGTCGTACCCGGCACCCCGACCGGGGCGCCCGAGACGATGACCACGCGGTCCCCGACCTCGGCCAGGCCGTTGGCCTGCAGGGTCTGGTCGACCTGCCCGACCATCGCGTCGACCGAACCGACCTCCGGCACCGCGTACGTGGTGGTGCCCCAGGTGAGCGCCAGCACGTTGCGCACCGACTCCTCCGGGGTGAAGGCGAGCAGCGGGATGCCCGAGCGCAGGCGCGACATGCGCTTGGCCGAGTCACCGGACTGCGTGAACGTCACCAGGTACTTCACGCCGAGCGAGTTGCCGATCTCCGCTGCCGCCCGCGTGATGATCCCGCCACGGGTGTGCGGCGCGGAGCCGAGCGGGGCGATGCGCTCACGCCCCATCTCCTCCGTGGCCTCGATGATCGAAGCCATCGTCTGCACCGTGAGGATGGGGTAGTCGCCGACGGACGTCTCGCCCGACAGCATGACCGCGTCGGCACCGTCGAGCACCGCGTTGGCGCAGTCGGAGGCCTCGGCGCGCGTCGGACGCGGGCTCGTGGTCATCGACTCGAGCACCTGCGTCGCCACGATGACCGGCTTCGCGTTCTGGCGCGCGAGCTCCACGATGCGCTTCTGGACCAGCGGGACCTGCTCCAGCGGCATCTCGACCGCCAGGTCCCCACGGGCCACCATGAAGCCGTCGAACGCCGCGATGACCTCCTCGAGGTTGTCCACCGCCTGCGGCTTCTCGATCTTCGCGACGACGGGGACGACACGGCCCTCGGCGTCCATGATCTTGCGGACGTCCTCGTAGTCGGCCGCGTTGCGGACGAACGACAGGGCGATGATGTCCGCGCCCATGCGCAGCGCCCAGCGCAGGTCGTCGGTGTCCTTCTCGCTCAGGGCCGGGACCGAGACGGCCACGCCGGGAAGGTTGAGCCCCTTGTTGTTGGACACCGGGCCGGGCACCTCGACGGTGGTGACGACACGGGGGCCTTCCACCGCGGTGACGCGCACGCGCACCTTGCCGTCGTCGATGAGGATCGGGTCGCCCACGCGGGCGTCCTGCGGCAGGCCCTTGTGCGTGGTCGAGACCAGCTCACGGGTGCCCACGACGTCCTCGGTCGTGATGGTGAGGGTGTCACCCTCGTTCAGGAAGTGCTTCTCGTCGCCGCCGAACCGGCCCAGCCGGATCTTGGGTCCCTGCAGGTCGACCAGGACGGCGACGTTGCGCCCCGCGTCCTTCGCCGCCGCGCGCACACCGTGATAGACGGCCTCGTGCTCCGACTGCTCGCCGTGGCTCCGGTTGATCCGGGCCACGTCCATACCCGCGTCGACCAGCTCCCGGAGCTTCTCCGGTGATGCTGTCGCGGGTCCGATGGTGCACACGATCTTCGCTCTGCGCATGTCTCCAGCCTCGTCGTCGTACTGCCCCGGTACCGACCGGGGCCGTCCCGGACGCCACACGACGCCCGGGTTCGTGCTCATTCTCTCAGGGCAACGGTGCGCGGGCCCACGGGGGCCGGCAGCTCGGTGCTCCCCTGGAGGAACGTGTCCACGGCGGCCGCGGCCGCCCGCCCCTCGGCGATCGCCCACACGATGAGCGACTGACCGCGGCCGGCGTCGCCGGCCACGAAGACGCCCGGGAGTGTGGTCGCGTAGTCGTCACCGCGGCGCACCAGGCCGCGGCTCGTGGTCTCGATGCCGGTCTGCTCGACCAGCTGGTCCGTCTCCGGCCCGGTGAAGCCCATCGCGATCAGGACCAGGTCCGCCGGGATCTCGCGCTCCGTGCCGGACTTCGGCACGCGCCGACCGTCGGCCAGGTACTCCGTCTCGGCGACCTTCAGGGCCCGGACCGCGCCGTTCTCGTCGCCGACGAACTCCACGGTCGAGGCCAGGAAGGTCCGCTCGCCGCCCTCCTCGTACGAGGTCGAGACCTCGTAGAGGATGGGGTCCGTGGGCCACGGCTGGTGCGGCTGGCGCTCCGACGGCGGCTTCTTGCCGATCGCGAGCGTCGACACGCTCTCCGCGCCCTGGCGCAACGACGTGCCGACGCAGTCCGAGCCGGTGTCACCACCGCCGATGACGACGACGTGCTTGCCCCGGGCGCTCGGCGCGCCCTCGACGGGGCGGCCCGCGGCCGCCTTGTTCGACGGCGTCAGGAAGTCCATCGCCGGGAGCACGCCGGACAGCTCGTGGCCCGGGACCGGCAGGCCGCGGGGCACGGTCGCACCCGTGGCCACCACGACGGCGTCGAACCGACGGCGCAGCGCGTCCCACGTGATGTCCTTGCCGATCTCCACCCCGGCACGGAACCGGGTGCCCTCGGCCTCCATCTGGGCGAGCCGACGCTCGATGTGCGTCTTCTCGAGCTTGAAGTCCGGGATGCCGTAGCGCAGGAGACCACCGATCGCGTCGTCCCGCTCGTAGACGACCACGGTGTGGCCGGCACGGGTGAGCTGCTGCGCGACGGCCAGACCGGCCGGACCCGAGCCCACGACGGCGACGGTCGACCCGGTGAGCCGCTGCGGCACCTGCGGCGTGACCAGCCCGCGCTCGAAGGCCTCGTCGATGATCGAGACCTCGATGTTCTTGATCGTCACGGCCGGCTGGTTGATGCCCAGCACACAGCTGGTCTCGCACGGGGCGGGGCACACCCGGCCCGTGAACTCCGGGAAGTTGTTCGTCGCGTGCAGCCGCTCGATCGCGTCGGCCCACTGGTCCTGGCGGACGAGGTCGTTCCACTCGGGGATGAGGTTCCCGAGCGGGCACCCCTGGTGGCAGAACGGGACGCCGCAGTCCATGCAGCGGCCGGCCTGCTCCTTGAGGAACGGCTGGCCCTCCTGGAGGTGGGCGTGCACGTCCTTCCAGTCGCGCAGGCGCACCTCGACGGGACGGTTCGGCGGGAGCTCGCGCTCCCGGACCTTCAGGAATCCGCGCGGGTCAGCCACGTGCCACCTCCATGATGTGCTCCCAGAGGGAGGGATCGAAGTCGTCGCCCTCGCCCAGGGGCGTTCCGGCGGACTCCGCGTCGGCCAGTGCCGCGCGGACGTTCGCCCAGGCCGGCGGGAGGATCCGCGAGAAGCGCTCGCGCGTGCCCTCGTCCGCCAGCAGCTCGGCCGCGACGGGCGAGCCGGTCTCCTCGTGGTGCTTCGTCAGCAGCTCCTGCACGCGGGACCAGTCGTCGTCCTCGAGGGGCCCGACCACCAGCTCGCCGGACGCGACCGACGCCGAGTTCATGGCGCCGTCGCGCAGGTTCAGCACGTAGGCCACGCCCCCGGACATCCCGGCCCCGAAGTTGCGGCCGGTCGGACCGAGCACGACCACCTCGCCGCCGGTCATGTACTCGCAGCCGTGGTCGCCCACGCCCTCGACGACCAGGGTCGCCCCGGAGTTGCGGACGCCGAACCGCTCACCGACGCGGCCGCGCAGCAGCACCTCGCCGCTCGTCGCGCCGTAGCCGATGACGTTGCCCGCGATGACGTTCGCGGCGCCGTCGAGCACGGCCGCGCGGTCGGGCCGCACCACGATCCGACCCCCGGAGAGCCCCTTGCCGACGTAGTCGTTCGCGTCGCCGAAGAGCCGCAGGGTCACCCCACGAGGGATGAACGCCCCGAAGGACTGGCCGGCGGAACCGGTCAGCGTCACGTCGATCGTGTCGTCGGGCAGACCGGCCCCGCGGTACCGCTTGGTCACCTCGTGGCCGAGCATCGTGCCGACCGTGCGGTTGACGTTGCGGACCGGGACCTCGATCCGCACCGGCTGGGCGTCCTCGAGCGCCGCTCGGGCCTGCGCGATGAGGTGCTGGTCCAGCGCCTTGTCCAGACCGTGGTCCTGCGCACGGGTGCGGTGCAGGGCCGAACCGGCCGGGTGCTCGACGCGTTCGAGCACCGGCGCCAGGTCGAGGCCCTCGGCCTTCCAGTGGTCGACCGCCTTGCGCGTGTCGAGCGCCTGGACCTGACCGACCGCCTCCTCGACGGACCGGTAGCCCAGGGAGGCGAGGTGCTCGCGCACCTCGGTCGCGATGAACTCGAAGAAGTTGACGACGAACTCGGGCTTGCCGGTGAACCGGCTGCGCAGCTCCGGGTTCTGCGTGGCCACGCCGACCGGGCAGGTGTCCAGGTGGCACACGCGCATCATGATGCAGCCCGAGACCACCATCGGCGCCGTCGCGAAGCCGAACTCCTCCGCACCGAGCAGCGCGGCGACGACCACGTCCCGGCCGGTCTTCATCTGACCGTCGACCTGGACGGTGATGCGGTCGCGCAGGTTGTTGAGCACGAGCGTCTGCTGGGTCTCGGCCAGGCCGATCTCCCACGGCGTGCCGGCGTGCTTGAGCGACGTCAGCGGGCTGGCTCCCGTGCCGCCGTCGTGCCCCGAGATGAGGACGACGTCGGCGTGCGCCTTGGACACGCCCGTCGCGACCGTGCCCACGCCGAACTCGGAGACGAGCTTGACGTGGATGCGGGCGCTCGGGTTCGCGTTCTTGGCGTCGTGGATCAGCTGGGCAAGATCCTCGATGGAGTAGATGTCGTGGTGCGGCGGCGGCGAGATGAGGCCGACGCCGGGCGTCGAGTGCCGGGTCTTGGCCACCCACGGGTACACCTTGGGTCCGGGCAGCTGGCCGCCCTCGCCCGGCTTGGCGCCCTGGGCGAGCTTGAGCTGGATGTCGTCCGCCTGCGTGAGGTACTCGCTGGTCACGCCGAAGCGACCGGAGGCGATCTGCTTCACGCGCGAACGACGCCGCGGGTCGTAGAGGCGCTCGGAGTCCTCGCCGCCCTCCCCCGAGTTCGAGCGGCCCTCGAGCTCGTTCATCGCGACGGCGAGCGTCTCGTGCATCTCCTGGGAGATGGCGCCGTAGGACATCGCACCGGTGTTGAACCGCTTGACGATCTCGCTGACCGGCTCGACCTCGTCGATCGGGATCGGCTCGCGGTCGGGGTTGAAGCGCAGGAGCCCGCGCAGCGTCATCAGCCGCTCGGACTGCTCGTCGACGCGACGGGTGTACTTGCGGAAGATCTCCATCCGGCCGGTGCGCGTGGCGTGCTGCAGACGGAACACGGTCTCGGGGTCGAAGAGGTGCTCCTCGCCGTCGCGCCGCCACTGGTACTCGCCGCCCGTGGTGAGGCGCTCGTGCGGGGCGTGGTTGCCCGACGCCGGGTAGGCCTCGGTGTGGCGCGCCGCGGTCTCGGCGGCGATCACGTCCAGGCCGATGCCACCGAGCCGGCTCGTGGTGCCCGTGAAGTAGTCCTCCACCAGCTCGTGGGAGAGCCCGACGGCCTCGAAGACCTGCGCACCGCGGTAGGACATGATCGTCGAGATGCCCATCTTGGACATCACCTTCAGCACGCCCTTGCCCAGCGCCTTGATGAGGTTGCGCACGGCGACCTCCGGAGAGACGTCGAGGTAACCGCGCAGAGCCAGGTCCTCGACGGTCT
This sequence comes from Isoptericola sp. S6320L, assembly GCF_023015685.1. Taxonomy (NCBI): domain Bacteria; kingdom Bacillati; phylum Actinomycetota; class Actinomycetes; order Micrococcales; family Promicromonosporaceae; genus Isoptericola; species Isoptericola sp. S6320L. The sequence continues at coordinate 105,902 of NZ_JALKAT010000002.1, forward strand.
CCATGGCGAGATAGGGGTTGACGGCAGCCGCGCCGTAGCCGATGAGCAGCGCGACGTGGTGCACCTCGCGCACGTCGCCCGCCTCCACCACGAGGGAGATCCTCGTGCGCGTCTGCCGGCGCAGCAGGTGGTGGTGCACCGCGCTGGTGAGCAGCAGCGACGGGATCGGTGCCCGTTCGGCGTCCGAGTCGCGGTCGGACAGCACGATGTGGGTCGCGCCGGAGTCGATCTGGGCGTCGATCTCGGCGAAGATCTCCTCGAGGCGGGCGTGCAGAGCCTGCCCGCCACCCGAGACGTCGTACAGACCGCGGACGATGGCGGCGCGGAACTCGCCCTCCAACCGGGCGTCCCGGTCGATGCGCACGATCTTCGCGAGCTCGTCGTTGTCCAGCACGGGGAAGGGCAGCGTGAGCTTGCGGGCGTGCAGGGGGGTGTCGTCGAGCAGGTTCGGCTCCGGACCGATGGCACCGCCGATCGAGGTCACCAGCTCCTCGCGGATCGCGTCGAGCGGCGGGTTGGTGACCTGGGCGAACATCTGCGTGAAGTAGTCGAACAGCAGGCGCGGGCGGCTGGACAGCACCGCGACCGGGGTGTCCGAGCCCATCGCGCCCAGCGGCTCCATGGCCTTGTTCGCCATGGGCGTCAGGATGACCTTGAGCTCCTCCGAGGTGTACCCGAAGGCACGCTGGCGGCGCTGCACCGAGGCCGGCGAGTGCGCGACGTGCTCCCGCTCCGGCAGGGAGTCGAGGGAGATCGAGTTCTCCTCGACCCACCGCGCGTACGGCCGCTGGGCGGCGAGCTGCGACTTGAGCTCGTCGTCCTCGACGATCCGCCCCTGCGCGGTGTCCACCAGGAACATGCGGCCGGGCTCGAGCCGTCCCTTGCGGACCACCGTCGCCGGGTCCAGGTCGAGCACGCCGGCCTCGGAGCCGAGGACGACGAGGCCGTCCTCCGTGACCCAGTACCGGCCGGGTCGCAGACCGTTGCGGTCGAGGACGGCACCGATCAGCGTGCCGTCCGTGAAGGTCAGGCAGGCGGGGCCGTCCCACGGCTCGATGAGGTTCGCGTGGTACTCGTAGAAGGCACGGCGTGCCGGGTCCATCTCGGCATGGTTCTCCCAGGCCTCCGGGATCATCATGAGCACCGAGTGGGGCAGGGAGCGCCCCGAGAGGTGCAGCAGCTCGAGCACCTCGTCGAAGCTCGCCGAGTCGCTCGAGCCCGCCGTGCAGACGGGCAGGAGCGGCGTGAGGTCGCCGAGCGCCTCGCTGGCGAGGTTGCCCTCGCGGGCCGCCATCCAGTTGCGGTTGCCGCGCACCGTGTTGATCTCGCCGTTGTGCGCGATCATACGGAACGGCTGGGCCAGCGGCCACGACGGGAACGTGTTGGTGGAGAAGCGCGAGTGGACCAGCGCGATCTCCGACGCGTACCGCGGGTCCGACAGGTCGGGGAAGAAGGGCTCGAGCTGGGACGTGGTGAGCATGCCCTTGTAGGTCACCGTACGCGCCGACAGGGATGCCAGGAAGAGCCCCAGCTCGTTCTCGGACCGCTTGCGCAGCCGGTACGCGCGCCGGTCCAGCTCGATCCCGGCCAGCTCGCGCGCCGGGTCGGCCACGAGGACCTGACGGAAGGTCGGCATCGAGGCCCGCGCGGTCGGCCCGACGAGGTCCGCGGTCACGGGCACGTCCCGCCAGGCGAGCACGTCGAGCTTCTCCTCGACGGCGATCGCCTCGAAACGGCGTGCGACGGCGTCGGCCTCGTCGCGGTCCTGCGGGAGGAACGCCATGCCGATGGCGTACCGCCCGGCGGGCGGCAGCTCCACGGCGACGACGTCACGGACGAAGGCGTCGGGGATCTGGGTGAGGATCCCTGCCCCGTCACCGCTGTTCTCCTCCGCACCGACCGCACCGCGGTGGTCGAGGTTGAGCAGCGCGGTGAGGCCTGCGTCGACGATGTCGCGCCCGGGCGTCCCGCGCAGGGTCGCGACGAACGCGACACCACACGCGTCGTGTTCCGTCGCGGGGTCGTAAAGGCCCTGCGCCTCGGGTGGCGCGACCCAGTGCTGCGGCGTGGTCATCAACACCGTCCTCCTGTGCGCCCGCACGCGGGCGCGTCTGCTTCAAGGGTGGTTCGGGACGTCGTCGGCCCGTCGGACATGCCAGGCGACGCTCTCCGGGTGGTGACCCGGTCGGCGGTGCCTCAGGCGCGCGGTGCCGGGTCCTGGTCGGGCCCGGCGGCCGACGCTTCCGTGTCGGTCGTGTCGGTGGTGTCCTCGTCGGCGACGGCCTCGGCCGTGCCTGCGTGGTCACCGTCGGTCTCGGTCTGCGCATCGGCGTCCGGCTCCACGGTGGAGCCCGGCAGCGAGACACCGTCCTCGCGACCGGGATGCAACCGGCCGACGACGACGAACGCGACGAGGGCACCGAGGCCCACGACGAGCGAGGTCCATACGTTCAGCCGCATCCCGAGCACCATCTCAGCGGTGTCGATGCGGAGCATCTCGATCCACACCCTGCCGAGGGTGTAGATCACGACGTAGGCCCAGAATACCCTCCCATGACCGAGCCTGTACCGGCGGTCGAGCCAGATGAGAAGAGCAGCGGCAGCGAGGTTCCAGAGCATCTCGTACAGGAACGTCGGGTGGAACAGTGTTCCCTCGGCGTACTGCAGGCCCGTGGCCGGGTCGACGGGCAGGTAGGCCACGTCGATCTCGAGGCCCCAGGGCAGCTCGGTCGGTGCCCCGAAGAGCTCCTGGTTGAACCAGTTGCCCAGCCGCCCGATCGCCTGCGCGACGAGCAGGCCCGGGGCGAGGGCGTCGGCGAAGGTGGACAGGCGCACGCCCAGCCGGCGGCAGCCGATCCAGGCGCCGACGGCGCCGAGCGCGACAGCGCCCCAGATGCCGAGGCCGCCCTCCCAGATGTACAGCGCGCTGACCGGGTCGCCGTTCTCGCCCCAGTACGGGTCCGGCGTCGAGACGACGTGGTAGATCCGCCCGCCGACGATCCCGAACGGGACGGCCCAGAAGGCGATCTCCAGGACGTCGTCCGGGTCACCACCGCGAGCCTTCCACCGGCGCATGGTCATCCACACCGCCACGACGATGCCCGCGAGGATCGCCAGGGCGTAGGCGCGGATCGGCACGGGGCCCAGGTGCCAGGTGTGCTGGTCGGGGCTCGGGATCGATGCCGCGAGCTGGCCGAGGACGGTCACGAGTCTCCTCCGGTGGTGCGGGCGCGCGCGACTCCGGCCGCGAGCTCGCCGGTCACCCTACCGAGGGCGTCCAGCCGGTCGGTCCAGGGGTCGTCGGACAACAGCGTGCGGACCAGTGCCGACCCGACGATGACGCCGTCGGCGTACCGTCCGACCTCGGCCGCCTGCTCGCCCGTCGAGACCCCGAGCCCCACGCACACGTGGTCCGCGCCGGCGGACCGGGTCGCGGTGACCAGCTCCTCGGCGGCCAGCCCGACGGACTCGCGCGTGCCCGTGACACCCATCGTCGAGGCGGCGTAGACGAACCCGCGGGAGGCCCTGGCGGTCAGGTGCAGGCGCTCGGCGGTCGAGCTCGGCGCGACGAGGTAGACCTTGTCGAGCCCCAGCTCGTCGGCGGCCGCGCTCCACTCCGCGGCTTCGTCGGGGATGAGGTCCGGCGTGATCATCCCGGCACCGCCCGCGGCGGCGAGGTCGCGGGCGAAGGCCTCGACCCCGTACCGCAGCACGGGGTTGTAGTACGACATGACCAGCGCGGGCACCGTGCCGCCCGAGTGCTCGGCGACGGCCTCGACCACGGTGAGCACGTCGCGGACCCGGGCGCCGGCCGCCAACGCGGCCTCGGCCGCACGCTGGATGACGGGCCCGTCCATCACCGGGTCGGTGTACGGCACGCCGATCTCGACGACGTCGACCCCCGCGTCGACCATCGTCGTGACGGCCTCGACGGAGCGGGCGACGTCGGGGAACCCGACGGGAAGATAGCCGACGAGCGCGGCGCGCCCTGTCCCGGCGAGCTCGTCGAGCCTCGCCGCGGTCCTGGATGTCGTCGCCGTGCTCACTGGTCCCCCTCCGTCGCGTCCCCGTCGAGCAGGCCGAACCAGCGGGCCGCCGTGGCCACGTCCTTGTCCCCCCGGCCCGAGAGGTTGACGAGCAGCACCTGGTCGGACCCGCCGTCCTCGACGATCCGGCGGCCGACGCGCAGCACACCGGCCAGCGCGTGCGCCGACTCGATCGCGGGGATGATCCCCTCCGTCCGGCACAGGAGCTGGAAGGCCTCCATCGCCTCGGCGTCGGTCACGGGCTCGTAGGCGGCCCGGCCGATGTCGTGCAGCCAGGAGTGCGCCGGCCCGACGCTCGGGTAGTCGAGCCCCGCCGAGACCGAGTGGCTCGGGCGGGTCTGGCCGTCGTCGTCCTGGAGGAGGTAGGACCGCGCGCCGTGGAGCACTCCGGGCGCACCACCGGAGAACCGCGCCGCGTGGCGGCCGGACTCGATGCCCTCTCCCCCGGCCTCGAACCCGTAGAGCGCCACACCGTCGTCGTCCAGGAACGCGTTGAACAGGCCGAGGGCGTTCGACCCGCCGCCCACGCACGCCGCGACGACGTCGGGCAGGCGGCCGACGCGCTCGAGCATCTGCTCGCGCGCCTCCTCGCCGATGATCCGGTGGAACTCGCGCACCATCTCCGGGAACGGGTGCGGTCCCGTCACGGTGCCGAGCAGGTAGTGGGTGTGGTCGACGTTGGTGACCCAGTCGCGCAGCGCCTCGTTGATGGCGTCCTTCAGGGTGCGCGTCCCGACCGTCACGGGGACGACCGTCGCGCCGAGGAGCTCCATGCGGGCGACGTTCAGCGCCTGGCGGCGCGTGTCCTCCTCGCCCATGTAGACGACGCACTCCAGGCCGAGGAGGGCGGCCGCCGTCGCCGTCGCGACCCCGTGCTGACCGGCTCCCGTCTCCGCGATGACGCGCGTCTTGCCCATCCGCTTGACGAGCAACGCCTGGCCGAGCACGTTGTTGATCTTGTGGGACCCCGTGTGGTTGAGGTCCTCCCGCTTGAGGAACACCCGCACCGGTGCGGCGCCGTCGTCGCCCGGGCCGGCGATGTGCGCCGCGAACCGCGGCACCTCGGTCAGCGGGGACGGGCGGCCGGTGTAGTCGCGGTGCAGGCGGGACAGCTCGGCAGCGAAGCCCGGGTCGCCCTGCGCCTTGCGGAACTCCGCCTCCAGCTCGTCGAGCGCGGCGATCAGCGCCTCCGGGACGTACCGGCCGCCGAACTGCCCGAAGTAGGGACCATGGACGTCGGCGAGCTTCTCGGCGACCTGATCGGCCAGTGTCTCGGTCAGCGCGTCTCGCACGGGCTGCTCGGGCTGCTCAGGCACGGGCGCTCCTTCATGGCGTCGGGGGGTGTCAGATCAGGACGGCGGCTTCCGCCACGGGACTCACTGCTGCGCGGCGGGTCGTACCGACCAGAGCGCGGGGTGCTGCCCCGCCGCCACGAGGTCGGCCACCGAGCGGCGGGGCTCGCCGTCGGTGACGAGGGCCTCGCCGACGAGCACGGCATGGGCGCCCGCGCGGGCGTAGTCCATGACGTCGTGCGGGCCCCGCACACCCGACTCCGCGACGCGGACCACGTCGTCGGGGATCAGCGGGGCCAGGCGCGCGAAGGTGCCCCGGTCGACCTCGAGCGTCTTGAGGTCACGCGCGTTGACGCCCACGACGCGTGCGCCGGCGTCCAGGGCCCGCCGGACCTCGTCCTCGGTGTGCGCCTCGACGAGCGCGGTCATCCCGAGCGAGTGGACGCGCTCGACGAGCGACGTCAGCACCGTCTGCTCGAGGGCCGCGACGATGAGCAGGACGACGTCGGCGCCGTGCGCCCGCGCCTCCCAGACCTGGTACGGGGTCACGACGAAGTCCTTGCGCAGCACCGGCACGTCCACGCGTGCTCGCACGGCGTCGAGGTCGGCGAGGCTTCCGTTGAAGCGCCGCTGCTCGGTGAGCACCGAGATCACGCTGGCGCCGCCCGCCGCGTACTCGACCGCCAGCGCGGCCGGGTCGGAGATGTCGGCGAGCGCGCCCTTGCTCGGGCTCGAACGCTTGACCTCGGCGATGACGGCGACCTTGTCCTCGGACAGCAGCCGGCTGCAGCACTCGAGGGCACCGGGCACCCTGGCGGCACGTTCCTTGAGCTCGTCGAGCGAGGTGCGGGCCTGGCGCGCGGCAAGATCCTCGCGGGCACCCGCGACGATGTCCTCCAGGACAGTCATGCTCTCCCCTCCCTCGGTCGTGTTGCTGCCATGGTAGGCCCGTCCCACCGGCGGGCCGACCACCGCCCGCGGTGCGAGACGGATGGGCCGCCACGGCCGCACGGTTCGCGCGGCCACCGCGCACACATCGTTATCGCTCCGTGACAGGCGGGGCGCCGCGGCCCCCGGACGCGACGGCGCCCGCACCTCCGTGGAGGTGCGGGCGCCGGAGCCGCCGGGTCGCGGCTGCTCGATGCGTTCAGCGCGCGCGTGCGCTCAGTGCGTCGACGACGCGCGCCGCGGCTCGACGCCGTCCTTCACCTGGCCGTACCCCATGTTCCGCAGGACGAGCCCCGCCACGCAGGACGCCACGACGACGACCATGCCCACCCAGAACAGGAGGAACGGGACACCCGGGAGGCATCCGACCGCCGACACGAGCGCACCGGCCATGATGCCGATCATGGCGGTCCAGGCCGCGACGGTGTGACCGTGGTTGGTGGGCGGTACCGCCTTCGGCAGGTAGATCGGCTCGGCGGGGCTGTTGTCGGTCATGGGCGGGGCATACCTTTCGTCGCGTGGTGCTGAGGGTCAGACTACCGGTCGGCGGACGGGTCGGTGCCCCGCGAGAGGGCGTCCCAGTCGGCCTGCGCGTCCGGGTCCCGGTCCACCGGCCCGGTGGGGGCGTCCCGTCCCGTCGGGGCCCGCTCGTGCCGGGTGCCGCCACCCGACCACGACGGCGACCCGAGCGCGGCGAGGACGGCCGCGGCGACGACCGCCACGCCCACGACCACCGTCAGCCAGGGCCACGGCGTCACCTCGACGGGCGACGTGAGCGTCGTCACCCCGGCGGCGTCCGCGGCGGCGGACACGGCCGGTGCCCGCACGTCACGCAGCACGGCGGCGGCCCCCACGGCCACCGTCACGCCCGCCAGCCCGACCGCTGCGAGCGCGACCCACCGGGCGACCCGTCCCGCCAGGGTCGCCGCGAGCGCCCCGGCGAGGACGACGAAGGCCGCTGCGCTCACCGCGGGCGCCGCCGTCGTGCCGGGCACCTCCACCACGACCTCGGGCTCGAGGGCCGTCGCCACCGTGGTGCGCAGCCACACGGGTGCGGAGACCGCGAAGGCCGCGCCGCCGAGCACCAGCAGCAGGACGACCGCCCGGGACCTGGAGCGGATCACCGTCCCCGCCCCCCGAGATCGGCGAACCGTGCGGCGAGCTGGACGGCCCGGACCGCCGCCGCGGCCTTGTTGCGCGACTCGGCGTACTCCAGGGCGGGCACCGAGTCGGCGACGATCCCGCCGCCGGCCTGCACCGAGGCACGTCCGTCGCGCAGGAACGCGGTCCGGATCGCGATGGCCATGTCCATGTTGCCGCCGAAGTCCAGGTAGCCGCAGGTGCCGCCGTAGATCCCGCGCGAGGCGGGTTCCAGCTCGTCGATCAGGGCGATCGCGCGCGGCTTCGGTGCGCCCGACAGCGTCCCGGCCGGGAAGGTGGCCCGCAGGGTGTCCAGCGCGCTCGCCCCGGCACGCAGCCGCCCCACCACGGTGGAGCACAGGTGCATGATGTGGCTGAAGCGGCGGGTCGACATGAACTCGACCACCTCGACGGACGTCGGCTCGCAGACCTTGACCAGGTCGTTGCGCGACAGGTCGACCAGCATGAGGTGCTCGGCCCGCTCCTTGGGGTCGGCGATCAGCTCGTCGGCCAGGGCGACGTCCTCCTCCACCGTGGCGCCGCGCGGCCGCGAGCCGGCGATCGGGTACGTCGTCACGTGCCCCGCGTCGACCTTGACCAGCGTCTCGGGGCTCGATCCCACGACGGCGAAGTCGCGCTCCCGGTGGTCCCGGAGCTGGAAGTAGTACATGTACGGGCTCGGGTTGATCGTCCGCAGCGCGCGGTAGACGTCCAGCGGCGCGGCCGGGCAGTCCAGGTCGAGGCGCTGGGAGAGCACCACCTGGAAGACCTCGCCGTCGCGGATCGCCTCCTGCCCGGCCCGGACGGCGTCCTCGAACTCGTCCCGGGTGGAACGGAACTCGAGCTCGGGCTCGGCCGCGTCCGGGTCCACGACGGTGCGCACCGCCGGGGCGGCGACGGCCAGCCGGCTCGCCAGGTCGTCGAGGCGCCCGACGGCGTCCGCGTGCGCCTCGTCGACGCGCTCGTCGGTGCCGTCGCCGTTGATCGCGTTGGCCACCAGCCACACCGCCCCGGTGTGGTGGTCGATCGCCACCAGGTCCGTGGCGAGCGACAGCGCGACCTCGGGCACGTCGAGCTCGTCCGGCGCGGTGGCCGGCAGGGTCGGCTCCCAGTGGCGCACGATGTCCCAGCCCATCGCCCCGACGAAGCCGCCCGTCAGCGGCGGCAGGCCGTCGATCGACTCGGTCCGCAGCGCTTCCAGCGCCGCACCGAGGACGTCCAGGACGTCGCCCTCGCGCGGGACGCCCGCCGGGACGTCGCCGCGCCAGAGCGCCCGGCCGCCGTCGGACAGCAGGGTGGCGCGCGACTCGACACCGACGAACGACCACCGTGCCCAGGCCCCGCCGGCCTCGGCGGACTCGAGCACGAACGTGCCGGGGCGGTCCTGCGCGAGCGTGCGGTAGAGGCCGACCGGTGTGACGTCGTCGGCCAGCACGCGCCGCACCACCGGGATCACGCGCCGGTCGCGGGCGAGCTCGCGGAACGTCTCCAGACCCGGCCACGTGGCGCCCCAGGTGAGCTCGTCGGCCGTGGGGGCGGCGGCTCGGGCCGGAGCGGGGGTGGTGGCAGGGGGCGTGGTCACCGGTTCTCCTCGTGGTCGGCGGTGCGGTCGTCAGGACGGGGCGCGTCGGGAACGGAGCCGACGACGGCGGGCAGCTCGCCGCCCGCCTCGAAACAGGTGCGCGCGCCCGTGTGGCACGCGGCGCCCACCTGGTGGACGCGCACCAGCAGCGCGTCGCCGTCGCAGTCGATCGCGACGGACCGCACGTGCTGGACATGGCCGGAGGTGTCGCCCTTGCGCCAGTACTCGGCCCGCGAGCGGCTCCAGAAGGTCACCCGCCCCTCCGACAGCGTGCGGCGCAGCGCCTCGTCGTCCATCCAGCCAAGCATCAGCACCTCGCCGGTGTCGTGCTGCTGGACGATCGCGGCGACCAGGCCGTGGTCGTCCCGCTTGAGACGGTCGGCGACGGTGGGATCGAGGGTGGTCTGGTTCGGCACGGTGCCATCCTTCCACGCACCCGGGGTGCCCGTGGGTGCGTCTCAGCGGGTCTGGGCGACCCAGCTCGCGTGCATCTGTGCGTAGACCCCGCCGGCCGCCGCGAGCCGGGCGTGCGGACCGACCTCCACGACGTGGCCGTCGTCGACCACGACCACCAGGTCGCTCGCCTCCGCCGTCGACAACCGGTGCGCGATCGTGATCGTGGAGCGCCCGGACGTCAGCGCGTCCAGCGCACGGGCGATCCGCACCTCGGTGGCGGGGTCGACGGCGGAGGTCGCCTCGTCCAGGACCAGCAGGTCCGGCGCGGCGAGGTAGGCCCGCGCGACCGCGACGAGCTGCCGCTCCCCGGCCGAGAGGTCCTCGCCGCGCTGCCCCACGTCGGTGTCCATGCCGTCGGGCAGGTCGGCGAGCCAGTCGGACAGCCCCAGGGCCTCGAACGCCGCCGCGACCCGCTCACGCACTTCCGGCGCCTCCGGGCCGGCGGGCAGCTCGCGCAACCCGTAGGCCGCGTTGGTCAGGACGGTCCCGTCGAACAGGAAACCCTCCTGCGGCACCAGCACGACCCGCTCACGCAGCCGGGCCAGCGGGATGGCGCGCAGGTCCGTGCCGTCCAGCTCGACGCCGCCCTCGGTCGGGTCCATGAGCCGGGCGACGAGCTTGGCGATCGTCGTCTTGCCCGATCCGGTCTGGCCCACGACGGCGACCTTGGTCCGTGCGGGCAGCTCGAGGTCCACGCCGTGCAGCACCTCGGGCCCGTCCGGGTAGCGGTAGCGGACACCGCGCAGCGTGACGCGCGCGTCCCCGCGCGGGCTGACCTCGTCGTCCGCGCCGTCGTCCGCGGCGTCGGTGACGTCCAGCGGCGTCTCGACGACGGCCAGGACGCGACGCCAGCCGGCCACCGCGTTCTGCAGCTCGTTGAGGATCTCGGTGGCCATCTGCACAGGTCCCGTGAACAGCTGGACCAGGAAGAGGAAGGCGATGAGCTCGCCCGCGGTCAGGCCCCCGCCGATGCCGAGGTAGGAGCCGACCACCACGACCACCGAGAGGACGAGGTTCGCGAGGAGCGTCCCGGAGGAGAACACCATCCCCACGAGGGTCATCGCACGGCCCTGGGCCCGGCGGGCGTCCTCCACCGCGCCGTCGATGCGCCGACCGGTACGGTCGGCGACCCCGTAGGCGCGCACCGTCTCGGCGCCGACCACGGCCTCGGAGACGGCGCCCAGCAGCGCGCCGACCTTCTCGCGGACGAGGGTGAACCGCCGCCCCACCGCCTTCTGCGCGAAGCGGACGACGAGGAACAGCGGGACGAAGCAGACCCACACGACCACCGTGAGGACCGGCGAGTACACGGCCATCAGCACGGTCGCCACCGCCAGCTGGAGCGTCGAGACCATGAGCATGATCCCGCCCCACTGCACGAACATCGAGATGGTGTCGACGTCGTTGGTCACGCGGGAGACCAGCGCGCCGCGGCGCTCGGACCCCTGGGAGAGCGTGGACAGGTCGTGCACGTGCCGGAAGGCCCGCACCCGCAGCGTGGCGAGGCCGGACTCGGTGGCGCGGAACAGGCGGATGTTGACCACCGCGGTGCACAGCCCCGCCAGGACGATGGCGCCCGCGGCGAGGACGGACATCACCAGCACCCGGCTCGCGTCGGGGCCGCCGTCGGCGAGGATGCCGTCGTCGACCGTCCGCTGCACCGCCAGCGGGACGACGACGCGGCCCGCGGCCGCCAGCACGGCGAGCGCGAGGGTGAGCCACAGGCCCTGCACGATCTGCGGTGAGATCTGCACCCCGCGGCGCAGGGTGGCGAGCACGCCCAGGTCGCTGCTCGACGCGATCCGCGAGTCGCTCATCGCACACCCTCCCTGTCGTCGTCCTCCCACGGCTCGTGGACGTCCACGCCCGCGGCCCGTTCGTCCACGAGCTCCCGCTCGCGCCGCGCGCTCTCGCGCTCGTACGCGGTCGCGAGGTCGCGGTACCCGTCGTCCCGGGCGATCAGCTCGCCGTGGCTCCCGACGTCCACGACCCGACCACCGTCGACGTGCACGACGACGTCGGACATCGTCACCGAGCTCATCCGGTAGGCCACCATCACGACGGTCACCGGCCGGACACCGCTGCTGGTCTCGGTGGTGAGGCCGGCGAGGATCTGCTGCTCGACGCGGGGGTCGACCGCGCTCGTGGCGTCGTCGAGCACGAGCAGGCGCGGCCGCCGCACCAGGGCGCGGGCGATGGCCAGGCGTTGCCGCTGCCCGCCGGAGAGGTTCGCACCGCGCTCGCCGAGCGGCGCGTCCAACCCGTCGGGCAGTGCCCGGACCACGTCGTCGAGCCGCGCGAGGCGCAGCGCGTCCCAGACCCGTTCGTCGACGTCCTCGGAGACCTCGTCCGCGAGGGTGACGTTGGCTCGCACCGTGTCCTCGAACACGAACGTCTGCTGGGCCACGTAGGCGACCTGGGCCGGGATCTCCCCCTCGGCGAGGTCACGCAGGTCCGTGCCGTCCAGCAGGACCCGGCCCCGGGTCGGGTCGCTGAGGCGGCTCAGCAACGAGACGAGCGTCGTCTTGCCGGCACCGGTGGTGCCGACGACGGCGACGGTGGAGCCGGGCGCCACGTCGAGGGACACCGCGTCCAGGAGGGTCGTGGTGCGCCCGGCAGAGGGCACGTCGACGCCGACCTCCTCCAGGCGGACGGCCAGCCCGGCCTCGCCGGTGGGCAGCCGGCCGCTGCCGGCGGTCATCGTGCCGCGCGCGTCCAGCACGCGGCTGATGCGTTCGTACCCCACCAGCGCACGGGGGATCTCGCCGAGCACCCAGCCGAAGGCGCGCACCGGGACGGCCATCATCGTCAGCAGGTACCCGGCCGTCACGACGTCGCCGACGTCGACGGCACCGCTCGCCGCACGCCACGTCCCGACGCCCAGCACCAGCAGCGTGCCGAGGTTCGGCAGCAGCTCGATCACCGGGTCGAAGACCGCGCGGATCTGGCCGGCGCGGACGTTCGCCGCCCGCAGCGCGTCGGTCCGCTCCGCGAACCGACGCTCCTCGCGGTCCGCGGACCCCATGGACTTGACGAGCAGAGCCGCCTCGAAGGACTCGTGCGCCACGTCGGCCACCTCGGCGCGCAGCTGCTGGGCGCGCGTGACGGCGGGCGACATGTATCGCTGGAAGACGACGTTCGCCGCGATGGCCGCGGGGATCACCACCAGCGCCGCGGTCGCCAGCCACGGGTCGATGCCGAAGAGCATCACCGTCGCCACGGCGATCATGACCACCACACCGAGCGCGAACGGGATGGGGTTGAACACGCCGGTGGCGGCCTCGACGTCGGCGCTCGCGTTGCTCAGCAGCTGACCCGTGGGGTGCGACCGGTGCCACGACATCGGCAGGCGCAGGTACTGCCGGGTGACGCCCCGGCGGTGGTCGGCCTGGATCCCGGCCACGCCCCAGCCGGCCCAGATGCGCCGTCCGGCCACCGACAGCGCCAGGGTGAGCGCGACGGCCGCGAGCACGCCGCCGGCGAGCCAGATGTCGCCCTGCGCGGCGGGGTCACCGGAGATGGCCGGGACCACGACGGCGTCGGTCGCCCAGCCCACCGCACGGCTCACCGCCACCGTGGCGGCACCGAAGACGGCCGAGGCGAGCACGGCCAGCACGTACAGACGCGGTTCGGTCCGCATCCCGCGCCACACCAGCACGGTGCCGCGGCGGAGCCGCGACCCGGTCAGGGTCGCCTGGCGGGCAGGTTCGGGCACAGCAGACCTCGCAGTCGTCGGGGATCGAATCGATCCTAACGGCTGCCGGCGACAGTCCGTCCCTGCTCAGCGCACCTCGATGCCGGCGTCGCGCATCGCGGACTTCACCTCGGCGATCGACAGGGCGCCGAAGTGGAAGACGCTCGCCGCGAGCACGGCGTCGGCACCGGCCAGCGCGGCGGCGACGAAGTGCTCCGGGGTCCCGGCGCCACCCGAGGCGATGAGCGGGACGGACACCCGCTCGCGCACCGCCGCGAGCATCTCGAGGTCGAACCCGGCGGTCGTGCCGTCGGCGTCCATGGAGTTGAGCAGGATCTCGCCGGCGCCGAGGCCCGCGGCGCGCTCCGCCCACTCCACGGCGTCGATGCCGGTGCCGCGGCGACCGCCGTGGGTCGTGACCTCGTAGCCGGACTCCGTGACGGTGCCGCCGGTGACGCGGCGGGCGTCCACCGAGAGGGTCAGCACCTGGTTGCCGAACCGGTCGGCGATCTCCGCGATCAGCTCGGGCCGGGCGATCGCGGCGGTGTTCACGCCGACCTTGTCGGCCCCCGCCCGCAGCAGGCGGTCCACGTCGTCGGTGGTGCGCACCCCGCCGCCCACCGTGAGCGGCACGAAGACCTGGTCCGCGGTGCGTCGCACCACCTCCACCATCGTCTCGCGCCCGCCGGAGGACGCCGAGACGTCCAGGAAGGTCACCTCGTCGGCGCCCTCGGCGTCGTACTGGTCCGCGAGCTCGACGGGGTCGCCGGCGTCGCGCAGGTTCGTGAAGTTCACGCCCTTGACGACCCGGCCGGCATCGACGTCCAGGCACGGGATCACCCGTACGGCCACGGTCATGTCCTGGTCACCCTTCAGTGGTCCTGTCCTCGGTCGCCGCGGCGTCCTCGCCGTCCCCGGCCGGCTCGTCCGCACCTTCGTCGGCCCCCTTCCCGGGAGCCTCCTCGGTGACCTGATATCTCGCGTCGAGGATGTCGACGACGTACACGAGCGTCTCGTCGGCCAGCTCGCTGCCCGTGCCACCGTAGCCGAGCTGCGGGGGCACGACGAGCATGACCTGCGAGCCGACCGACTGCTCGAGCAGGCCCTGGTCCCAGCCCTCGACGAGCCGGCCGATCCCGATCGTCGCGGACTGGGGCGCGACCCCCGGGTCCCAGCTCGAGTCCACGACCGACCCGTCGCTCCACCGCACGGCCACGTAGCGCACGGTCACCACCTGGCCGATGTCGACCTGCGGGCCGGACCCGCGCACCAGCGGCTGCACGACGAGCTCACCGGGTGGCTCCGTGTCGGGGACGCGCACGGAGGGGGTGCCGTCCGGGTCGCGCAGCACCTGCGGCTGCCCCTCCTGCGTGTCTACGAGCGTCCCGGATGCACGGGTGGGCAGCACGTCGACGACGAGCACCACCGGGACGTCGCCGTCCTGCTCGACCACGAGGACCCGTGCCCCGACGCGCTTGCCGCGCAACGACTCGTACAGGTTCTGCCCCAGCGACTCGGCGTCGAAGGTGTACCAGGCCGGGGCGTCGAGGTAGGTCGACGAGATGACGCTGCCGTCGCGGCCATCCTCGGCGTACATGTGCAGGAGCGCGGGACCGCCGTCCTCGAGCTGCTCGCCCGCGCCCGGCCGCAGGGTCCGGGAGCCGGAGCGGACGACCTGGTAGGGCTTCGGGTACTCCACGACCGGCGGCTCGCCCTCCGGGCCCGACACCTCGACGGGGACCTGGGACGGTGCCGACGACGGCGTCAGCTCGTCGACGAGCGGCGACGAGCAGCCCGTCACGGCCAGGGCCACGCCGACGACAGCCGCGACCAGGGTGGCGAGCGGACGAGGACGGCGGAACAGCACCGGGACAGTCTGCCACGACGCCGCGAGGCGCCCGTGCGGCCCGGGCCCCGGTCACCGGGGCCCGGCCGGCGCCCTCACATGGACTCGATGAGCCGTTCCACCCGTTCGTCGACGTTGCGGAACGGGTCCTTGCACAGCACGGTGCGCTGCGCCTGGTCGTTCAGCTTCAGGTGGACCCAGTCGACGGTGTAGTCCCGGCGGGCCTCCTGCGCCGCGCGCACGAAGTCGCCGCGCAGCTTCGCCCGCGTCGTCTGCGGCGGCACGGCGGTGGACTCGAAGACCTCGAGGTCGGTCACCACACGATCGACCATGCCGCGGGCCGCGAGCAGGTTGTACAGGCCTTCCGTCCGGGAGATGTCGTGGTAGGCCAGGTCGAGGCGGGCGATCCGCGGATCGTCGAGCGTCAGCCCGTGCTTGGCCTGGTACCGCTCGATGAGCCGCTTCTTGATGACCCAGTCGAGCTCGCGCTCCACGAGCGTCAGGTCGCCCGACTCCACCGCCCGCAGGCCTCGCTCCCACAGGTCGAGCACCTGCTTGACCTGCGGCGTGGTCTCGAGATGGGAATCCACGTGCTCGCGGACCCGCTGGTAGTACTCCCACTGGAGGTCGACGGCGGTCGCCGACCGGCCGTTCGCGAGCTGGACCGGCTGCAGCCCGGACGAGTCGTGGCTGATCTCACGGATCGCCCGGATGGGGTTCTCGAGGGTGAGGTCGCGCACCGGGACGCCCGCCTCGACCAGCCGCAGCACCAGGTCGGTGGACCCGACCTTCAGCATCGTCGTGGCCTCGGACATCGACGAGTCCCCGACGATCACGTGCAACCGACGGTAGTGCTCGGCGTCGGCGTGCGGCTCGTCGCGCGTGTTGATGATCGGGCGTGACCGCGTCGTGGCGCTCGACACCGCCTCCCAGATGTGGTCGGCGCGCTGGGAGAGGCAGTACGTGGCGCCCCGCGGGGTGGTGAGCACCTTCCCGGCACCCGTGAGCACCTGGCGCGTGATGAGGAACGGCACGAGCACGTCGCTCAGTCGCGAGAAGTCGCCCTGGCGACGCACCAGGTAGTTCTCGTGGCACCCGTAGGAGTTGCCTGCCGAGTCGGTGTTGTTCTTGAACAGGTGGACCTTGCCGGGCAGCCCCTCGTGCTCGAGGCGCTGCTGCGCGTCGGCGACGAGACCCTCGAGGATGCGCTCCCCGCCCCGGTCGTAGGCGACGAGCTGACGGACGTCGTCGCACTCGGCCGTCGCGTACTCGGGGTGCGAACCGACGTCGAGGTAGAGCCGCGACCCGTTGCGCAGGAACACGTTCGACGACCGGCCCCACGCCACCACCTTGCGGAAGAGGTAGCGCGCCACCTCGTCCGCACTGAGCCCGCGCCCGTCGTCGGCGGCGCACGTCACGCCGTACTCCGTCTCCAGGCCGAAGATCCGTCGGTCCATGATGTCCGCCTCTCAGTCGTCGCCGTCGGCCAGCAGGTCGGCCAGCGGACCACCGTGCAGACGCCGGAAGGCGCGCCGAGGACGGTTGCGCTCCAGCACCGCGACCTCGAGCCCCGAGGCCGGGATCGACCGCTCGGAGCCCTCGGCCGCGACGGAGCCGTCCGCCGCCACCGCGCCGAGCGTGCCCACCGCCAGCCGCAGCACCGCCCCGAGCTCCATGCCCTCGTGCCACGAGCCGCGCAGCCGGGCGGTGAGCTGCTCCGCCTGGCCGCCCATCACGACGAACCCGTGCTCGTCCGCCACCGAGCCGTCGTACGACAGCCGGTAGACCTGGTCGTCCGCCGGGGAGGCGCCGACCTCTGCCACGACGAGCTCGACCTCGAGCGGCTTCGACTCGGTCGTGAAGACGGTGCCCAGGGTCTGGGCATAGGCGTTCGCCAGGCCCCGTGCCGTCACGTCCGAGCGGTCGTAGGAGTAACCGCGCAGGTCGGCGTACCGCACGCCCGCGACGCGGAGGTTCTCGAACTCGTTGTACTTGCCCACGGCCGCGAAGGCGATGCGGTCGTAGATCTCCGAGATCTTGTGCAGCGCCCGCGAGGGGTTCTCCGTCGCGAACGCGATGCCGCCGGCGTAGGCCAGCACGACGACGGACCGCCCCCGGCCGATGCCCTTGCGCGCGAAGTCCGCGCGGTCCTTCATCAGCTGTTCGGGCGAGACGTAGAACGGCATGCTCATGCGCGCCGGCTCCCTTCGCTGCGCTCGGCGACGATCCGGCCGACGACGGCCGCCAGGGTCTCGTCGTCCACCCGCTGGTACCCGTCGGCGGTCACGGTGGCCACGACCGGCCAGATCCTGCGGACCGTGTCCGGTCCGCCGGTGGCGCTGTCGTCGTCCGCCGCGTCGTAGAGGGCCTCCACGGCGACGGAGACCGCGCCGTCGGCGTCCAGGCCCGCACGCCACAGCTTCTTCAGCGCGCCGCGTGCGAAGACCGAGCCCGATCCCACCGAGTGGTGGTCCCGCTCCTCGTACCGCCCGCCGGTCACGTCGAAGCTGAAGATGCGTCCCGTCCCCCGGTCGCGGTCGTAGCCGCCGAAGAGCGGCACCACGGCCAGGCCCTGGAGGGCCATCGGCAGGTTGCCGCGGATCATCGTCGCCAACCGGTTGGCCTTGCCGTCGAGCGAGAGCAGGGAGCCCTCGATCTTCTCGTAGTGCTCGAGCTCGAGCTGGAACAGCCGCACGATCTCGACCGCGATCCCCGCCGAGCCGGCGATCCCCACGGCCGAGTACTCGTCGGCCGCGAACACCTTCTCGATCTCACGGCTGGCGATCATGTTGCCCATCGTGGCCCGGCGGTCACCGGCGAGCACCACGCCGCGGCCGCCCTCCGGCGTGCCGAAGGACAGTGCGACGATCGTCGTCGCGTGCGGGGCGAGGTCCGCCGTCGGCGGCACGGCAGCGGTGCCCGCCGCCAGGCGGGTCCCGGGGAGCAGCTCGGGCGCGTGCGCGCCCAGGAATTCCACGAACGAGCTCGACCCCGGACGCAGGAACGCGTCCGGGAGCCGGCCCGAGGCGTCAGTCGTCGACACTCACTGCCCGCCCTTCTGCACGAAGCCACGCACGAACGACTCGGCGTTCGACTCGAGGACCTCGTCGATCTCCTCCAGCAGCGAGTCCACCTCCGCGTCCCGCTCGGAGGCCTGCGGAGCGACAGGCTCCGGTGCGTCCGCGTCGTCGTCGGGCGTCCTGTCGTCCCGCTGCGGGTTGATGCGTTCCTGACCAGCCATGGTCCGCCTCCTTCGTGGTTCCCTGCGAGGGTGTAGTCAGCCTATGCCGTGACGGGGACGGCGCGCTCCGCGCCGGTCACGTGTCGCCCCGCAGTCCGTCCAGCAGCGTCGCGGCGTCGGGGCTCGCGTCCAGCAGCGCCCCGATGTGCGCGGCCGTCCCCCGCGTCGGGTCCAGCATCGGCACCCGCTGCAACGACGCCGCGCCGTGCACGTCGAAGATCACCGAGTCCCAGCTCGCCGCGGAGACCTCGTCCGGGTAGCGCTCCATCACCTCGCCGCGGAACCACGCCCGCGTGTCGGTCGGCGGGTGGTGGACGGCACGCGCCACCTCCTCGTCGGTCACGAGGCGCTCGACGGCGCCCGCCGCGACCAGCCGGTGGTAGATGCCGCGCTCCGGCCGCACGTCGGACCACTGCAGGTCCATCGCGTGCAGCCGGGCGTGGTCCCACGCCAGACCGTCACGGGTCCGCAGCCGGTCCAGCAGCCGCAGCTTGGCGACCCACTCGACCTCCCGTGCGCACGAGGCCGGGTCCGTGCCGAGACGTCCCACGACCGAGCGCCAGCGGGCGACCACGTCGTCGGAGTCGGCGTCGGAGCCCAGTGCGGCGAGCGACCGGGCCACGACGTCGGCGTAGCGCTCCTGGACCTCGAGCGCGGTCGCCGTCGACCCGTCGGCGAGCTCCAGGCGCACCGTCAGGTCGAGGTCCCGCGAGACGCGGCGGACGTCGCCGACCGGGTCGGCGAGCCGCAGCGCGGCCAGCTCCGCCCGGGCCTGGACCCCCGACTCCGCGAGCTCGTCCAGGTGCTCCACCACCCACAGCACGAGCGACGTCGTGCCGAGCTTGAGGTACGTGGCGACCTCCAGGAGGTTCGCGTCCCCGAGGATGAGGTGCAGCCGCCGCCAGCGGGTCCGGTCCGCGTGGGGCTCGTCACGGGTGTTGACGATCGGGCGCCGCAGGGTCGTCTCGAGGCCGACCTCCGCCTCCATGTAGTCGGCCCGCTGCGAGAGCTGGAAGCCCGGGTCCTCGCCCGACTGACCGAGCCCGACGCGGCCCGACCCGGTGAACACCTGCCGGGTCACGAGGAACGGCGTGAGCAGCTCGACGATCGTGGCGAACCCGAGACGTCGGTCGACCAGGTAGTTCTCGTGCGTGCCGTAGCTGGCGCCCTTGCCGTCCACGTTGTTCTTGTACAGCACCACCTCGGAGCCCGGCACCTGGGCCAGCCGGCGGGTGGCCGCCAGCATCACGCGCTCCCCCGCGACGTCCCAGAGGACTCCGTCGCGGGGGTTGGTCACCTCCGGCGACGAGTACTCGGGGTGGGCGTGGTCGACGTAGAGGCGCGCACCGTTCGTCAGGATGCAGTTGGCGGCGCTCGGGTCGTCGTACTCCTCGGTCTCCGGGCGCTCGAGGTCCTCCGGACCTGCCGACGGCCCTGCCGGCGCAGGTGCCTCGGGGTCGTCCGTGAGGAGCGACGGGTGCGCCGACGCCCGCTGGAGGTGGAAGCCTCGCGCGTCGGCGAGCGGGTCCTCGTCGTCGTAGTCCCAGCGCGCCGGCGGGTGACCGGGCCGGCCGTCCTGCACCGACGCCCGGTAGGTGGTGACCACCTGGGAGCTCATCAGCATCGGGTTCGCCATCGGGCGTCCCGGGGCCAGCACCCCGTACTCGGTCTCGATGCCCATCACGCGTCGCACTGTCACGTCGCCCACACTATGCGTCCGGCGGCGACGGGCACGCCGCAGGCCACCCAGGGAGACGGGGCCCACCCGGACCGGCCGCGAGGGCGCGGGACAGGTTGGATCTAGGCTGAGCCCGTGAGCGACTGGTTCGAGGCGGCCGTGCCGAACAGCGGCTGCGGCGCCGTCGCGCGTGCCACCGACTGGGCGAGCACGGCCCTCGGCGATCCCTCGGGATGGCCGGCCGGTCTGCGCTCGGCCGTGGAGCTCTGCTTCAGCACCCGCTTCGCGGTGCTGGTCACCTGGGGCCCGGACCTCACCATGATCTACAACGACGGCTACCGGGCCATGCTGGGGTCCGACCTCCATCCGCGGGCGATGGGGTCACCGGCGGCCACGCTGTGGGGCCAGATCTGGGACGACATCGGCCCCCTGTTCACCGAGGTCCTCACCAGCGGCGAGCCCACCTGGAACGTGGACATGCTGCTCTGGATGAACAGGTCGGGCTTCCTCGAGGAGACGCGCTTCACCTTCTCCTACAGCCCGCTGCGTGACGACGACGGCACGGTGCGCGGCGTCATGGACATCGCTACCGAGACCACCGACCAGGTCGTCAACCAGCGACGGCTCGGGACGCTCGGTCTGCTGTCCACCGCGCTGCACGGTCGGCGTGGCGACCTCCGGGAGGTCGCCGAGGCGGCGATGGACGTCCTGACGGCGAGCGAGGACGTCGGGTACGCCCACCTCTACCTGGGCCCGGACCGCGTCGCCTCGACCGGTGGCGACGACGCTGCCCACGCCGACGACGTCGCCACGGCGCGGCGCGGTGGTGCGGTGTCCTGGCGCGACGGCACGCTCGTGGTGCCGCTCGGGACGCGGCGCGGGCGCTCCCCGCTCGGGGCGCTGGTGCTCGGCGGTAACCGCCGGCGCCCCCTGGACGACGTCCAGCGTTCCTTCCTCGAGCTGTTGGCCAGGACGACCGGCACGGCGCTCGCCGAGGCCGAGGAGCACCGCGACGAGATCACACGGGCCCGCACCGTGAGCGACGCCCTCCAGGCCGCCATGGTGCCCGCCCCGCCGCGGTCCCCGCTGTGGTGCACGCGCTACCGTCCGGCCGACGACTCCCTCTCCGTCGGGGGTGACTGGTTCGACGTGGTGTCCGGTCCGGACGCGACGTCCGGGCTCGTCGTCGGCGACTGCGTCGGGCACGGCGTCGAGGCGGCGGCCCGCATGGGCCGGCTCAGCAGCGCGGGCCGGGCCGTGATGCTCGACGGTGCGGGGCCCGCCCGGACGCTGGAGATGCTCGACGTGTTCGCCCGCACGGTGCCCGGCTCCGAGTGGGCCACGGTGTTCTGCGGCGTCGTCGACCCCGTGGCCCGCACGCTCGTCTACTCCAGCGCGGGCCACCCGCCCGCGCTCGTCGTCGGGGCGGACGGTGGCACCCGGTGGCTGGACCGGGCACGCGGCACGCCCCTGGCAGTGACCACCGAGCGCCGCCCCGAGCACACCGAGCCGTTGGCCGCCGGGGACACCGTCCTGCTGTACACCGACGGGCTCGTCGAGCGGCGCGGCGAGGTGCTCACCGCCGGGCTCGAGCGACTGGCCCGGGCGGCCGCCACGGCCTGTGCGAACGCCACGCTCGACGAGGTCCCGGACCGGCTTCTGAGCGACGTCCTGCCCGGCGCGGCCCGGGACGACGTCGCCATCGTTCTCTACCGGGTGCCCTGAGCCCTTCCTAGAGGTACTGACCCGTCGAGCTCACCGTGTCGATGGTGCGCGATGCGGCGCTCTCGCCCTTCTTGGTGACGATCGTGCGGATGAACACGATCCGCTCGCCCTTCTTGCCGCTGATGCGGGCCCAGTCGTCCGGGTTGGTGGTGTTGGGCAGGTCCTCGTTCTCGTGGAACTCGTCCACGCACGCGGACAGCAGGTGCTCCACCCGGATGCCGCGCTTGCCGGTGGCGAGCAGGTCCTTGATCGCGGACTTCTTCGCCCGGTCGACGACGTTCTCGATCATCGCCCCGGAGTTGAAGTCCTTGAAGTAGAGGACCTCCTTGTCGCCGCTGGCGTAGGTGACCTCGAGGAACTGGTTCTCCTCGTCCTCGGAGTACATCCGCTCGACGACGGAGCGGATCATAGCCTCGACCGCCAGACGACGGTCGCCACCGTGCTCGGCGACGTCGTCGTCGTTGATCGGCAGGTCCGCCGTGAGGTACTTGCCGAAGATCTCGGTGGCCCCCTCGGCGTCGGGCCGCTCGATCTTGATCTTCACGTCCAGGCGACCGGGCCGCAGGATCGCCGGGTCGATCATGTCCTCCCGGTTGGACGCGCCGATCACGATGACGTTGTCCAGCCGCTCGACCCCGTCGATCTCCGCCAGGAGCTGCGGCACGATCGTGGTCTCGACGTCGGACGACAGCCCGGTGCCGCGCGTGCGGAACAGCGACTCCATCTCGTCGAAGAACACGACGACCGGCATGCCCTGCGTGGCCTTCTCCCGGGCCCGGGCGAAGATCAGGCGGATGTGCCGCTCCGTCTCCCCGACGTACTTGTTGAGCAGCTCCGGTCCCTTGACGTTGAGGAAGAAGCTCTTCGCGGACGGGTCCCCGCCACGCTTCTCCGCGACCATCTTCGCGAGGGACGAGGCGACCGCCTTGGCGATGAGGGTCTTGCCGCAGCCGGGCGGGCCGTAGAGCAGCACACCCTTCGGGGGCCGCAGGCCGTGCTCACGGAACAGGTCAGGGTGGGAGAACGGCAGCTCGACCGCGTCGCGGATCTGCTCGATCTGCGGACCGAGGCCCCCGATGTCCTCGTAGGCGATGTCCGGGACCTCCTCGAGGACCAGCTCCTCGACCTCCGACCTGGGCACGACCTCGAACACGAAGCCGCTGCGCATGTCGACGGTCAGGGCGTCGCCCACCCGCAGGGGCTTACCGAGGACCGACCCGGCGAGGCGGACGACCCGTTCCTCGTCGGCGCGGCCCACGACCAGGACCCGCTCGTCGTCCAGGACCTCCTTGACGGTCACCAGCTCCCCGATGCGTTCGTACCCGCCGGCCGCGACGACCGTCATGGCCTCGTTGAGCTTGACCTCCTGGCCCGGGGCCAGGTCGCCGAGATCGAGGCCGGGACTGGTCTGCAGGTGCATCTTGCGCCCGGAGGAGATCACGTCGACCGATCCGTCGTCGTGCCCCCCGAGGAAGGTGGCGTACGTGCCGGGCGGCTTCGCCAGGTCGTCGATCTGCTTCTTCAGCTCGACGATCTGCTCGCGCGCCGCGCGCAGGGCTTCGGCGAGCCGCTCGTTCTTGGCCGCGAGCAGGGCCAGCTGCGCGTCTCGGCCCGACGGCGCGGGCCGGTCGGACTCCGGGCGGACAGGGTGGTCGGTCATCGCATCCCCTCTCGTGCGCCCCGGGCGGTGGCCTCCACCGGCGAGGAGGAACCCCCGAGACACAGCACACTAAGGGTCAACACCCCGATCTCGCCGGTCATTTCACGGACCGGTCGCCGTGTTCACACGATCCTGACCTCTTGTGACCCGGCTGTGACCGCACCGTGACACGACGGGCCGTCCGTGCAGGACGGCGGGTCACTCCTCGGGCGCCTGCCCGACCTCGCGCCGGACACGCCGCGCCTTCTTGTCGGAGACGGGCCGCTCGCCGAGGTCGGACTCGGTCCACTCGGCGTCGGTGGTGCCCGGGTAGGACCCCTTGGCAGGCCGACGCTTGCGCTCGGGCGGCTCGACCCCGTCGGCCAGGCGCCGGGCGGTGAGGAGGAACCCCGTGTGACCGATCATGCGGTGCTGCGGCCGCACGGCGAGCCCTTCGAGGTGCCATCCGCGCACCATCGACTCCCACGCCGTCGGTTCGGCGAACCGGCCGTCCGCCCGCAGGTCCTCCGCGGTCCGGGACAGCTGCGTGGCCGTGGCGACGTAGCAGACCAGGACGCCACCCGGCGCGAGGGCTCGCGCCACCGGGTCGACGTTCTCCCAGGGGGCGAGCATGTCGAGCACCACGCGGTCGACGGTGCCGGGCTCGACGACGTCGGCGACCCGGTCGGCGAGGTCGCCCACGTGCAGCTGCCAGGCAGGGTGCTCGCCGCCGAAGAAGGTCTCGACGTTGCCGCGGGCGATCGCGGCGAAGTCCTCCCGCCGCTCGATCGAGTGCAGCTCGCCCGCGTCCCCGACGGCCCGCAGCAGCGACAGCGTCAGCGCGCCCGAGCCGACACCGGCCTCGACGACGCGCGCGCCGGGGAAGATGTCCGCCATCTGGACGATCTGGCCCGCGTCCTTGGGGTAGACCACGGCGGCGCCGCGAGGCATCGAGAGCACGTAGTCGCTGAGCAGCGGGCGCAGCGCGAGGTACTCGATCCCGGCGGTGTTGGTCACCACCCAGCCCTCCGGCCGGCCGATGAGGTCCTCGTGGCGGAAGTAGCCCTTGTGGGTGTGGAACGTCGCTCCCTCGGCGAGCGTGATCGTGTGCATCCGGCCCTTGGGGTCGGTGAGCTGGACCTTGTCGCCGACGTGCAGCGGTCCACGCCGCTCGTCGGCACCGGTGGCGGCAGAAGAAGTCACGAGGGTCGAGTCTACTGACGACCGCCAGGACGTACCGCCGCGGCCACCCGGGCGACGTCCAGCACACCGGTGACCCGGCCGCCGTCGACCACGGGGACCAGCCTCGCCCCGCCGGAGGTGCCGGCGAGGTGCTGGAGCAGCTCGGGGCCGGCAGCGCCCGCCTCGACGGCGGAGCCCGGCGGGAACGGCACGACGGTCGCGTCCACGCTCGTGACCGCGAGCTGCTCGGCCGGGATCGCGGCCACCGCGCGAGGGTCCACCCAGCCGACCGGTGCCTGCGCGCCGTCGACCACCACGACGACGACGTCGGGCCGGCCCGCGGCCGCACGGCCGACGTCCGCCGCGCCCGAACCCTGCGCCACGACGACGGCGGGCATGGCCAAGGACCGCACGGTGAGGCCCGCGAGCGCCTCGCGCCGCCGCCCGACGCGCATGGCGTCAGTGGCACCGGACCAGAGGAACGCACCGATGAGCGCCGCCCACATGACCATGATCCAGTCGGGCCGCATCCCGGACGTCAGGGGCCACAGGAGTGCCCAGACGACCACGCCCACGCCGACCGCGCGGCCCACCCAGCCGGCGACGACGGTGCCGCGGGTCCGCGAGCCGGTCGCCGCCCAGACGGCGGACTCGAGGATCTGCCCGCCGTCGAGCGGGAGCCCGGGGAGGAGGTTGAACGCCCCGACGAACGCGTTGGAGAAGGCCCCGGCGTACATCAGCAGCCCGGGGATCGAGTCGACGGCCTGCGCCTGGAACCCCACCCAGAAGGCGGCCGCGAGGGCGAGGTTCGTCAGCGGTCCGACCACGGCCACCAGTGCGGAGTCCACCGGCCGGGATCCGCCGCCGGAGTAGGCGGTGTGACCACCCCAGAGCGTCAGGGCGAGCTCATCCACCCGGTGTCCGCGCGAGCGTGCCACGACGGCGTGCGCGACCTCGTGGCAGAACACCGAGGCGAAGAGCAGCAGCACGAACGCGAACGACACGACGAGCACGCCGGGCGTGCCCATGGCCGGCGCCCAGAAGCGCACGGTCGGAGCGAAGAGGACGGTCAGGACGACGGCGGCGAGGAACCACGACGGTGTCACGAGCACGGGTGCGCCGGCGACGCGGCCGATCCGCCAGCCGGAGGTACGGGGAGGCACCGGCTCAGGCTATCGGTGCGGCCTGTGGACGGCGCGGCACCGGTGTCGGGGGCCGGTCGTAAGGTGGCTGCCATGACGACGACGGCGGACCTCACCCCGGACCTCACCCCGGATGCCGTGGCCTCCCCCGCCGAGCCGGCGGAAGCCCGCGGGAGCCGTCCGCCCGCCCTCTCCCCCTCGCGGGCGAGCGACTTCATGCAGTGCCCGCTGCTGTTCCGGTTCCGTGCCGTCGACCGGCTGCCGGAGCCCCCCTCGTCCGCGGCCGCCCGGGGCACGCTGGTGCACTCCGTGCTCGAGCGCCTGTACGACGCCCCCCTCGGTGAGCGCACGCGCGAGGCGGCCCTGGACCTGCTGCCGGGCGAGTGGGACCGGCTCGTCGAGGCGGAGCCACGCTACGCCCGTCTGTTCCAGCCGGACGGCGACGCGGCCGACCAGCCGTTGGAGACCTGGCTGGACGGCGCGGGGCGGCTGCTCGGCACCTACTTCACCCTCGAGGACCCGAACCGGCTGGAGCCCGAGTCCCGCGAGCTGTACGTCGAGAGCCAGCTGGAGGACGGTCCCCTGCTGCGCGGGATCGTCGACCGGCTCGACGTGGCGCCGAACGGTGCGATCCGGGTGGTCGACTACAAGTCGGGTCGGTCGCCACGGCCCGGGTTCGAGAACAAGGCCCTCTTCCAGATGCGCTTCTACGGACTGGTGGTCTGGCGCGAGCGCGGCGTGCTGCCGAAGATGCTGCAGCTCGTCTACCTGGGTGACGGGCAGGTGCTCCGCGCGGAACCGCAGGAGCGTGAGCTCGAGGTGACCGAGACCAAGATCCGCGGCGTGTGGGACGCGATCACGACGGCGGCCCGGCGCGGCGAGTTCGTGCCACGACCCAGCAAGCTGTGCGGCTGGTGCGCCCACCAGGACCTGTGCCCGGAGTTCGGGGGCACACCGCCGCCGATCCCCGAGGGTGCGCTGCGTCAGCGGCTCGGCCTGGACCTCTGAGGTCCACCGGTCAGACGAGGTCGAGCACCTCGCCGGCCGCCATCCGCCGCAGGAACGCGAGGTCGACGTCCGCCAGCGACGCCGCCCGGCTGAGACCCTGCCTGGCCTCGATCGGCAGCACCGCCTCCACCCCCAGGGTGCGCGCCCCTGCGGCCAGCGCGGAGGTGAGGCCCGTCGGGGAGTCCTCGATCGCCACGCACTCGGACGGTCGCACGCCCAGCCGGCGGGCCGCCACGAGGTAGGGCTCCGGGTCCGGCTTGCCGCGCGCGACCTGGTCGCCGGTGACGAGCGTCGCGAAGGCGCCCGGCACGTGCGCCGTGACCGCCTCCGCGAGCACCGTGTAGCTCATCGTGACCAGGGCGCACGGGACGTCGGCCGCGGCGAGCGCGTCGAGCAGCGCGCGCGCTCCGGGGCGCCACGGCACGTCGTCGCGCACCTGCGCCGTCACCCGGGTGAGCAGCCGTTCGACGATCTGCGCGACGGGCAGGTCGACGCCCGCGTCGCGCAGGACGGCGGCCGACACCTCGAGCGGGTTGCCGACGAGCTGCAGGGCCTGGGCGTCGGTCCACGTCCCGCCGTGCTCGGCGACGAGCTCGTGCTCGGCGGCGATCCAGTAGGGCTCGGTGTCGACGAGGGTGCCGTCCATGTCCCACAGGACGGCGGCGGGCAGCGTGGCGGGCGGGGCAGGATGCGGCACCGCACCATCGTACGGACGGTCGACGGGACCGGGGATACCGCCCCCGGCACAGCCGCATGCCTGTATAGGCTTGCCAGATGAGCACCGAGCAGCCGGTCGGCCGCCACGCCGCACGTCAGACCGTGATGATCGCTGCCTTCGAGGGCTGGAACGACGCCGGCAGCGCCGCGACCGGCGCGCTGGAGCATCTCGCCGAGGTGTGGGGATCGTCACCGCTGCGAGAGCTGGACCCGGAGGAGTACCACGACTTCCAGGTGAACCGCCCGATGGTGACGACGGGGCCGGACGGCACCCGTGAGGTCACGTGGCCGACGACGACGGTCGCCGTCGCCGACCTGCCGGACCGGCAGGTCGTGCTGGTGCACGGCATCGAACCCTCGTTCCGCTGGAGGTCGTACTGCCGCGAGCTGCTCGACATCGCCGAGGAGCTCGACGTCCAGACGGTCGTCACCCTGGGCGCGCTCCTCGCGGACGTGCCGCACACGCGCCCCATCCCGCTGACGGCGACCACCGAGAGCCCGGGTCTGCAGGCGGTGCTCGACGTCGAACCGAGCACGTACGAGGGCCCGACCGGCATCGTCGGGGTGCTGCAGCACGAGTCGGCGGCGCGCGGGTTCCAGTCCGTGTCGCTCTGGGCGGCGGTGCCGCACTACGTCGCCAACCCGCCGTCACCGAAGGCGACCCTGGCGATCCTGGCACGGGTCGAGGAGCTGCTGGCCGCCCCGGTCCCGCTCGGCGAGCTGCCCGAGGACGCCGAGGCGTGGCAGCACGGCGTCGACGAGCTCGCCAGCGAGGACGCCGAGATCTCGGAGTACGTCCAGCAGCTCGAGGAGGCCAAGGACACGGCCGAGCTCCCGGAGGCCTCGGGCGACGCGATCGCGCGCGAGTTCGAGCGCTATCTGCGGCGTCGGGACCACGGTCCGGGGCGGGGCGGCCCGGGCCAGGGGAGCCCGGACAAGGGCTGACGCCTCCGACCGCCCTCGGCCGCCGCGGGCCCCGCCTCGGCGGGATCAGTCCGGCTGGTTCACAGCCGCACGCCCAGGAGCGCGTTCACCGCTCGGGCGACCACCCCGGGTGCGCCCTCCTCGTCCTCCGACGTGTCCCGGCCCGGTGCCAGCGACCGCTCGGCCCACGCGTCGACGGCCGCCAGCGCACGAGGCGCGTCGAGGTCGTCCGCGAGCGCGGCACGGAGCTCGGCGAGCAGCCCGTCCGCCGCGGGCCCGCCGTTGCCGGAGACCGCGGCGCGCCAGCGGTCCAGCCGCGCCTCACCCGTCTTCAGGGTCGCGTCGGTCCACTCCCACTCCGCGCGGTAGTGGTGGGCCAGGATGCCGAGCCGGACGGCCATCGGGTCGACACCCTCGCGCCGCAGCACCGAGACCAGCACGAGGTTGCCCCGCGACTTGCTCATCTTGTGGCCCTCGTAGGCGACCAGCCCGGCATGGACATGAGCCGTCGGTGCGGCGTCCGGCCCGGCCAGCATGCGAGCGTGGGAGACCGACATCTCGTGGTGCGGGAACAGCAGGTCCGCTCCCCCGCCCTGCACGTCGAACGGCAGCCCGAGGCCGTCGCGGGCGATGACCGAGCACTCGACGTGCCAGCCGGGTCGGCCGGTCCCGAGCACACCGCCGTCCCACGCCGGCTCGCCCGCGCGCTCCCGACGCCACAGCAGCGGGTCGAGCGGGCTCTTCTTGCCCTCCCGGCCCGGGTCGCCGCCGCGCTCGGCGAAGAGCTCCGCCATCGTCGCCTCGTCGAGTCCCGACACCGTGCCGAACGCGGGGTCCGCGGTCAGGTCGGCGTAGACGTCGCCGAGCTCCGGCGTCGCACCGCCGGCCCCGGGCTCCACCGGGACGCGGTACGCCGTCCCGTCGGCGAGCATCTGCGCCACGGCGCGCGCGATCGGCTCGACGTACTCCACGACGCCGGTCCACGGTGCGGGCGGGACCACGCCGAGCGCGGTCATGTCCTCGCCGAAGAGCGCGGTCTGGTCCCGGGCCAGGTCACGCCAGTCGACCCCCGTCGCGTCGGCCCGTTCGAGCAGCGGGTCGTCGACGTCGGTGACGTTCGAGCAGTACGTCACCTGCTTGCCGGCGTCGGTCCAGGCGCGGTGCAGCAGGTCGAACGCGACGTAGGTGGCGGCATGGCCCAGGTGGGTCGCGTCGTACGGGGTGACCCCGCAGACGAACGACCGGGCGACGGAGCCGGGGGCCGGGTCGACCAGCATCCCGGTGGTGGAGTCGTGCACGCGCACGGTGGGCCGCTCCCCGTCGGTGGGCGCGGGCAGCTCGGGGATCTGAGGGAAGGGCCAGGAGAGCACGGGGCCAGGTTACCGGCGTCAGACCGTCTCGACGGCACCCGAGTCGGCTTCGAGCACACCTGTGAGCAGGAGCACGACGACCAGCGCTGCGAGCGCGTAGCGGTAGTAGACGAACGGCCGGTACGAGTAGGTGGAGACGATCTTCAGGAACCCGATGAGCACGACGTAGCCGACGACGAACGCGACCAGCGTCGCCAGGACGATGTCGAGGGCGTCCGCGGAGCCCGGCGCCGCGTCGCCTGCGGCCGCCTTGGCGATCTGGTAGAAGCCCGAGCCGAGCACCGCCGGGACGGCGAGCAGGAAGGAGTAGTCGGCCGCGGCCTTGCGCGTGAAGCCCATCGCGAGGCCGGCGGTGATCGTCCCGCCGGAGCGGGACACCCCGGGCACGAGCGCGAGCGACTGTGCCAGTCCGAACCCGACGGCCCGCTGCGGGGTGAGGTCCTCGATGGGCCGCACCCGGTTGCCGTACCTGTCGGCGACGTCGAGCAGCAGCGCGAACACGACCAGCATGACGACGGTGATCCAGAGGTTGCGCAAGGACGTCTCGATGGCGTCCTGGAACAGCAGGCCCAGCACCACGATCGGCACGGAACCGAGCGCGATGTACCAGGCCATCCGCGCGTCCGAGTCGTGGGCGCCCAGGCGGGAGCGCCAGTCGGTGCCGTGGTCGCCGCGCAACGACGTCCACCACCCCACGCAGACGGCGCGGATCGTGCGCCGGTAGTAGAGCAGCACTGCCGTCTCGGTGCCGATCTGCGACACCGCCGTGAAGAGGGCTCCCGGGTCCACCCCGCCGATCAGCTCCCCGACGATGCGCAGGTGCGCGCTGGAGGAGATGGGCAGGAACTCGGTGAGGCCCTGCACCAGGCCGAGGAGGATCGCTTCCAGGGAACTCACGAGCGGCAACCCTACCGGTGACGCGGACCCGCGCGGCGCGGGACCCGGCCCGCCGCACCGGTCGCCGGTAGTGTTCCGCGCATGGAACGACGGCAGGTGGGCGCCTCGGGGTTGCGCGTCTCCGCGCTCGGGCTCGGCACGATGACCTGGGGGCGGGACACGGACGCCGTGGACGCGGCGGCGATCCTGCGGTCGTTCGTCGAGGCCGGTGGCACCCTGGTCGACACCGCCGCCTCGTACGGCGACGGCGACGCCGAGCGCGTCCTCGGCGAGCAGCTCGCCGGGACGGTCCCCCGCGAGGAGCTCGTGCTGTGCACCAAGGGAGGCGTACGACACGGTCCGGCGGGCCCTCGCCGCGACGCGTCCCGCGGGTCGCTCCTCGCGGACCTCGACGCCTCGCTGGTCCGCCTGGGCGTCGACCACGTCGATCTCTTCCTCGTGGCGTGCCCGGACACCACGACGCCGCTGGAGGAGACGGTCTCGGCGCTCCGCCTCGCGGTCACCTCCGGCCGCGCGCGGTACGTAGGTCTGTCGAACTTCCCCGCCTGGGCGTCGGCACGGGCCGCCACCCTGCTGGAGGCCGGCGACGGCATCGGCCTGGCCGCCCTCGAGACCGAGTACTCGCTCCTGCAGCGCGGCGTCGAGCGGGAGGTGGTCCCGGCGGCAGAGGCTCTGGGGCTCGGGCTGCTCGCCTGGTCGCCGCTCGGTCGCGGCATGCTCACCGGGAAGTACCGCCGCTCGGTCCCCGTGGGCTCCCGGGCCACGTCGGACCATCTCGCCGGGTTCGTCGGGCAGTACCTCGAGGACCGCGACGCAGCAGCGGTCGCCGAGGCGGTCGTCACGGCCGCCGACGGCCTCGGCCGGGCACCGCTGGAGGTGGCCCTCGCGTGGCTGCTGGCTCGCCCCACCGTGGCGTCGGCCGTCGTCGGTGCCCGGACGCCGGAGCAGCTCAAGGGCACGCTCGACGCCGTCGACCTGGTCCTGCCGAGCGAGGTCCACGCGGCGCTCGACGACGTCTCCGCCGCCGTCCCGGGCTACCCGGAGCGCTGGTAGCCGGCGGGCTCAGCGCCTGCGGGTCACCTCGACGTCGAGCTCGTCGCCGTCGTCCTCGTCACTGTCGTCGTCATCTCCGTCGTCATCGCCGTCGCGGTCGTCGTCGCGGTCGTCGTCCTCGTCCTCGCCGTCGTCATCGTCGTCGTCGAGGTAGAAGGGCGTCACCTCGGTGTACACCTGGGCCAGGGCGTCCTCGTACACCTCGAAGGCGTCGGCGAGCACCTCGTAGGCGTCGTCGACGGCCGGGTCCTCCTCGCTCCGGCGGGAGGACACGGCGTGGTAGTGCCCCTCGAGAGCGGCGACGAAGCGGTCCAACGCGGCACGCGGATCAGCGGTCATGCTCTGACGGTAGCGCCATGCGGGGCACAATGGGCACACGAAATCGCCGGACGGTCACTGGGAGGCGACGAATGGCATCGAGCTGGCGCAAGCACGGGCAGTACGAGTACCGCGTGGTCACGATCGACCGGGGCACGTCCGTGCCGGACGCACGCAGGATGCTCACCGACGAGGCCGAGTACGGCCGCTGGGAGCTGGCCCGCACCCGCCTGTACCTCGGCGGCGAGCGACGGGTGTGGTTGCGGCGCAAGGTCATCCGCGCGACCTCGACGCTCTGAGGTGGACGCGTTCCGCAAGTCGCGCGACAGCGCGCCCCAGGGGTTCTTCGCCACCGAGGCGGCCGGGTTGCGCTGGCTCGTCGTCGACGGCGGTCCCCGGGTGGCGAGCGTGCTCGACGTCGGACCCGGGCACCTCGACCTCGAGAGGGTCGCACCGGGTGCCGCCGACGCCCACGCGGCGCGGGACCTCGGCCGGCGGCTGGCGGTGCTGCACGAGGCAGGGGCACCGGCGTTCGGCGCGCTCCCTCCGGGCGCCGACGCGGGGTGGTTCGGGCCGCTCGACGACCCGCTGGAGATGGTCTCCGGGTCGTGGACCGACTGGCCGACGTTCTACGCCGACGCGCGCCTGCGGCCCGTCCTGGCCCAGGGCCGGCGCCGCGGGATCTTCGGGCCCGACGACGAGGCCGCGTTCGAGCGCGTGTGCGAGCGGCTGCCGGACCTCGCCGGACCGGCCGAGCCGCCCGCGCGCGTGCACGGGGACCTGTGGTCGGGCAACGTGCTCTGGTCGGAGTCCGCGGGCGTGCCCGAGGCCGTGCTCATCGACCCGGCGGCGCACGGCGGGCACCGCGAGGCGGACCTGGCGATGCTCGCCCTGTTCGGCGCACCGCACCTGGACGCGATCCTCGCCGGGTACACCGAGGTCCACCCGCTGGGCCCAGGGGCGCAGGAACGCGTACCGCTCCACCAGCTCTACCCGTTGGCCGTCCACGCCGTGCTGTTCGGTGGCGGCTACGTCGACGCGACCCGGCGGTCGTTGACCGAGCTTGCCGACCTGGCCGCCTGACGGCTCAGCAGGTCGCCAGCAGCCGGTCGAGCACCCGGGTGCCGAACCGCAGCGCGTCGGTGGGTACCCGCTCGTCGACGCCGTGGAACATCCCCGCGAAGTCCAGGTCCCCCGGCAGCCGCAGCGGCGCGAACCCGTAGCCGGTGATGCCCAGCCGCGCCAAGGACTTGTTGTCCGTGCCGCCCGAGAGGGTGTACGGCAGCACGGCGGCGCCGGGGTCCTCGGCGTGCAGCGAGTCGACCATCGCGTCGACCAGCCCGCCGGTGAAGGGCACCTCCAACGAACGGTCGGTGTGGATCGGCTCGATCCGCACGTGCGGTCCGGCGAGCTCGCGCAGGACCCCCATGGCCTCGGCGTCGTGGCCGGGCACCGTGCGCATGTCCAGGGTCGCCGACGCCGTGCCCGGGATCACGTTGGCCTTGTAGCCGGCGTCGAGCTGTGTCGGGTTGGTGGTGTGCCGCACCGTGGCGCCGACGAACTTCGCGGCCGGGCCGAGCGCCGCGACGAGGGCGTCGACCTGGTCCGGGTCCGCTCCCCCCTCCCGGTCGAAGGGCAGGCCGGTCAGGTCCGCCACTCCCTGCAGCAGCCGCTCCACCGTGGGCGTGAGCGTGTACGGCCAGGCGTGCTTGCCGATCCGCGCCACCGCGGCGGCGAGCTCGGTGACGGCGTTCTCGTGGTTGACCTGCGATCCGTGCCCGGCCCGGCCGTCGGCCACGAGCCGCAGCCAGGCGAGCCCCTTCTCCGCCGTCTGGACCAGGTAGGCCCGGCGGCCCCCGACGTCCACGGAGAAGCCGCCGACCTCGCTGATCGCCTCGGTGGCCCCCTCGAAGACCTCGGGGTGGTGGTCGACCAGCCAGCGGGCGCCGAGGACGCCGCCCGCCTCCTCGTCGGCAAACATCCCGATCACCACGTCGCGCGCCGGACGGCGACCCTCCCGTGCCATCTGCCGCACGACGGCGAGGATCATGGCGTCCATGTCCTTCATGTCGACGGCGCCGCGTCCCCAGAGCAGCCCGTCGATCTCCTCGCCGGCGAACGGGTCGACCGACCAGTCCGCCGCGGCGGCGGGCACCACGTCGGTGTGCCCGTGCAGCACGAGCGCGGGCCGCGACGGGTCCTCGCCGGCGAAGCGCGCCACGACGGAGGTCCGGCCCGGGGCGGACTCGTACAGCGCGGGCTCCAGACCGACGTCGGCGAGCAGCCCGGCCACGAGCTCGGCCGCCTTGCGCTCCCCCGGGCCCCGGTTCTCGCCGTAGTTGGAGGTGTCGATCCGCAGCAGGTCCTGGCAGATGCCGACGACCTCGTCCTCGGCGGTGGGCTGGTTCTCCACGGAGCGCGTCGCAGTCACCGTGTCACCGTAGTACCCAGGCCCCGGCGGACCAGCAGCGGCTCGATGCGGGCGTCGCGCCCCCGCAGGTCGCGGAAGGAGGCCAGCGGGTCCTGCGACCCGCCCCGGGCGAGGAGACGACGGCGGAACGTCTCGCCGTTCGCCCGCGTCAGCCCGCCGTTCTCGGTGAACCACTCCACCGTGTCCGCGTCCAGGACCTGGGACCACACGTAGGAGTAGTAGCCCGCCGCGTAGCCACCGCCGAACACGTGGTTGAAGTAGGTGCTCCGGTAGCGCGGAGGGACGGCGGGCAGGTCCACCCCGGCAGCCGCCAGGGCCGCCTGCTCGAAGCCGGCGACGTCGTCGGCCGAGGTGGGCACCTCGTCCGGCGTGAGGCGGTGCCACGCCTGGTCGAGCAGCGACGCCGCCAGGTACTCCGTCATCGAGAAGCCCTCTCCCCACCGCCGCGCGGCCAGCAGGGCGTCGACCCGGTCCTGCGGCAGGGGTTCGCCCGTGGCGTGGTGGACGGCGTACGACCGCAGGATCTCCGGGTCCCAGGCCCACATCTCGTTGACCTGCGAGGGAAACTCGACGAAGTCCCGCGGGACCTCGGTCCCCGACTGCGACGGGTACCGCACGTCCGAGAGCAGACCGTGCAGCGCGTGGCCGAACTCGTGGAAGAGCGTGATGACCTCGTCCCACGAGAGCAGCGTGGGCGCTCCGGTGGCGGGCCGGGTGATGTTGAGGTTGTTGACCACGACCGCGCGCCGCCCCAGCAGGCCGCTCTGGTCGACGAGGTTGTTCATCCAGGCGCCGCCGCGCTTGGACGGTCGGGTGTACCAGTCCGCGAGGAAGAGCCCGAGCCCGCTGCCGGGCTCGCCGGGCTCGTCGGCGTCGAACACCTCGAACACCCGCACGTCGTCGTGGTAGCCGACGAGGTCGTGGCGTTCGACGAACGACAGCCCGTACAGACGCCGGGCAGCCTCGAGGACACCGTCGCGCACGACCTTCTCCAGCTCGAGGTAGGGCCGCAGCGCCGCCTCGTCCAGCGCGTAGCGCTCCGCCCGCAGCACCTCGGAGAGGTACCTCCAGTCCGCGGACCGCAGGTCCCGAGGTCCGGACCCGGCCCGGGCCGGCAGCAGCGCCGCGAGCTCGGCGGCCTCGGTGCGGGCGTTGGCGACGGCGGCCGGCGCGAGCCGGGACAGCATCGCCTGCACCGCGTCGGCGGTCCGGGCCGTGCTGTCCTCGGCGACGTAGGCGGCGTGGTGCGGGTAGCCGAGGAGCTGGGCCCGGACCGCGCGCAGGCGCGCTGTCTCGAGCAGCGTGGCACGGGTGTCGTGCTCGTCGCCGTGGGTGCCGCGCGACTCGCTGGCTCGCTGCACCCGTTCGCGCACGTCCGCGCGCTGGAGCGCCGCGAGGACACGCTGGCTCGTGGGCAGCTGGAGCGTGAGCAGCCAGGCGCCGTCGTGGCCGGCCTCCGTGGCGGCCGCGGCCGCGGCGGACACGGAGTCCGCCGGGAGGCCGGCGAGCTCGGCCGGGTCCGTCACGAGGACCCCGGCGGCCTTCTCCCCCGCGAGCAGCTTCCGCCCGAACTCCGCCTCCAGCTCGGTGAGTCGCACGTTCAGGCCGCGCAGCGTCGCCTGCTGGTCGTCGCTCAGCTCGACGCCGGCCCGGCGGTGATCCGTCAGCCGCGTGTGCAGCAGCCACGCGGCGTCGGGCTCGAGCACCACCTCGCCCCGGTCGGCGGCGTGCTGCAGCGCCCGGAGGCGCTCCCACAGCCGGCGGTCCAGCAGGATGGCGTCGCGGTGCGCCGCGTGCAGCGGCGCCACCCGCTCCTGGACGGCCTCCAGCACCGGCGTCGCGTCCGCGGAGAGCTGGTTGTGGAACGCCAGCAGCGCGCGCTGCAGCAGCTGGCCGGAGCGTTCCAGGGCGACGAGCGTGTTCGCGACCGTCGGCGGCTCGGGGTCGCCGGCGATCGTCTCGACCTCGGCACGGTGCTCGGCCATGCCGGCACGGATCGCCGGCTCGTAGTGGTCGGGGCGGATCGCGGCGAAGTCGGGCAGCTCGTAGGGCAGCGTCGACACGTGGGCGAACGGGTTGTCCGGGGCAAGGGCCATCTGCCCATCCAACCGCATCGGCACGGGCGCCCTGCCGCCACCTCGCGGTGCGCCGAAACGTTTTGGTGGCTGTCGGTCGCGACGGCCGTCCGGCACCGTCGAGGTGATCTTGCCCGCACCGAGTGAAGGAGCTCGACATGCGAAGACTCGCAGCCCTGGCCGTCGCGGCCCTGGTGGGTGCCACCGGACTGGTGGTGGCCACCGCACCGGCCCCCGCGGAGGCCCACGGCGCCGAGGTGTTCCCCGGCAGCCGTCAGTACCTCTGCTACCTGGACGGGCTCACCGCGTCCGGCAGCGTGGACCCCCAGAACCCGGCGTGCGCCGACGCCTACGCCGCGGACGGCACGGCGGCGTTCTACAACTGGTTCGGCAACCTGGACTCGAACGGCGCCGGCCGCACCGAGGGGTACATCCCCGACGGTCAGATCTGCGACGGCGGCGGCAACGGCCCGTACGACTTCTCCAGCTTCAACGCCGTGCGCGACGACTGGCCGACGACGCACCTCACGGCCGGTGCGACGTACGAGTTCCAGCACAACAACTGGGCAGAGCACCCCGGACGGTTCGACGTCTACGTCACCGAGCAGGGCTGGGACCCGGGCAGCCCGCTGGCGTGGAGCGACCTCGAGCTGATCGACTCCGCGACCAACCCGCCCGACACGGGCGGCCCCGGCGGGGACAACTACTACTACTGGGACGTGACGCTGCCGGCCGACCGCAGCGGCGACCACATCGTCTTCACCCACTGGGTGCGCTCGGACAGCAACGAGAACTTCTACAGCTGTTCCGACGTCGCGTTCGACGGCGGCGACGGCGAGGTCACCGGGATCGACGGGGACCTCCCGGACGACGGCGGCGACCCGGTCTGCCCCGACGAGTCGCCCGGCGTCCCGGGGGACGTCATGGCGTCCGACGTGCACGCCACCAGCGCGCACCTCATGTGGGGGGTGGCGCAGGACGGCTGCATCACCGGCTACGACGTCGTCGACCCCGCCTCGGGCGAGGTGCTGGCCTCCACCGACGGCTCGCCGATGGTGGACCTGACCGGTCTGGAGCCCGAGACCACTTACTCCGTCGCGGTGCAGGCGCGCAACGACAACACGGGCGAGGTCTCGGCGACGACAGACGCCGTCTCCTTCACCACCGCCGCCGAGGACGACGACCCACCGCCCGCCGGCGACTGCACCGCCGAGGTCAGCGTGGTCAACGCCTGGAGCGGCGGCTACCAGGCCGACCTGGTCGTGACCGCAGGTGCCGACCCGCTCACCGGCTGGGAGGTGACGGTCGACGGCGCGACCGTCGACCAGGCGTGGAGCGCCCAGGTCACCGGCAACGTCTTCACCAACGTGAGCTGGAACGGCAGCCTCGCAGCCGGAGCCTCCACGTCCGCCGGCTTCATCGGCAGCGGCGACCCGGACGCGCTCAGCGCGGTCTGCTCAGCGGCCTGAGCAGGGTCGGGCCACCCGCCCGGCGCCGGTCTCCTGCCCGCACGGGGGCAGGAGACCGGCGTCGCGGCGCTTCACGCACGCAGGGCGATCCACGCGTCGAAAGCCTCTCGGCTCGACAGGCGCGGGGCGTAGCCGAGAACGTCCTTCAACCGCGTGTTGTCCAGCACCGGCCGGTACCGCAGGAACCCGACGCGCTCCGGTCCGTGGACGGTCAGACCCAGCACGCGGCCCACCCGCAGGGCACCGGCGAGCACCGGTGCGGGGACGTCGATGGTCCTCTTGCCGAGCCGGGCGGCGATGTCCGCGACGGTCATCACACCGTCGCCGCACACGTTGAACGCCCCCGTGGCCCCGCCGGTGGCGCCGGCGACGATCGCCCCGGTGACGTCGTCCACCCAGGCGAACACGAACGGCCCCTCGCTGCCTCGCACGCGCAGCAGCCGCGGCGCGTCCCACAACGCGGTGATCTGGTTGGCGACCCCCGGTCCCAGGATCGTGCCGATCCGCAGGACCACCTGCCCGAGCTCCGGGTGCTCCGCTCGGAACGTCGCGAGCAGCTCCTCGACGAGCCGCTTGTGCCGGGAGTAGGTGAACTCGTCGTTGCCGCGCAGCGCGTCGTCCTCGCTCAGCGGCACCCGGTTGTCGGCGTGGTAGCCGTAGGCGGCGCCCGACGACGAGACGACCACCCGCCGCACGCCGCCGGCCACGCACGCCTCCAGCACGTGCCGGGTGCCGTCGACGTCCACGCGCCGCTCGGCCGCCTCGTCCAGGGTGCCCGGGTTCACGATCGCCGCGAGGTGCACCACCGTGTCGATCCGGTGGTCGGCGACGGCCTGCTGCACCGCCGAGGCGTCGGTGACGTCGAGCGTGACCGACGTGACGCCGTCGGGCGCCCGGGACGGCGGACGCAGGTCGGCCGAGACGACCGTGGCGACGCCGTCGTGCGCCGCGAGCGCGGCGACCGCGTGCGAGCCCAGGAAGCCGGAGCCGCCCGTGACGAGGACACGCTTCATGCCGCCACCTCCGCGCGGGCCCGGGTGCGTCGTGCCCACACCGTGGCGAGCGCGAGCCCGGCGATGATGTCCCACACGCCCCACCAGCCGGCGACGACGGCCATGCCGCCGATGCCACCGAAGAACGTCATGACGAGACCCAGGCCGAGGGCCGCGTTGCGGATGCCGACCTCGAAGGTCACGGCCTTGACCTCGCGGGTCTCGAGCCTCCCGGCCCGGCCGGCGAGGTAACCGAGGCCGAGCGCGACGGCGTCGTGGAGGAAGACGGCGACGAGGACGACCCCGACCCAGCCGACGAAGACGGAGAAGTTGCCGGCCAGCGCGGCCACCACGAAGCCGATCAGGGCGAGGATGCTGACGACGTGCACGGGCTTGTGCACGGCCGCGGCGACCGCGGGCCAGCGGGTGCGCACGAGCAGTCCGGCGGCGAAGGGCACGCCGATGATCAGCACGATGTCGAGCATCATCTCGACCGGGTCGAGGCTGACCTCGGCCAGGATGTCGCGGCCGGTGGGGTGCAGGCTGCCCCACAGGGCGATGTTGAGCGGCATCGCCACGAGGTAGAGGGCGTTGCCGACCGCCGTCAGGGACACGGAGAGCGCCACGTTGCCGCCGGAGCGGTAGGTGAGGATCTGCGAGACGTTGCCGGGTGGGCAGCACGCGACGAGGATCATGCCGAGCGCGATGGAGGCCTGCACGCCGAGGGCGAGCGTCAGGCCGAACGTGACGGCGGGCAGCAGGACCACCTGGGCGAGCAGGGCGAGCACGGCGGCGCGCGGTGCCTGGCGCAGCACCCGGAAGTCGGCCGGTGAGGTGTCCAGGGCGATGCCGAGCATGATGAGGGCGAGCACGATGTTGAGCGCCACCAGCGAGCCCGG
Source organism: Isoptericola sp. S6320L (assembly GCF_023015685.1). Classification (NCBI taxonomy): domain Bacteria; kingdom Bacillati; phylum Actinomycetota; class Actinomycetes; order Micrococcales; family Promicromonosporaceae; genus Isoptericola; species Isoptericola sp. S6320L. Next base: position 145,666 of record NZ_JALKAT010000002.1, read on the forward strand.
CGAGAAGTTCACGACGACGTCGTCGATGTTCATCGCCGGTCTCCGCTCTTAGGAGCCGTCAGGTCCCGGACGTAGCCGCGCACGGTGCGGCGGTAGGCGTCCTTGTTGACGTAGTAGCTCATGCGTTCCAGCCCGAGATAGCGGTAGCCGCCGGTGAGGTCGGGCCAGCGTCCGGCGACCCGGCGGCGGAACGCCTCGACACGCTCGCGGGCCGCGACGTCGCCGTCGTCCGCCGCGGCCTGCGCGGCGAGGAGTCGCGCGACCAGCTCGGCCTGCTCGGCCCGGCCCTGCCACCCGATGCCGGAGGCCTCGAGCATCCCGACGACGAACAACCCGTTGAAGGACGGCGGCACGATGTTGCAGAACAGCTCGGGTGCTCCCCCGGAGCCCGGACCGTCCCAGGCGAGGTGCTTCGGGTCGACGAACGGGTAGTCGAGCCGGTAGCCGGTCGCGAGCAGCACGAGGTCGTAGGTGCCGGTGGTGCCGTCCACGAAGTGCACGGTGTCGCCGTCGAACCGGCGGATGTCCTGGCGCACCTTCAGGTCACCCTGACCGGCGTGCTGCAGCACGAGCGAGTTGACCACGGGGTGGGACTCGTAGATCTTGTGGTCCGGCGCGGGGAAGCCGAACCTTTGCGGGTCACCGTTGAGGAGCATCAGGACGCGGGAGTCGACGGCCTGCTTGATCTTCGCCGGCAGGGGGCGCCCCTGGTTGAGGGTGTCCGTGGGCCGCCCGAGCAGGTAGCGCGGCACGAACCAGTAGCCGCGCCGCACCGACAGGTCCACCGAGGCGGCCCGGTGGACGGCGTCCACGGCGATGTCGCACCCGGAGTTGCCGCCGCCGACCACGAGGACCCGTTTGCCGGCGAAGACGTCGGCGCTGCGGTACTCGCTCGAGTGCAGCAGCTCGGCGGTGAGGTCGCCGTCGAACGTCGGCACGTTGGGCTCGGCGAGCGTGCCGTTGGCGATGACCACGTGGCCGACGTGCTCGACCGTCGTCGCGCCGTCGGGCCCGGTGCTGTGCACGTGCCAGCCCGAGGCACCGCTGGCGTCGTCGTCGGCCGGTTCGACCGCGACCACCCGGGTGCCGAAGCGGTAGTGTCGTCGCAGGTCGAAGACGTCGGCGTAGGTACGGAAGTAGCGCAGCAGCTCACGGTGGCCCGGGTAGTCCGCGCTCGAGTCCATCGGCAGCTCGTCGAACTGCGTCGTGGTGCGGGACGAGATGAGGTGCGCCGAATCGTACACCGTGGACCGCGGGTTGTCGATGTCCCACAGACCGCCGACGTCGTCGTGCGCCTCGTAGCCGACCAGGTCGAGCCCGGCCCGATCCAGTGCACGGGCGGCCGCCAGGCCCGAGGGGCCCGCACCGATCACCGCGACCCTGCGTTGCAGCGCCATCGCTCCACTCCCTGCCGTCCGGTGCGCCCGGCCGTCCGGGCGCGGCACGGAGTCTACGAGGTCCGGCGAGGTGCGAGTGCCCGACCGACTCCCCGGATCAGGACCGCGGGGCCTCGGCGGGCCACGGCTCCGCCGGCTCGCGCGGGTCGCGCGGCAGCAGCGACGCCATCCACGAGTCGCGCAGGACGCCGCGCTGGGGGCCGTAGCGGCGCAGCGTGCCCTCGAACCGGAACCCCAGCTTCCAGGCGACACGTCGCGAGGGCCAGTTGCCGACGTACGCCTGCCACTGCAGACGGGTCAGGCCCAGCCCCTCCGGGTCCAGCGCCCAGTCGGCCGCGAGTCGCGCGGCCGCCGTGGTGAGACCGCGGCCACGGGCGTCCGGTGCGGTCCAGTAGCCGATCTCCCCAGCCTGCTCCTGTCCCGGCGCACCCGCCGTCCGGGTGATGCCCATCATGGCCAGGACCGGGCCGTCCACGCTGCCCGGCGCCCGCACGGCCCAGGTGAACATGGTCTCCTCGGCCCAGCCGGCGGGGACCATCCGCGTGAGGAAGCCCTCGGCGTCGGCGCGCACGTACGGGGACGGCACGACGGTCCACGCGGCGATCTCCGGGTCCGCGCACACCTCGGCGACCCGGTCGACGTCCGCGGCGGTCGGGACGGACAGCGTGACGTGCGCGTCGCGCAGGACGAACGGTTCCATGCGCGCATCCTGCCAGCCCGCACGGCCCGCGACGAACAGCCCTCAGGCCTGCGGGGGCGGTTGCCGAGGCCCGACCGGATCCGCCGTGACGCCGTCCTCCCCCGGGTCGGCCACCTCCGCCCGACCGCCCGGTTCCGGCGGGTCGGGACTGCCCTCGTCGGCGTCGGCGGGCAGCGGGACCGGCGGGTCCCCGCGGAGCGTGGAGAAGACCGTCCACACGACCGCGACGAGCGGCACGGCGACGACGGCCCCCAGGATCCCGGCGAGCACCGTGCCCGAGAGCACCGCGACCGCGACGACCACCGGGTGCAGCGACACCTGCTTGCCCATGATGAGCGGCTGCAGGACGTGCCCCTCGAGCTGACCGATGGCCGCGATGCCGAGGGTCACGATGAGCGCCGTGACGAAGCCCTGCGCGGCCAGGGCCACCACGGCGGCGATGACCATCGCGAGCGGGGCACCGATGATCGGGATGAATGCGCCGATGAGCACCAGGACGGCCAGCGGGGCCGCGAGCGGGACGCCCAGGATCTGCAGGAGGACGAAGGCGAGGACGCCGTCGATGAACGCGATGATGACCGTGCCGCGGGCGAACCCCGAGAAGGAGTACCAGCCGGCTCCCGCCGCGTCGTGCCACCTCCGGCGCTGTCGAGCAGGCACCTGCCGCAGGAACCAGCGCCACATGCGGTCGCCCGAGTGCACGAAGAACACGGTGCAGAAGATCGCCAGGGCGAAGACCATCAGTCCCTCGACCACCGAGCCGGCGCGTTCGGCCGCCTGCCCGGCCAGGTCCTCCGCGTTGTCCGCCAGCCACTGCTGTCCCGCGTCGATCCACTCGTTGAGCTGTTCGCCCGTGACCGACAGGCCGAACGGCAGGTTCTGCAGCGAGTCGAGGATCTGCTCCACACCGGAGTCGAACTCACCCGCCAGCCGCGACCACTGCCCCGCCACGGAAGCGACGACGTAGGCCATCAGCCCGCCGAAGACGACCACACCGCTGAGCAACGCGAACAGCGTCGCCAGCACCCGGGGCAGGGCGCGGGCGTAGAAGTCCGCCAACGGGCGGAACACCGACGTCAGCACCAGCGCGAGGAAGACCGCGACGAAGACGACCTGCACCTGCGTGGTCGCGTACACCACGAGCGCGACCGCGGCCACGACCGCGACGAGGCGCCAGGACCAGCCGCCCGTCGTGCGCAACCACTGCGGGACGTTCTCGACGGACTCGCTCACGGCCGCTCCCTCCGGGGTCGGGGTGGTGCCCAGTGTGCTGCCCGGGGGGCCTCAGTGCACGGAGAACCCGCCGTCGACGTGGATCGACTGCCCGGTGACGTAGGACGACGCGGCGCTCGCGAGGAAGACCGCCGCCCCGGCGAAGTCGTCGGGCACGCCGTTGCGGCCCACGAAGGTCCGCTCCGCGAGCGCCGCGACGCGCTGCGGGTCGCCCTGCAGACGCTGGTTGAGCGGGGTGAGCACGAACCCGGGCACGAGGGTGTTCGCGGTGACGCCCCGGACCGACCACGCCTCCGCCTGGGAACGGGCCAGCGACTCGAGACCACCCTTGGAGACGCCGTAGACCCCGCTGGTCACGAAGGCCCGGTGCGCCTGCTGCGAGCTGACGTGGATCAGTCGGCCGTAGCCGCGCTCGGCCATGCCGGGCGCGAACCGTTGGCCGAGCCAGAAGGGCGCCTCGAGGTTCACCGCCATCGTGGTGTCCCAGACGGTCTCGTCGATCTCCGCCATCGGCGGACGCAGGTTGATCCCGGCGCTGGACACCACGACGTCGGGCTCGCCGAAGGGTTCGACGACGGCGTCCGCGACCGCTCGGACTCCGCTCCGGGTGGAGAGGTCGCCCTGCACGGCGGCGGCGCGGCACCCGGCCGTCGTGAGCTCGGCGACGGTGTCGTCCAGCGCGGCACGCCCCCGGGCCACGACGACGACAGCGGCGCCCGCTCGGGCCAGCGACGTCGCGATCGCCCGGCCGATGCCTGAGCTGCCGCCGGTCACGACGGCGGTGCGCCCGTCCAGGGAGAAGAGCTGGCAGAGATAGTCCTGGATCGCGCGGTTCACGCCAGGAGGCTACCGGGCGCACGATCCTCGCGTCGTGCTGGGCCAGGCCGCGGCGTGCCAGGTCCGACGAGCCCGCGCGGCGATCGCCGTGCTCGAGGACATGAACTCTGAGGAGGAGGGAGATATCAGCCACCGTGCAGCAGCCCTCTCCGCGCCGACGTCCGCTATTCGCGCAGCAGACCCAGTCGTCCGTCCTTGAGCTGTCGGCGAGAGGTGATGCCGAGCTTGCGGAAGATGTTCCGCAGGTGGGCTTCGATCGTGCGAGGGCTGAGGAACAGCTGGGCGCCGGCTTCTCGGGAGGTGGCGCCCGTGGCCACCAGTCGCGCGACGTGCAGCTCTTGCGCCGTGAGGGCGTCGGTGGGCCGAGGGCTGCGTTCGCGTGCATGTTCGCCGGTGGCGCGCAGCTCGCGGGCGGCGCGCTCCGCGAACGCCTCCGCGCCCATCTCCGACAGCACCTCGTGGGCCGTGCGGAGCTGTTCGCGCGCGTCCCGGCGGCGGCCCTCGCGGCGCAGCCACTCGCCGTAGACGAGGTGTGTGCGGGCGAGATACCCGACCATCGTGCTGCCGCTGAGCTGTCCGATGCCCTCGAGATAGTGCACCTCGGCGGCGCGACCCGAGGTCACCAGACCTCGTGAACGGGCGGCGAGCCCCAGCGCCCACGGGGTGCCACTTGCTCGGGCTCTCGCGTCGAGCTCTTCCAGTGCCACCAGGGCATGTTCCGGCCGGCCGGCACGGCACGCCGCCTCGATGAGCTCGGGCAGCGCCAGGTTGGTGGGGTTCAGCGCGTCGGACTCGCACGCCCGCGCCGCAGCATCCTGCGCGGCGGTGTAGTCGCCCAGACCGTTGTGCAGCACCGCCAACGCGTACTGCGCGAGGGATACCTCGGTGCCGCGCACACGGTCGGCGGCGTCCCGGGCGACGGTCGTGGAGATCCCCACGACCTCGTCCGGACGACCGCGCCAGGCAGCCAGGACGAGCTGCGCGTGGGGCAGGGGGACGGCCCCGGTCGCGGCGGCGATCGCTGTCTGCTCGGCAGCCAGCTCACCGGCCCGCTCGAGCTCACCGCTGAGCGTCATCGCGACGGACTGGAACAGGAGCGCGGCGGGCAGGGTGACGAGCGCACCGGCATCGCGAGCGAGCCGTACGTGGCGCGTGGCCAACGCGTGCAGGCTCTCGTCGTCGAAGAGCACGCTCGCGGTGCGGCTGGCGTGCGACAACCAGCGTCGGTCGTCGTCACCGCGCGCTCCCCCTGCGTCGAACTCGTCAGCACGGAACGCTTCCAGTGCGCGGCGCAACGCGGGCACGGCCGCCGCGTAGCCCTGGGTGAACGTCGCCACCAGCCCGTCGAGCAACAGGTCGGACGGCCCCGGCGGCTCGGGCGCGGGCGGTGCAGCGCGGGCAGCGTCGGCAATCTCACGCACGCCATGGCCAGGTCCCCCGCCCGTGATGATCGCGGCGTCGAGAGCGTGCAGATAGGTCTCTCGGGCCAGCGCGACATCATGCGGCGTCAGCATCCGTGCCGCGTCCAGCAGCATCCGGGCCGCGTCGCCGAGCCGTGTCAGGTAGAACTCGATCCGCGCGCGCAGCAAGGCGAGGTGGGCGCGCTGCACGGCGTCGAGCGGTCCGACGTCGACCCTCGCCAGCAGCTCGCGAGCCTCCTTGGAGGCTCCCGCCTCGTGCAGGGTGTCGGCGGCCTTCAGCGCGCGTGCCGTCCGGCTCTCTGACGAGGGGGTCAGCTCGAAGGCGTGCTGCAAGAACGACGCCGCGGCCGCCATACCCCCGCGGGCACGGGCCCGATCAGCGGTGCGCTCCAGCTCGGCGGCGACCTCCTCGTCGGTGCCCATCGCCGCCTGCGCGCGGTGCCATGCGCACCGGTCCGGGTCGGACCGCGGGTCGGTGGCGGCGGCAAGCGCGGCGTGTGCGCGGCGACGGTCCGGCGGTGTGGCCGTTCGGTAGACCGCCGAGCGCACCAGCGGGTGCCGGAACCGCACCCGGGTACCGACCTCCAGCAGGCCGACCTCCTCCGCGGGGCCGGCTGCCTCAGGGGGGATCCCCAGCTCGTCGGCCGCGCGCCACAACGTCGCTGCGTTGCCGGTCGGTTCGGCCGCAGCGACCAGCAGCAGCAGCTGCGTCTCGGCTGGTAGGTCCCGCGAGCGTTGGCGGAAGCCCTCCTCGACGCGGCGGGGAACGCTCATGGCGTCCGGCAGGCCGAAACCACCGGCCAGCTGCGCCAGCGGCACGCTCCGCGGCAGCTCCAGCAGTGCCAACGGGTTGCCGCGCGCCTCCGCGACGATCCGATCGCGAACCCCGTCGTCGAGCGGAGTGCGGACCGATGCGGCCAGCAGGTCTTGCGCGTCGGCCTCACCGAGCCCCTCGAGGCGGAGCTCGGGCAGCCCGGCGAGCGGGTGGGTCTCACTCCTGGCGTGGTCTCGCATCGCGAAGACCAGCGCGACGCGTTCGGCCGCCAGGCGTCGAGCCACGAACGCCAGGACCTGCGCGGACGCCTGGTCCAGCCACTGCGCATCGTCGACAAGAGTCACCAGCGGCCTGTCCTCGGCGGCCTCGGCCAACAGGTTGAGGGTCGCCAGCCCGACCAAGAACTTGTCCGGAGTCGCACCCCCGTGCAGCCCGAACGCTACGCCCAGGGCGACCTGCTGCGGTTCGGGCAGTGCCAGCGCACGGTCCAACAGCGGTGCACACAGCTGGTGCAGGCCGGCGAACGCGAACTGTGTCTCGGACTCCGCACCGACCAGGGACTCGACCTGGAGACCTGCGGAGGCCGCGGTGTGCCGAAGGTGTTCCAGCACCGCGGTCTTCCCGATGCCCGCCTCACCGCGCACCACCAGCGCCCCGCTGCGCCCGGCACGTACCTCGGCCAGCACACGTTCGACGGCCTCGCGCTCGGCGCGTCGGCCCAAGAGGTCCACCAGGTCCACCATCTTTCCGGGATACGCGCCGGACCAGGTGATTATCACCGATGCGAACCGCGGCCGCCAGGTACTCGGCAGGCGCGGGGTGGGCGCGAGGGGCGAGAAAGCCGGGGCTTTCACCGACGCGAGAACACCGCGACCCGGGCGAGCCTGCTGACACGGCAGCCGACCAGGCTGCCGGAGGTTTTCGGCCCGTCGAACGGGCTCCTCGGGCCGGGGGTCGGCCGCACCGCGGGGCCGCCGACGCCTGTGGACACGAAAGGAGACGACCCGATGCCCACTCCTTCGGTCCTCGACGCCGAACGTCTCACCATCGCCTACGGTGAGGTGACCGACGAGTTCCTGCTCGGCCTCGCGGGAATCGCCGCGACCCTCGTCGGCACCTTCATCGTGGCCGTGTTCTTCTACCTCGACTCAGCGTTGCACCGATCGCGCGGCGCCGCGGGCAGCACGCCGGACCAGTACATGCGGGCCGGCGCCCGGTGGGTGCTCATCGCCTACAGCCTGCCCCTCTTCGTCGCTCTCGCCCTGGCCGGTGCGGCGCCCGTCTGGGGGGCCGTTACGTTCTCGTTGTTCGCGGCGGCACTCGTGGTCGCCACCGTCGACACGACCCGTCGCATCCTGAAGAAGGGCGCGACGAGAAAGTCCCCTGCTCTGGCCGCGAACGAGGTCGCCACCTCGCTCGCGGTGGTGGCTCTGGCTGTCCTGCCGTGGGTCCTCGGCGGTTGGAGCCCGTCGCCGAGCGACTTCGTCCCCTCGCTGCTTCTCGCCCTCGCCATCGGCTTCACCAGCACCGCGATGGTCATCATGTCGGTCTTCGACGCAGCGAAGGTGTCGGCGCCCGCTCCGGAGCCCGCGGCGCCGTTGCGGGGCTCGGCGTCCCGTCCGCGGCGCCGGCCATGAGGGCACCATCGTTGCTGGGGGGGCACCGGCCACCGCACCGATACCGGTCCTCGCCTACCGGTGCTCGGGGTTGTCCTGGTCCGGTGCACAGCCCGCGTCCCACTCGCTGCGTCGGTTGCCGTACGCCGGGATGCCACCCGCGGCGCGCAGCAGGGCCGCGACGTGCATCAGGTTGTAGGTCATGAAGGTGGTGTTGCGGTTGGTGAAGTCGTTCTCGGGGCCACCCGACCCGGGGTCGAGATAGGAAGGCCCGGGCCCGACCGGCCCGATCCAGCCCGCGTCGGCCTGCGGGGGGATGGTGAAGCCGAGGTGCTGCAGGCTGTAGAGCACGTTCATGGCGCAGTGCTTGATGCCGTCCTCGTTGCCGGTGATGACACAGCCGCCGACGCGTCCGTAGTAGACGTACTGCCCGGCCTCGTTCAGCGCACCGGAGCAGCCGTAGAGCCGCTCGATCACGCGCTTCATCACCGAGCTGTTGTCTCCCAGCCAGATCGGCCCCGCGAGGACGAGGATGTCCGCGGCCAACACCTTGTCGAAGATCTCCGGCCAGCCGTCGGAGTTCTCACCGTGCTCGGTCATGTCCGGCCACAACCCGATCGCGATGTCGTGGTCGACTGCCCGGACGACCTCGACCTCGACCCCGTGCTCCGCCATGATCCGCGTGCTGACACCCAGCAACCCGTCGGTGTTGCTGGGCTCCGGCGAGCGCTTCAGGGTGGCGTTGATGACCACGGCACTCAGACCGTCGAACCGTGGCGGTCCAGCGGTGGCGTCCGATCGCACCCTGATCACGGCTCCCGATCGTCGACGAGCCCGGCGAGGTGCGACATCTCCGCCGCGACCCCGTCGTGCTGCCTGCCGGTGTCGGTCGCGGTGACCTCGGTACACATGGGTGTGAGCCCCTTCTCGCGCGGTTCAGCAGGTCGGGCGGACTCGGTGCCGGAAGCCCGGGCCTCGTTCCCAGCGTGCTGTTCCGCGTGAGGCCTTCGCATCGGTGAAGATCACCGACAACGCCCGATGAAGGAGGCGCTCCGAACGCTGGTGTGCCCGGCTCCCGTCGAGCTGCTGGAGTCGGGGCCCACGATCAGGTGGCTGCCCGGTCAGCGATCGTCGTGGAGCTGGGCGAACTGCCAGGCGATCTCGGTGGCGTCGGGGCCGGCGGTGTCGGTGAAGATGCCGGCGGCGCCGGGCGTGGACCAGGCGTGGGCGAGGTCGTCGGCATACACGTACTCGATCAGGACCTGCCCGTCGGGGTCGCGGTAGGTGGTCTGCGCGTACTCGTAGCGGTCCCCCGTGGCCGGGTGGACGATCGTGTCGGGGACGAGCTCCGGGCTGCCGTCGAGCGCGTCGTCGACGACCAGGTCGACGACCGTGCGCCAGTGCTCCACCAGCCGCTGACCGACGACGGTCGGCACGACGTCGTCGCTGCCGCCCTGCACGATCAGCAGCGGCACGGCGCGGGCCTGCTCGCCCATCTGCGCCCAGGCCTGCCGTCCGGTGACCGACGGCGGAGTGGCGTCCGGGTCGTCCGGGTCGACCTGGTTCAGTCCGTACTCGCCGCCGGCCACCGAGGTGACGGTGGCGAACACGTCCGGGTAAGTCGCACCGAGGATCACGGCGGTGCCCGCGCCGGACGAGGCGCCGGAGACGTGGACGCGCTCGGGGTCGGCGCCGTAGCGTTCGACGACGTCGCGGGCCACCCCGGCCAGCAGCGCCGCCTCCCCGCTGCCGCGGACCTGGTTGCGCGGGTCGTCGGAGTTCCAGCAGTTGATGCGGTCGGCGAACATGCGCTGGGTCGGGTAGACGACGATGAACCCCGCACGGTCGGCGAGCGCGTCGAACTGCGTGGATCCCTTCATCGAGTTCCACCCGTACCCGGTCATCCCGCACCCGTGGATCGCCATCATCACGGGCAGTGCCGTGCCGCCGTCGTGCTGCGGCGGCAGGTGCACCTGGTAGCGCTGGCGGGTGCCGTCGGCCGCGACGTGCACGTGGTCGTGGTCGCCTGGGCCGCTCCACCACGGCAGGCCGAACTGGAACACCAGGGTGAGCACCGTCACCGTCGCCGCCAGGAGCCCGACGACGCCGCCGACCACCCACACCCGCCGGCGCCGGCGCCGGCGGAGGGCAGGCTGCTCAGGCCCGCCCACCGGCGCAGATCCGCCCGCCGTCTCGTGCGCGGGCTCGGGATCCGCCTCGGGTGAGGGCGCAGTCATGGGGTTCTCCCTTCGATGGTGCGATCCGTCGGACCGGAGTCGAGCCCGTGGCCCCCGGGGGCTCATGCGTCCCGACGGCGCAGCAGCAGACCGGCGACGGCGAGCAGCGCCGCCACCCAGCCGACCAGGACGAGAGCGCCGTGCCAGGGCTCGCCGACCCAGGCGCCGTCGACCGACGGTGCGGACAGGTCCACCCAGCGCTGAGCCGCCGGGTAGGTGAAGAGCAGCTTGCCCGCGACCGTGGGCAGCAGGACTGCGAGGTTCTCCGCCCAGGCCGGGGGGTCGACGCCGAGCAGCAGGCTCAGCGCGACCGGTGCGGCGAGCAGGAGGCCGAGCGAGATCGCGATGCCGCCGGTGGTGCTGCGCACCAGTGCACCGATCCCGAACGCGATCAGGGCCACGAGCACCAGGTAGGTGACACCGCCGAGCACGGCGAACCAGTAGTGCGGGTCGTCGAGGTGGACGTCGACGTCGTTGCCCGCCAGCAGCCCGGTCGAGACCGGCACGGCGACGGCGAACGCGGCGGTGGCCACCGCGAACGTGGCACAGGCCAGCACCAGCGCCTTGGCGCCCAGCACCGGCAGCCGGGTCGGCACAGCCGTCAGGCTGTTGCGGATGGTGCCGGTGCCATACTCCCCGGCGATCATCAGCACTCCGAGCACCGCGACCACCAGGGCACCGAAGTCGGTGCTCACCGTCACCACGTACACGCCGAGGTCCTGCATCGCGTCCTGGGAGACGACGCCCGGTACGCCGTAGAAGCTCACCGACGAGGAGACCTGCGCTGCGACACCGATGGTGACCGCCGCCAGAGCACCCAGCGCCCACCACGTGGAGCGCAAGCTGCGCAGCTTGACCCACTCGGAGACGACGACGGCGCTCATCGGGGCATCTCCCTCGCGATGCGACGGGTGCCGGTGGAGCGGTACTCGACGTCGTCGCGGGTGAGCTCCAGATAGGCGTCCTCGAGGGAACGGGTCACCGGGGTGAGCTCGTTGACCACGATCCCGGCGCCGGCGGCGACCTGCGCGATGCGTGGCGCGCCGAGCCCGGCCACCGACAGCAGGTCGGGTGGGGTGCGGGTGACGGTCGCCCCCTCCGCCCACAGCAGGGGGGTGAGGGTGGCGACCTGCGGGGTGCGCACCTGGACGGTGTCCGCATCGGCACCGGCGACCAGGTCGCTCATCGGCGCGTCGGCGACCACTCGACCCCGCCCGAGGATGATCACGTGGTCGGCGGTCAGAGCCATCTCCGTCATCAGGTGCGAGGAGAGGAGCACGGTGCGCCCCTGGGCTGCAAGGTCGCGCAGCAGCCCGCGCATCCACACCACACCGTCGGGGTCGAGCCCGTTGACCGGCTCGTCGAGGATCAGGGTGTCCGGGTCGCCGAGCAGCGCTCCAGCGAGTCCCAGCCGCTGACGCATACCCAGCGAGTACCCGTCCACGTGCTTGCGCGCCACCGCATCGAGCCCCACGGTCGCGATCACCTCGTCGACCCGCCGCGCGCCGATCCGGTGCGTGGCGGCGACAGCGAGCAAGTGGTTGCGGGCGCTGCGGCGCGGGTGCACCGCCGAGGCGTCCAGCAACGCGCCGACGCGGTGCAGCGGGGCACGGAGGCGCGCGTACGGCGTGCCGTCCACGGTCACGCGGCCGCCCGAGGGGTGGTCGAGCCCGACGATCATCCGCATCGTCGTCGACTTGCCGGCGCCGTTCGGGCCGAGGAACCCGGTGACGACGCCGGGACGGACGGTGAAGTCGACGCCGTCGACCGCCGTCGTGGCGCCGTAGCGCTTGGTCAGGGACTGCGCCACGATCACGGGCGGTCCCACTGTCTGGTCTGCATGGCACCACGGGACACCGTGTTGCCGCCACAGGGTCAAGGCGCCCCGGCGGCACGACGGTCACGTCAGGGGCAGGCCGCGCAGCTCGCGGCGGGAGGTGATGGCGAGCTTGCGGAAGATGGCCCGCAGGTGGGCCTCGACGGTCCGTGGGCTCAGGAAGAGCTGCGCGGCCACCTCGCGCGAGGTAGCGCCGGTGGCCACCAGCCGTGCCACGTGCAGCTCCTGGGCGGTGAGGTCGTCGGTGGGCTTCTCCGTGCGTCTGCGCGGATGCTCGCCGGTGGCGCCCAGCTCGCGGGCAGCGCGGGCCGCGAAAGCGTCCACTCCCATCCCTGTCAGCATCTCGTGCGCGGTGCGCAGCTGTTCGCGCGCGTCCTGCCGGCGCCCCTCGCGGCGCAGCCATTCGCCGTAGACCAGGTGGGCGCGGGCCACGTGAGTGGCCATCCGGCTGCGTCCGAGCTGGTCGATCGCCTCCCGGTAGTGCTCCTCGGCGTCCGGCCCGGTGCTCAGCAGCGCTCGCGACCGCGCGTACAGCCCCAGCCCCCACGCGGTGCTGCTGGCCTGGGCCCGCGCCCTGAGCTGTTCCAGCGCCGCGTCGGCCCGTCCCGGCTCGCCGGCGTGGACGCCCGCCTCCACGAGCTCGGGCAGCGCGATGCTGGCGAAGGTCAGCTCCCCGCGCTCCACCGGCGCGCTCGCCGCGGCGAGAGCCTCACCATAGTTACCCAACCCGTTGTGCAGCGCGGCCATGGCGACGTCGGCCAGCCCGAGCGTCGCGCCTTCTCCCCTCCCCGTCGCCTCGGCCACCATGGTTGCGTGCAGCGCGGTCGTCTCCGCCTGGCGTCCCTGCCAGGCGGAGAGGATGAGCCGGGCATTGGGCAGCGGTGGGGCGCCGGTCGCGCTCCGGATCGCGCTCTCCTCGGCCACGAGCTCGGCCGCACGGCCCAGGTCGCCGGTGAGCACCAGTACCGAGGAAAGAGCGTTGAGGGCCGCCGGGAGCCGCGACAGCGCCCCGGCCTCGCGGGCGAGGCGCGCGTCGAGGTCGGCGAGCACGTACACGGCGTCGTCGTCCCACAGCGTGGCCGCGACCTGGCACGCCAACCACAGCCGGCGGCGGCTGCCCTCGTCCAGACCGACGCCCTCGCCCGGCCCTTCGACGCTGACGCCACCGCGCAACGTGTCGAGAGCACGGCGTAGCGTGGGCACGCTCGCCTCGTACCCGTGGGTGAACATGGTGGTCAGACCGTCGAGCAGGAGGTCGACCGGCCGGGTGGGCGACGATGCCACGGGCGCCGCCCGGGCGGCGCCCGCGACCGCAGCCATCGTCCAGTCACCTCCGAGGCGCCCGGCGTGGAACGACGCCTCGAGCGCCTGCAGGTAGGTGTCGCGTGCGAGCTCCGGGTCCAGCGGGGCAAGCGTCCTGGCAGCGTCCAGCAGCATCCCCGCACCCTCGCTGCCGCGCGTGGTGTGGAACTCGACCTGGGCGCGGAGCAGCTTGAGGCGCCCCCGTCCGAGAACGTCGAGCGGGCCCGCCGCGGCGACGGCGAGGAGCCCGGTGGCGGCCTGGGACGCACCCGCCTCGTGCTTGGCCTGCGCCGCGTCCAACGCCCGGGCGGCGCGGACGGCCGGCTCGGGCGTCAGCGCGGCCGCCTGCTCCAGCAGGGCCGCGGCAGCGGCCACCCCGCCCCGGGCGTGCGCGCGGCTCGCGGATCGCACCAGCTCTGCCGCGACGTCCTCGTCGGTGCCCAGCACCGCCTGGGCCCGGTGCCAGGCGCGGCGGTCGGGGTCGACATCCGGGTCGGTCGCCTCGGCCAGGGCCTGATGTGCCCGACGGCGGTCGTCGCCCCTGGCCGCCTGGTAGACCGCCGAGCGCACCAACGGGTGGCGGAAGCGCACCTGGGTGTCGATCTCCACGAGCCCGGCGTCCTGCGCGGGGGTCACTGCCTCGCGAGCGATCCCGAGCCGTGAGGCGGCGTGCCACAAGACCGTCGCCTGCCCGGTCGGCTCCGCTGCGGCGACCAGGAGCAGGAGCTGGGTGTGCGCCGGCAGGCCGTGCGCACGCCGTCGGAAGCTCTCCTCGATCCGGCGCGGGACGTCGAGGGCGTCGGGTCGCTCGAACCCGCCGGCGAACCACGCCGAGTGCCCGTTGCCGGGTGGCTCCAGCAGGGCCAGGGGGTTCCCGCGGGCCTCGGCGACGATCCGCTCGCGCACATTCTCGTCGAGCGGCGCCGGGACACCCGAGGCCAGCAGCGTGCGGGCCTCGGGTTCCGCCAGCCCGTCCAGCCGCAGCTCCGGCAGCCCGATCAGCGGGCTCGGTATGTCACGGCCGTCGTCGTCACGGATCGCGAACACCAGTGCGAGGTGTTCGGCGCCCACCCGGCGGGCGACGAACCCGAGCACGTGCGCGGACGCCTCGTCCAGCCACTGCACGTCGTCCATCAGGCACAGCAAGGGCTGCTCCTCGGCGACCTCTGCCAGCAGGTTGAGCACGGCCAGCCCCACCAGGAACCGGTCCGGCGCCGGGCCGGCCGCTTGGCCGAACGCCACCCCCAGTGCCATGCGCTGGGGCTCGGGCAGGGCGCCCGCACGTTCCAGCGCCGTCGCGCACAGCTGGTGCAGGCCAGCGAACGCGAACTGCATCTCCGACTCGGCGGCGGTCGCCCGGTCCACCCTGAATCCCCAACCAGCGGCCACGTCACCAGCGTGCTCCAGCAGCGCCGTCTTCCCGATGCCGGCCTCGCCACGCACCACCAAGGCCGCGCTGCGGCCCGCCCGCGCGTCCGAGAGCAACCGATCGACCGCCGCCGCCTCGGCGCGCCGTCCCAGGATCCTCACCAGCTCCGCCCTTCGTCCGCCCGGTCCGCCGTCGTCGCAGACCGGGTTCGGCAAGGTCCCCCCACAAGGTCATTCTCGCCGATGCCAGATGCGGCGACCAGAGGGTTCACCCGCCGGGTGCAGCGGCCAGGACGTGGCGGCCCGACCGCACCAGAGTTCGCCGCCGAGCCGCCCGAGGTCCGCGTGGTGATCGCGCGCGAGGGCGCACCGATGTCGGCCGCGCCGGGCCCCCGCCCCCCCTGCTCCTGAGAGGTGCCTGCCGTCGCGGTGGACGGCCGGTGTCCCCGGTCGTGCGTGCGGTTCGCGCCATGGGTGCCGCGTCGCGGCATCGCGTCACCGGGCGTTCGTCCCGGCGTCCTTGCCGATCCAGCCCAGGTGGGTGTGCGTGAACGCGTCAGCCAGCTTCAGGCCGTACCCGAGCGCCCGGTCGAGGCCCACGTGGAATGCCCAGGCGAGCGCGACCAGGCCCAGCCACCGGGACAGCGTCGGAGCACCGGTACCGGCGACGAGCCCCGCGACGGCCAGGGTCAGCGGCCAGACGTAGGTGTGGACGGCGTTATAGGTGGCAGCGCCGGCGGCCGGCGACCGCAGATAACCGACCATCGACAGGTCGAACGCCAGGAAGACAGCCAAGGGGAACCACCACAACCCCGGCTCGATCGCGAGCGTCCCGGCCACCGCCAGCACGACCACCAGCCCGTTCTCGATCCGCTCGATCGTCGCCGGCCGCAGACCGCCACGCGCCGCACCGTCTGTCGTGGTGCTCAGGTCGGTGTCACTCATGGGGCCATCGTCGTCGACCATTCGCGCCTCCGCGTCGGTGATCTTCACGTACACGACGAGCCTGCGAGCGACCTGGCGACTCGTCGAGCTGGCGGGATCCGATGCGAAGAGCGGTTTTCACCGGCGTACTCCGAGGGCCGGCGCCACGCCGACGCCCGTACGATTCACGTGTCAACGACTGAGGAGGAGCCATGGATCATCCCCGGCGCCGGCAGGTTCCCACGCATGACGAGCTGGCGGCCTGGCGGTTGCACATCGAGACCTTCGAGATCGTCCGCGCGCGCATCGAGGCCCGGCTGCACGACGACTCGGGGCTCTCGGGCGGGGACTATCGGGTGCTCCTCGCGCTCAGCGAGGCGGACGGCCGGGCGATGCGGTCCTCCGAGCTCGCCGCGCACATCGAGTGGGAACGCAGCCGTCTGTCCGGACACCTCGGCCGCATGGAGCGGCGTGGCCTGGTGCGTCGTGAACCCTGCGCGGAGGACGCTCGGGGCTCGCGCGTCGTGCTCACCGAGGAAGGTGCGCGCGCCTTTCACGCCAGCACCCTGCCGCACCTTCGCGCGATCAAGGACGTGTTCGTCGACGCACTCACCCCCGAGCAGCTCGCGCACCTGCGCGACGCCGCGGCAGCGATGCGCCGCCACCTGCATCTCGACGAGCGGTCATGAGCAGCCAAGCCGCTCAGACCGTGTGATGGGCGGGCGCCTCACGGGGAGAGTCAGTGTGCTCGCGGCCCTTGACATGGTCCCCACCACAGGGTCTGTGCTTGACGGATCACCGACCACATCGGGGATCGGCTGATCGTCGGCAGGGAGCACAGCTCCTCCTGTCGACCGGTCGGAGTCGCGCGTCCCCTGTCCGAGAAGAGTGAGGTCCCACCATGGCACTGCCCCGTCAGCGTGTTGCCATCGTCACCGGCGCCGGGAGCGAGCACGGCATCGGCTTCGCTGCGGCCCGTCTTCTCAGCGCCGCCGGAATGCGTGTGGTCGTCACCTCGACGACCGAGCGCATCTTCGATCGCGTCGACGAGCTGCGAGCCTCGGGCGGCGAGGCGGAGGGAGTCGTCGCTGACCTCAGGGAGCAGAGCGGCGTCGACGCCGTGGTCGCTCGTGCGCAGACCGCCTACGGCAGCGTCGACGTGCTCGTCAACAATGCCGGCATGACCTCGATATCCGATCGGGACCCCGGTGCCGCAGTCGCTCGTTGGCACGCGTCGCTGGAGCGCAACCTGACCACGACGTTCTTGATGATCCGCGCGGTGGTCGGAGGGATGCAGTCCGCGGGCTATGGCCGGATCGTCAACGTCTCGTCGGTGTCGGGACCGGTTGCCGCCTATCCAGGAGATGTCGCCTACCACGCGGCGAAAGCAGGAATCGTCGGGCTTACTCGAGCGGTCGCGATCGAGACCGCTTCGAGCGGTGTCGTGGTCAACGCCGTCGCGCCGGGTTGGATCGACACCGCGTCGGCGTCCGACCACGAGCGCGCCATGGGCGCGGCGACTCCCGTCGGACGCTCAGGTAGCTCCGAGGAGGTCGCGCACGTGATCGCATTCCTCGCCGCGGAAGGCGCGTCATACATCAGCGGCCAGCTCATCACCGTCGACGGGGCCAACTCGATCAGTGAGGAGCGCGGGCTCTGAGCCTCGCGCCGCACCTCGACCGGAAGAGATCACCCACCGAGGCCGTCCGAGCGATCGGACGAGATCCGCGAACCCTCCGTCCAGAGGGTCGGGAGGTATCGAAGCCTGTCAGCGGCGGGTACCCGTCCACGTTTCACCACGTGCCGTGCGTGCACCGGTATACGTACCGGATCGGGCAGATTCTACCGAGACGCAGGGTACCTGAGGTACGCGTCACCCGCTGTGGCCGGGGTGGAACCAGTGAGTTCCACCGATGCGAAGCGCGGTCCGGCGCGGCGAGCCTGACGACATGACGTGGAGCACACGTGAGCTCGCAGACCTCGCCGGCACGACAGTCAACACCGTTCGGCACTATCACGCGCTCGGACTTCTCGACGAGCCCTCACGCAGGTACAACGGGTACAAGCAGTATCGCGTCCCCCACCTGGTCCGTCTGCTACAGCTCCGGCGTCTCGCCGAGCTCGGAGTTCCCCTCGCGCAGATCGGCGCCCAGGACGGGAGCGGCCTGAAGGACGCGCTGCGGAGTCTCGACGCCGCGCTGCACGACGCGATCGAGCGGTCCCAGCGAGCGCGAGCCGACATCGCGGCCATCCTGCACGCCGATGCTCCGGTGGACACCCCCCACGGGTTCGAGTCCGTGGCAGCGCGGCTGTCCGAGACCGACCGTGCTCTGATCCACGTCTGCACGCAGCTCTACGACCCCGATGCGGTGGCGCACCTGCGCAGGATGGTCATGGCGGAGCCTCCCGCCGTCAGCGCCAAGTTGGCCGCACTGCCCCCCGATGCGAGCGACGCGATCCGAGAACGCCTGGCTGGGGAGGTCGCACGCGTCGGCGCCAACTGGCGCTCCACCACCTGGCCCTGGCTGCACGCGGCTGCCAAGCAGACCCTGGTCCAAGCGCTGGCGGAGTTGTACAACCCGGCGCAGCACGACGTGCTTCGCCGCGCCGCGGCCGCCGCCCACGAGCAGCCGGACGTGGCAGATCACCAAAGAGCGAGCTGAGGTACGCCTCTCGCATGCGCGTCGAGAGCACGACCTTGCGGCCGAGCCGGTCCCCCAGCCGCTGTCCGAGCGCACCTGCTCCGGCGAGTTCCGCGTGCGGATCCCGCCGCGGACCCACCGCCGGCTGGTCGAGCTGGCGGCCGACGATCGCATCTCGCTCAACCGTCAGGACTTCGACCGTCTCGCCTCAGCCTGATCACGACGAAGCCCTCTTCTCCAGCGGCGCGTCCCGGGTTCGATGGGGCCGGTTCTCACCCGCGTCGGTGCCATACGACCTGGACCGAGCATCACCGCCGAGACGAACCTGCCCAAGCTCGGGTCGTAGTAGCGCGCCCCGATCGCCTCCAGCCCCGTAAGTTCTGCACGCCTATCCAAGCAACGACGACCGCGCGATCCGCGGCACCGGCTACCAAGTCGACGGATTCGGCAGCGCAACAGAAAGCGCGACCGAGATGATGCCCGCCAGCACAAGGCCGGCAATTGAGGACCCGATCATAAAATTAGGATCGCCTTCGAGATCAACGGATCTAGTCGGAGATCCGCTTGCCGCATGAAGCTTCCTCAACCGATAGTAAATTACCGCTGAAGAGGTGAGTGCGACAACCACTGGGGCAAGCACCACCCAATACTGCAGCGGCTCTAGATACCAAGGGAAGTCGAGAACTCGAACCGCGAAACCGACTACTAGCAGCCCCGACGCCCCAATCATCACCATCCCAAAGGCGGCAAGATCAAGCATTGTTCGATATGCCTGTTCGGGATCGCGCGCTACCGAGGACCAAGCGAAGGGCGTCTCGCCATCTGCATGGGCGTGGCGCCAAGATGGGACAAGACGTTTAGCGATCAATCTGAGCGTCCATAGACTGATGAGCACTTCCATTCGAAATACGTTGATGAACCGCACCATTACTCCCTCAATGCCGAGGAGGATACCGTTTGGGTAGCCGTCATGTGCGCGGCCGCAAACGCCCCGTGCGGATGGAAGGCTACCTGGTCCACATACCGCCATGCTCGCCTCAGAGAAACCGAAGCGCGCTCGCAACGTCCAGAGGAAGCTGTCGCATCACGCACCCCCAAGTGTGGCCGGCCCGCAGCCTGCGCTGCTTTCCGAGTCGCCCATACGGGCTTACCCGCCGACATCGTCAATCTCGATCCGCGCGTCAACAGTCCTCCTGCTCCGAAAGTCGCGGCGGAAACCAGGTTCAATGCAGCACCCCCACTATCGCCCTGATAGTACTCGACCGCGGCAAGACTAAGGGATATCCCTGCTCCCGAGATCCCGCAGATCTAGACAGATCGGTGTGAGTAGCGCCAACCCGGTAGCAGCAAAACCTGCATAGCTCTCGATCCTATCCCACGTCAACCATCCCGCGTTGGCATCTTCTTCAGCTTGCTGTCGCCCGCGTCGCTTCTCGTCGCCTCGCGCTTTGGCTGCGGCACGCTCGCCTCAGCCCTTGTATGTCCGGTCGACATTGACGTCGGCGCAAGTATTCTTCGGATTCGAGAAGAACCAGACCGCTCGGTCGGTGTAGTTGTGCCGGACCTTGACCGTCTTGCCCGTCCGTTCCTCACGGACCGTCTCGACGCACGGACTCGCCTTGGCGCATTGGTCGCCGACATCGATCTCGGCCTGCTGGACCCAGCCGCGCAGCGTCTCGGAATTGAACCCGAGCTGCTCACCGACCCGCGCCAACGCGCCCTTGCGGGTCGCCGGGTCACCCCGCGGATCGACCGCCATCCGGATCGCCCACTCCCGAAGCTCGTCCGGGTACTTTCTCGGTGCTGCCATGACTCTCATCCTTCCCGGGGAATGAAAGCCTCCAACCGACCCGTCACGAGACAGAGGCTCTCGGCAAGCTCCCACTGGTCAGGGAGTGTTCCCGACGGGAACAGCGGACCGAGGCGCAGAGGACCTCGCACGGCTCGGTGGCTTCGCGGGGCCGAACCCGCTCGTCCGAGGCCATGCACAGGCTGGCCGACTAGGGCTCGGGCCGTGCGCACGCGAGCCCGGGTGGGTACTACTCGTACACCTCGCGTCTGTGGGCGACTCGCACGACGCGGACCAACACGACGTCGTCCTCGATCTCGTAGATGACGCGATGGTCGCCCACCCGGATGCGCCACGCGTCTCGGCCGACGAGCTTCTTGCATCCGCTCGGACGCGGATCGCCGGCAAGCTGGTCGATGGCGGCTGAGATGCGTCGGCGGACCTGCGCGTCAAGCTTGCCGAGCTCCTTCAGAGCACGCCGCTGGATCTCGAGGCGGTACGCGCCGGTCACAGGCCGAGCTCGGCCTTCGCCTGCTCCCACGGCACGTTCTCGCTGTCGTCCTCGGCCTTGGCCTCGTCGTACTGCAAGCGGTCGTTCAGATCCTCCAGGCGTTCGAGCAGCTCAAGATCCTCCATCCCGATAATGGCACCGGCCGGCTTCCCGTTCTTCGTCACGACGATGCGCTCATGCGCATACCGCGCGCGAGCCAGCAGCTCCGCCAGACCTTCGCGCAACTCTCGGGTCGAGACGCTTGCCGTGGCCGACTCGGGGGCCCACTCCGCCGGGCGTTCCATCGTGTCCATGCACATAATGTACCACTTAGACATGATGACTTTTGTGTACACCGCGTACTGTGTTTGGCCCCGCGAGCGGCAACACCTATTCCATGAGGCCGGCCGCAGTGAGCCAGTCGTCGAGTTGCGCGCCGGCGTCAGCGACGGTTTCGCCGCGGACTGCGAGGCCTGTGCCGACGGGCGAGTCGGGCAGGGCGTCGCGGTAGTCCGCGTCGATGCCGGACATGCCGGAGACGGCGTAGGTGACGAACGGCAGCACCACCTTCTGCCGCAGGTCGACGCCCTCGACGAAGGTGGACATGATCATCGGTGCACGCACGTTCCACACCGGGCTGCCGAGCAGTACCACGTCGTATCCTGCGGCGTCCGGGAGCGTGCCCGCGATCGCGGGTCGCGCGTCGTCGAGCTGCTCCTGCTGGTTGCGCTCGACCGTGGGGTCGTAGGCGTGCGGGTACGGGTCATCCTCTCGGATCTCATAGGCGTCGCACTCGATCCGGTCGGCGATCATGCCGGCGAGGACTGCGGTGTTCCCGACCTCGAGGTCTCTGCGTCCCCCGTAGTAGTAGTTCTCGCCGCCGCGGGAGAAGTACACCAGCAGCACGTTCGTGGGGACCTGGGACGTCTCGGGGTTCGCTGCGGTGGGCGATCGGGTGTCGGGGCCGGTCGTGCTCGGCGCCGGGTCGGGGGCCGCGGTGCACGCCGCGGCCAGGGCTGCGGCACCGGCCAGGCCGGCTCTCAGCAGGGCCCTGCGGGTCGGTTCACGCGTCGTCGTCATGCCTTCAGGCTCGTGCTACCTGGCGCGATGTGGGAGTGGCGGCCGTGCCGGGTACCGGCAGGGCCTCCCAGTCAGCGGGCGCCGTACTCGGCGTCGGTGAGGTGCTCCAGCCAGGTCGTGGTGCCGGCGGGGTCGTCGGCGCTCTCGAGCATCGCGAGGTGCTCCATGAAAGCGTCCGGGGCGGCGCCGTGCCAGTGTTCCTCGCCCGGCGAGCAGTACACAGTCTCCCCCGCGCGTGCCTCGATGACGCTCCCGTCTCGGCTGCCGAACAGGGCGACGCCGGACGTCACGTGCAGCGTCTGCCCGCGGGCGTGCGAGTGCCACGCGGTGCGGGCACCGGGTGCGAAGCGCACCAGGGCCACGGTCATGCGCTGGTCGCCGTCCTGCGGCGACGCGACGGGGTCGAGCCACACGTCGCCGGTGAACATCTCGGGAGGGTTCTTGGTGGTGGCGGGCTGCGGCAGCTTGCGCATCAGTCGTTGGTCCTCTCGTGGGCGGTTGCGGTCTCGGAATGGTCGGGCAGCGTCGTCGCCGCCCACGACGCGAGCAGCTTGAGTCCGTCGTCGGACGGTGAACCGGGCTGCGCGGTGTAGACGTTCAGCCGGAGTCCGGCGTCGGCCTCGAGGGTCAGTCCTTCGTACTGGAGCTCTAGCCGCCCCACGCCCGGGTGGAAGAACACCTTGGTGCCGGTGCGGTGCAGGCGCACGTCGTGCGAGGCCCACAGCCGCCGGAAGTCCTCGCTGCGGGTCGACAGCTCGCCGACGAGTGCTGTGAGGTGCTTGTCGTACGGGTTGCGTCCGGCTTCGGCGCGCAGAATGGCGACGGCATCGTGCGCGATCCGCTCGTAGGCATCGCCCCAGAACGCCCGGGCAGGCTCCGGGTCGAGGAACTGGAACCGTGCAGAGTTGACGGGCTTCGTGGCGATCCGTTCGGGCGAGTCGTACAGCGGCGCGTACAGGGCACGGCCCATGAGGTTCGCGCCGAGCACGTCGAGGCGCCCGTTGCGCACGAACGCGGGCGCGCCCTGCATCGAGTCCAGGATGCGCTGCACCACCGGGCGCAGCGAGGGTGCCTGGGTGCTGCGGGCACGGGATCGGGCGGCGCCGGAGGCGTTGGCGGCCCGCGCGAGGTGGAACAGGTGGGTGCGCTCGGCCTCGTCGAGCTGGAGGGCCTGCGCGAGGGCTTCCAGCACCTCCTCGGACACGCCGGAGAGGTTCCCGCGTTCGAGGCGCGTGTAGTAGTCGACGCTCACGCCCGCGAGCATCGCGACCTCCTCGCGGCGCAGCCCGGGCACCCGCCGGTTGCCGCCGTAGGCGGGCAGGCCGGCCTTGTCGGGGGTGATCCGCGCCCGGCGGGTGGCCAGGAACTCACGCGTCTCAGCTTTCAGGTCCATGCCTTCGACGGTACGTCCGGTGCCTGCCCAGTGGGAGGTACTGGCGGTACCCGGGACGTCCGGGACTCCCTCACCTGCGCGGTGCGGAGTGTTATGGAAGCCATGACCAGCGCACCTGCGACCCCCGCCACGGCGTCTCCCCAGGGATCCACCGCGCCACCCGCCCGCCGTGGCACGACCGCGATCCTGGCGATCATCCTCGTCGGCTACTTCATGGTGATCCTCGACAACTCGATCGTGATCACCGGGCTGCCCCACATCCAGGACGAGCTCGAGATGTCCGCGACGGCGCTGGCCTGGGTGCAGGACGCCTACCTGCTGACGTTCGGCGGGCTGCTGCTGCTCGGTGCCCGGGCCGGCGACAATCTCGGACGGCGGCGGATGTTCGTCGTCGGGCTCGCGCTGTTCACGTTGGCGTCCGTCGCGGTCGGCCTCGCCCCGACCGGCACGTGGCTGGTGGCGGCCCGGGCGGTGCAGGGCGTCGGCGCCGCGGTGCTGGCGCCGTCGACGTTGGCGCTGCTGACGGCCAGTTTCCCGGAGGGCCCGGAGCGCACCCGTGCCACGGCGGCGTACGGCGCGGTGGCGGGGATCGGGGGGAGCGTGGGACTCGTCGTGGGCGGACTGCTCGCCGACCTGGCCTCCTGGCGCGTCGGCTTCCTCGTCAATCTGCCCATCGGGGTCGTCATGCTGGTCGGCGGACTCAAGATGCTGCCCGAGACGGTGCGTACGCCCGGCCGGTTCGACGTCGCGGGCGCGCTGCTGGCGACGCTCGGCCCGACAGCGCTGGTCTACGGCTTCGTCCGCGCAGGCGAGGCCGGATGGACCGACGCCGCCGCGCTCGCCGCGATCGGCATCGGAGTGGGGTTGCTGGTCGCTCTCATCGTCGTCGAACGCCGCGCCGCGCAGCCGGTGATGCCACTGAGGCTTTTCGCGGACCGCGAGCGGGTGGGCGCCTACCTGGCCCGCCTGCTGTTCATCGGCGCGATGATGAGCTTCTTCCTCTTCACCAGCCAGTACCTGCAGGACGAGCGAGGCTTCACCGCCCTGGCCGCCGGCTTCGCCTACTTCCCCATGACCGCGGTCAACTTCGCCGTCGCGCTCGCCGTGCCACGGCTGCAGCGCCGCACCAGCGGTGCCGTCCTGCTCGTGACCGGGCTCGTGCTCGCCGTCGCGGGAATGTCCTGGCTGGGGACCATCGAGACAGACACCTCCTACCTCATCGGTATCGCGGCGCCGATGACCCTCATCGGCGCCGGCCAAGGCCTCGCCTTCGGGCCGCTGACGGCATCCGGCATCGTGCGCGTCGGCACCTCCCAGGCCGGCGCCGCCTCCGGAGTCGTCAACTCCGTGCACCAGCTCGGCGGCGCCCTCGGCCTGAGCCTCGTGCTCGCCCTCACCAGCACCTACGCCACCGCGATGCTGGCCGGTGCCGTCCTCCTGCTCGGCGCGCTCGTCGCCGCCGTCCTGCTGGTCCTCCCCTCGGCAGGCGGGACACGGCGATGACGACGACGATCACGACACAGGGCCCCGACAGCGGGGTACCAGCAGGACCTCCCACAACCACCACATCGTTCCTACCGTGAAAGGCATGCCCATGAACCCCGTGCCCACCCTGACCCTGAACAACGGCGTCGAGCTGCCCACCCTCGGGTACGGCGTCTTCCAGACCCCGCCCGAGGAGACCGTGGCCGCGGTCGAGGCCGCGCTCGCCACCGGCTACCGGCACATCGACACCGCCGCCGCCTACGGCAACGAGGCGGGCGTCGGCGAGGCGATCCGCCGCTCCGGCATCGACCGGGACGACGTCTTCCTCGAGACGAAGATCTGGATCAGCGACTACGGCTACGACGCCACCCTGCACGCCTTCGACAAGAGCGCCGGCAAGCTCGGCGTCGAGCAGATCGACCTGCTGATCCTCCACCAGGCCCTGCCCTCCCGCTTCGACCTCACCATCGAGGCCTACAAGGCCCTCGAGACGCTGCTCGCCGACGGCAAGGTCCGCGCCATCGGCGTGTCCAACTTCATGCCCGACCACCTCGAGCGGCTCCTGGCCGAAACGTCTGTGGTGCCGGCCGTCAACCAGATCGAGGTCCACCCCTACTTCCGCCAGCCCGACGTCCTCGCGGCCGACGCCGCCCACGGCATCCTCACCCAGGCGTGGTCGCCCATCGGCGGCATCACGTTCTACCGCGACGGCGAGCACACCAGCACCCTGCAGGACCCCACGATCGGCGCCATCGCCGAGACCCACGGCAAGAGTGCCGCGCAGGTCATGCTGCGCTGGCACCTGCAGCAGGGCCGTTCCGCCATACCCAAGTCCGTCACCCCGGCCCGCATCGCCGAGAACTTCGACGTCCTCGACTTCGAGCTCAGCGGCGACGAGCTCGCCGCGATCGACGCCCTCGACACCGGCGTGCGCGGCGGCCCCGAGCCGGACGCCATCACCCTCGAGGCCTTCGGCAGCGACATCCCCGAGGCCTGAGCCGGAGCGGGCTACCGCATCTCCCTACCAGTCCGTCCAGCAGCACCGAAAGGCACCACCCGTGCGAGCCACTGTTATGTACGGCGCCGGCGACGTCCGCGTCGAGAACGTTCCCGACCCCACGATCGTCGAGCCGACCGACGCGATCGTCCGTGTCACCCTGGCCTGCGTCTGCGGGTCCGATCTGCACCCCTACCGGTCCATGCCCGCCTCCGAGGACGGTGCGCCGATGGGACACGAGTTCCTCGGCGTCGTCGAGCAGGTCGGCGACGCCGTCACCGACCTCGCCCCCGGCGACCTGGTCGTCTCGCCCTTCGCCGTGTCCGACAACACCTGCCCGTTCTGCCGCGAGGGCTTCCACACCGCCTGCCAGCACGGCGGCTGGTACGGCGCCGGCGGCATCGGCGGCGCGCAGGCGGAGAAGATCCGCGTCCCGCAAGCCAGCGGCACGCTCGTGACGCTGCCCGCCGACGTCGACGCCAAGCTCCTCCCCTCGCTGCTCACCCTGGCCGACGTCTACCTCACCGGCTACCACGCCGCCTTCATGGCCAAGGTCAAGCCTGGCCAGACCGTCACCGTGGTCGGCGACGGCGCCGTCGGCCTGTCCGCCGTCCTCGCCGCCAAGCAGATGGGCGCCACGACGATCGTCCTCATGGGCCGCCACACCTCCCGCACCGACCTGGGCAAGAAGTGGGGTGCCACCGACGTCGTCGCCGAGCGCGGTGAAGAAGGCATCGCCAAGGTCATGGAGCTCACCGGCGGCGAGGGCTCGCACGCCGTCCTCGAGGCCGTGGGCCACATGCCCGCCTACGAGCAGGCCTACCGGATCGTGCGCCCCGGCGGCGTCATCTCCCGCGTGGGCGTCCCGCAGTACGAGGAGGCACCCGTCGGGTTCGGCTCCCTGTTCGGCAAGAACGCCACGCTGAACGGCGGCCCCGCCCCGGTGCGCGCCTACATCGAAGACGCGATCGCCCAGGTGCTGAGCGGTGAGCTCGACCCGGGCGCGGTGTTCGACGCCGAGGTCTCCCTCGACGACGTCGCCGAGGGCTACCGCCTCATGGACTCCCGGGAAAAGCTCAAGGTCCTCGTGCGTCCGTAACCGCGCCAGGGGAGGGTGGGAGCCGGCGGACGTCCCAACCCTCCCGGACCACCCGGCAGCCCGCCGCCCAGCACCGAGGAGCGCCGGGAAGCCCGGCCGCGACCCACCCGACGACAGGGAACAGCATCATGAGCGACTGGAACCCGGACGACCTCGCCACGATCGACGCCGACGGAGAGCTGCGCGTCGCCGCCCACCGCACCGACGGCACGCTGCGCGACCCGCGCATCGTGTGGCACGTCGTCGTCGACGGCCGGCTGTACATCCGGTCCGTGCGCGGCACCGACGGTGCCTGGTACCGCGGCGTGCAGCGCACCGGAACCGGCGAGATCGACTCCGGCAGCATCCGCTGCGAGGTGATCTTCGTCCACGACGACAGCCGCGACGACGCGATCGACCGCGCCTATCGCGACAAGTACGGGGCCGGAGAGGCCGTGCGGCGCATCACCGCTCCGGCGGCCCGGGCGACCTCCCTGCGCGTCGAAAAGCGCTGAGGACGGGCGGCCCGACCTCTTCCACCGACATTCATCCCAGGAGTTCACCATGCACCAGCGCACTCTCGGTTCCGGGCTCGAGGTCTCGGCCATCGGCCTCGGCGCCATGGGCATGTCTCAGAGCTACGGCCCCAACCCCGGCAGCCGCGACGACATGATCGCCGTCCTGCGCGGCGCCGTCGAACGCGGCGTGACGTTCATCGACACCGCCGAGGTCTACGGCCCCTACGTCAACGAGGAGCTCGTCGGCGAGGCCCTCGCATCGGTGCGCGACCAAGTCGTGATCGCCACCAAGTTCGGCTTCGACATCGAAGCCGGAGGTGGCCTCGACAGCCGACCTGCACAGATCCGGCGTGTCGCCGATGCGTCGCTGAGGCGGCTGCGCACCGAACGGATCGACCTCTTCTACCAGCACCGCGTCGACCCGGACGTGCCGATCGAGGACGTCGCCGGCACGGTCGGCGAGCTGGTCTCCGAGGGGAAGGTCGGCCACCTCGGCCTGTCGGAACCGTCGGCCGCCACGATCCGGCGCGCGCACGCCGTCCACCCCGTGACCGCCGTGCAGAGCGAGTACTCCCTGTGGACCCGCGACCCCGAGCCCGATGTGCTACCTACTCTCGCCGAGCTCGGCATCGGATTCGTGCCCTTCAGCCCGCTCGGCAAGGGCTTCCTCACCGGAACCGTCGACACGACGACGGCCTTCGCCGAGAGCGACATCCGGACCACCATCCCCCGGTTCACCGAGGACAACCGGGCCGCGAACCAGTCGATCATCGACCACGTCCGAGTCCTCGCCGACGCCAAGCGCGTCACTCCCGGCCAGGTCGCGCTCGCGTGGTTGCTCGCACAGCATCCGTGGATCGTGCCCATCCCCGGCACGCGCCGCATCGAGCGGGTCGAGGAGAACGCCGCCGCGACCGCAGTCTCGCTGTCCGCCGACGAGCTCGCCGACCTCGACACCCTGACCGCCCGCATCGGCGTGCACGGCAGCCGCTACAACGACGCGGGCATGCGCATGGTCGGGCGCTGAGCCGTCTGAAGCGTCCGAGGATCTCTGCCGCGCTCATACGAGTTGCGGATCTCGATTGAGCCAAAGCCGTCCCCGACGGTCTCAGGACGGATGACCTCGACGGTGAGGCACGCTCGACCAGCCGCAAAGACGGACACGCCCCAAGCCTCGCCGACCGTCGCGGCGCTCCAACGCTCCGATGTTGCCTCGGCACGGCGCCCGTGTGAGCTCGCCAGCACCAATATCGGTCGTCGAGTTGTCGAGGTCTGGGCGACGAGCAGGGTGCAAGACGAAGGTTGCCGGCACCAGTTCGCCCGACGCCGGCGCCACCGCAGGACCCGGCGTCACTCCGCACCCCCGCGGAGCACATTCTCAGGACGGCAGGCAGCTCGTTCAGCGGCACCACCGGGTGCCAGCACCGAACGACCGGAGGCCCGCGCCAACAACTGAACCGAGCACTGCCCCACCGGGCCACGACCCCCATCCCCGGGAACGACAGAAGGCCTCCCGGTTGTGGACCCGGGAGGCCTTCGTCGTCGCTGTCTCAACGAGTGTCCGGAGGGGGACTTGAACCCCCACGCCCGATAAAGGGCACTAGCACCTCAAGCTAGCGCGTCTGCCATTCCGCCACCCGGACAGGTGGACCTCTGCGGGCTGCACGGCCCGTTTCGGTGCGGTGAAAAACATAGCACGGCAGGTGCCCCGACCTGCAAACCGGGCCGCCGTGGCGCAGGTCACGTGGCAGCCTGCGCCCCGGTCGACGACGGCCTCCGGGCGTCGCCGACGTCCCGGCGCCGCAGCGGTCGAGCAGCGTCGGCGGGTCCGTGTAGCGTTCCTCCGGACCCGGACCAAACGGTCATGGGGAGCAGACCGGACGAAGGAGCACGCACACCATGATGGGTGGGCACCACGCCGCCTCGGGCGCGGCCGCCTGGGTGGCCGTCACCGCGTCGACGCCGATCGCGTTCGGCTGGTACCCGGTCTCGGACGTCGGGGTCATGACCGGCGCGCTCGTGTGCGCGGGCGCTGCTCTGCTGCCGGACGCCGACCACCACAACGGCACCATCTCGCACTCGCTGCCGCCGGTCTCGGAGGGCGTCACCCAGCTGGTGTCCACCGTTGCGGGCGGGCACCGCAACGCGACGCACTCGATCGTCGGCGTCGCCGTCTTCACGGCGATCGCCTGGGCGATGGGCCAGGTCACCGTGCGGACCGAGCAGTTCGGCGAAGTGCTCGTCGGGCCGGGGATCATGGCCGTGCTGCTCATCGCCTTCGCCGTGCGAGCGCTCAAGCTCACCGGTCAGCGCCGCTGGTGGACCTGGAGCCTGTCCGTCTCCCTGGCGGCGTTCGTGGCCGTCTTCGCCCCCGAGGAGTGGTACTGGATGCCGTTCTGCGTCGGGCTCGGCTGCGCGGTGCACATCCTCGGCGACCTGCTCACGACGCGCGGCGTCCCGCTGCTCTGGCCCGTACGGATCAAGTCACCACGCTGGGTCCGGCGGCACCGGTGGCTGCCGTTCGACGACATGTGGAGCCCTCGGGGCAACATCTCGGTCCCGCTGCTCGGCGACGCAGGCTCCTGGCGCGAGTGGGCGCTCATGACACCCGTCAGCGCCTACGCGGTGCTCGGCGTCGCCTGGGCGATGCTGGACCAGATGGGGTTCGACACGGCGTCGGCCTGGAGCTCGGCGACCGAGCTCGTGGCGTCGGCCGGGGAGTCGCTGCTGCCCTCCTGAGCCGGCGCACCTCGTGAGCCGGCTCACCTCACGCCGTCAGGCCATGGCGGCGAGGAGCCGGAGGTCCTTCTCCAGCCGGCGCAGCGGCTCGGTCGTGACGGTGCCGTGGCCGGGCACCAGCACCGCCGCCCGGGCCACGTACGGTGCGAGGCGGTCGAGCGCGGCACGGTAGCTCGCGACGTCCGCCCGGCCGGTGATCTCGTCGAACGGCAGCGGCGGTTCGACGTCGCTCAGCATGTCGCCGGCGAGCAGCACGCCGGTGTCCGGCAGCCACAGCGCCGCGTGCCCCGGGGCGTGCCCGTCGTGCTCGACGACCCGCACCACCGGCAGCCGACCACCGAGGTCCGGCAGCGTCGTCGTCCGGCCGCCGAACGCCTCGACCCGCCCCAGCAGGTCGAGCACCTCGGGCGGGTGCGCCCGTCCGCCGTAGCGCCGCGCGTCCTGGTGGGCCTCGGCGATCAGCCGCTCACGCTCTCCCAGCGCCGTGCGCGCCGTCGTCGGTGTCGCCCACCTTCGCGCCCCGTCGAGGCCCGGGGCCACAGCAGGTGGTCGTGGTGGGCGTGCGTCGCGAAGCCCGCCACGACCCGCGCCCCGAGGGCCGAGACCTCTGCGGCGATGGCGGCCAGCTCGTCCGGTTCCCAGGCCGGGTCGACCAGGAGCGCGGCCCGGCCCTCGACCGACCGGCGCCCGAGGACCAGCGTCGAGGTGGTGGCCAGGCGCCGGCTGGTGCGCACCAGGACGTCCTCGGCGACCGGCACGAATCCCATCCGCTCACCGTAGCGGCGGATATTCGCTGGACGGGCGGCACAAGGGGCTGGCAACCTCCCGTTGAACGGCGCAGCGGGTGCGCCCGGACGGACGGAGGGCAGAGGCCATGGACGTCGTCGTCACGCACGCCCTGCCGCAGGACTCGGCCCGGGCGCTCACCACCCCCTGCTGAGGAGCCGCCGTCGGCGCTCCTCCCTCCCCGAGGAGCCTTTCGTGCACCAGCACACCCCTGAGACTTTCCCGACCCCGTACTCCGTGGTCGAACCGGGCCCGGACCAACGGTGGTCCACCTGGACCTCCGTCACCAAGGGCCAGCGCGGGCCGGAGCCCCGGCCCGACTGGGTCGTCGTGGCCGACGCCGCGCTCGACACCGAGCTCGGCGTCCTCAAGACGGGCAAGGAGGCCGACGTCCACCTCGTCGAGCGCGCCGTGCCGGGAGACCCGGAGCAGTCCGCCCTGCTCGCCGCCAAGCGGTACCGCCGGCGTGAGAACCGGCAGTTCCACCGGGACGCCGCCTACACCGAAGGCCGGCGGTCGCGGCGCACCCGCGACCAGCGGGCGGTGGAGAACCGTCGGTCGGCGTGGGGCCGGACGGTCGCGGCCACGCAGTGGGCCGACGCCGAGTTCTCGGCGCTCTGCCAGCTCTGGGACGCCGGCGCCCCGGTGCCCTACCCCGTGCAGGTCGACGGCACCGAGCTGCTCATGGAGTTCGTGGGCGGACGCGCGGACGACGGCAGCTACGAGGCGGCACCCCGCCTCGCCCGCGAGCGCCCGGGCCCGGCGGCCCTCGCCGACTGGTTCGACCAGCTGCGCCGAGCCATGGGGGTGCTCGCCCGGCTCGGCTGGGCGCACGGGGACCTGTCGCCGTACAACATCCTCGTCGACCCGTCGGACGGCGGGCGGCTGGTGATCATCGACCTGCCCCAGGTCGTGGACGTGGTCGCGAACCCGTTCGGCGCCGATCTGCTGCACCGTGACTGCCGCAACGTCTGCGACTGGTTCGCCGCCCGTGGGCTGCCGGTGGACACCGACGAGCTGTTCGCCGACGTGCTCGCCCAGGCGTGGTGAGGCGACACCGCGAGACCGGCGGCCGACCTGGCCCGGGCACCGGGTGCCCGGGCCAGCCCGGCTCCCGGACTACCGCAGCGGCGTGAAGTCGCGGTTGCCGATGTGCGTCGGGCGCGGTGCCGGCGCGGCGTACGGCTCGGTCAGCGCGTTCTCGACGCTGTTGAACACCAGGAAGATGTTCGAGCGCGGGAACGGCGTGATGTTGTTGCCGGACCCGTGCATGATGTTGCAGTCGAACCACAGCGCCGAGCCGGCCGGACCGGTGAACTGGTCCACCCCGTGCTTCCACGCCAGCTCGGTGATGGCCTCCTCGCGGGGCACGCCGATCTTCTGCTCCTTGAGCGAGTCCTCGTGGTAGTTCTCCGGGGTCTCGCCGACGCACGGCACGTAGCTGCGGTGCGAGCCCGGCATCACCATCAGGCCGCCGTTGTAGGGGTAGTTCGGGGTGAGCGCGATCGAGCAGCTCACCGCCCGCGGGGCGGGCATCCCGTCCTCGGCGTGCCACGTCTCGAAGTCCGAGTGCCAGTAGAACCCGGTGCCCTTGTAGCCCGGCATGTAGTTGACCCGGGTCTGGTGCAGGTACACGTCCGAGCCCAGCAGCTGGCGTGCACGGTCCAGCAGGCGGGGGTCGCGGCTCAGCGCGTCGATCTGCTCGCTGAGCTGCGTCACCTCGAAGATCGAGCGCACCTCCCCCGACGACTTCTCGCGGACGACCCGGTGGTCGCCCTGCAGGGACGTGTCAGCGGCGAGGCGCTCGAGCTCGGCGCTGTACTGCGTGACCTCACCGGGGGTGATGAAGTCCTGCAGGATGGAGAACCCGCGCTCGGAGTGCGCCTCCAGCGCGGCGGCGTCGAACGGGCCGTCGTCGGCCGTCCCCCACACGGTGGGGTGCTGACGCTCGATGACCTCGCCCGGCTCGGCGAGCCTGCTCGGGTAGAGGTCCGTCGTGGTGTCGATCATGGCGGTCATGGGTCATCCCTTCTCCCGGATCGTCCCGGGATCGCGGCGTCTCATGCTCGCGTGCGCTCGGGCTCGTCGGTCGCGAGGACCCGAGCACGCGCACCCTCCAGTCAGTACGTGAACGGGCCGGTGATGTCAAAGTTCGACGCGCCCCGTCCCGGTCATCCGCCCAGACCGACGCTGTTGTCCGGCGCGCCGTCCCCGGGCGGCAGGTCACCTCGCTCGACCGGGCTCGGCGACGGCGACGTCGTCGGTGGCCTCGAAGGCGACCCAGCTTCCCCCGAGGGCGAGGGCGGGGTCATCGGCGGCAGGATCGTGTCGAGCTCGCCCACGGTGGGCACGCGCACCGACTCCAGGGCCGCACGCAGCACGTCGGGTTCGACGCCGTCGCTCGAGATCCGCACCACGGCTCCGTCGCGCTCGACGGCGTAGTCGTGCCAGGTCCCGGCCGTGCGGGAGAACGTCGCGCCGTCGGCGGAGCACTCGACCGGGCCCTGCGCCGTCGTGCCCGTGGTCGTCAGGACGGGCAGCTCGGGGCACGTCGCGGCGTCGATCGTTCCCGGCACGGCGGAGAGCATCACGACGTCGGTGGACTCCTCCGCGTCCTCGACGAGCACCGCGGCGTAGCCGTCGGCGCCGTACGCTCCACCTCCCCCGGGTGCCGGCACGAATCCGTCCACCATGAGCACGAGCCCCGGCGGCACCCCGTAGTACTCGGCACGCTCGGCCAGCGTGGCAGGGTCGGCGGGTCCGTCCGTGTCAGCGTCGGCGTTCCCGAGCATCTCGGCACAGCCCGCCGTCAGGGCGACCGCCCCCAGCACCGCGCCCCATCGCACCATCTGTCTCATGGTGCGCATCGTGCCAGGTCGACCCGGGCGGGTCAGCGGAAGTCGCGTGACCGTGTCGTCACCGGCAGGCGCAGCGGGGCGAGGTGCTCGGCGAGCAGGTTGACCGCGCCGTCGGACCGCTCCACCTGCCCGCGCACCACCATGGCCGGCGCCCCGCGCGCCACGGTCCGGAACCGCCGCCACAGCCCCGGGGTGCAGATGACGTTGAGCAGCCCGGTCTCGTCCTCCAGGGACAGGAACGTCACGCCGCCCGCGGTGCCGGGCCGCTGCCGGTGCGTGACCACTCCGCCGACGGCGACGCGTCGCCCCGGCTCGGTCGCCATCGCCGCGGCCACCGTGAGCACGCCCTGACGATCCAACCCGGCACGCACGTGCTCCAGCGGCGACGTGGTGTCCGGCGTGATGCCGGTCGCCCAGGTGTCGGCGACGTCGATCTCGAGACGATCCATGCCCGGCAGCGCCGGGGCCGCCACCCCGACGCTGACGCCCTCGAGCGTGGCGGGCCCCTCCTGGCCGAGGGCGCCCGCGGCCCACAGCCCCTCGCGTCGGGTCACCCCGAGCGAGGCCAGGGCTCCGGCCGTGGCCAGCGCCTCCAGGCGCGCGGTGGACAGCTCGACACGCCGGACCAGGTCGCGCAGGTCGCCGAACGGCCCACGGGCGTCCCGCTCGGCGACCATCCGCTCGGCGACGTCGGTGCCCAGCCCGCGCACGGCCGCCAGCCCGAGCCGGACGGCGAGCGTCGCGTCGACGTCGAGCGGCACACCCGAACCGTCGGCGCTGCGCTCCCCACCCGCCTCGACGCTCTCGACGCCCGCGAGCGCCATCGAGGCGTTGACGTCCGGGCGCAGCACCTGCACCCCGTGGCGGCGGGCGTCGGCCACCAGGGAGGCCGGTGAGTAGAACCCCATCGGCTGCGCGGCGAGCAGCCCCGCGAAGAACGCCTCGGGGTGGTGCACCTTGAGCCAGGAGCTGGCGTAGACCAGGAACGCGAACGAGTAGGCGTGCGACTCGGGGAAGCCGAAGTCGGCGAACGCCTTGAGCTTGTCGTAGATCTCCTCGCGCACCTCGAGCGGCACACCGCGCTCGGCCATCCCGGCGAACAGCCGGCCGCGCAGCGCCTCCATGCGCTCCACCGACCGCTTGGAACCCATCGCCCGCCGCAGCTGGTCGGACTCGGCCGGGGAGAACCCCGCGACGTCGATCGCCATCTGCATGAGCTGCTCCTGGAACAGCGGCACCCCCAGGGTCCGCTGGAGGGAGGGCTCCAGCAGCGGGTGCAGGTAGGTCACCTCCTGGCGGCCCCGGGACCGTTCGATGTACGGGTGCACGGAGTTGCCCTGGATGGGGCCGGGCCGGATGAGGGCGACCTCGACGACGATGTCGTAGAACTCCCGGGGCTGCAGCCGCGGCAGGGTGGCCATCTGGGCGCGGGACTCGACCTGGAACACCCCGACGGTGTCGGCCGCGCAGAGCAGGTCGTAGACCCTCGGGTCGTCCTCCGGCAGGGTGTGCAGCTCCAGGCGCCGGCCCGTGTGCCGCTCGACCGTCTCGAAGGCGTACCGGATCGCCGTGAGCATGCCGAGGCCCAGCAGGTCGAACTTCACCAGGCCCGCGTCCGCGCAGTCCTCCTTGTCCCACTGCAGGACCGTGCGGCCCTCCATCCGCGCCCACTCGACCGGGCACACCTCGATGACGGGCCGGTCGCACATCACCATGCCCCCGGAGTGGATGCCCAGGTGCCGGGGAAGACGCAGGAACCGGTCGGCCAGGTCCAGCACCGGCTCGGGGATGTGCCCCTCCTGCTCGGCCGACGGCGGAGCGTACGCCGGTACGACGTCGTGCGCGTCGTCGGCCCGCCTCACGTCCTCTGCCAGGGTGTCCACGAACCGGGCGGCGCCCGCACCTCCCCACTGGGCTGCCACCCGGGCCTTCTCCTCGTCCCGCCGGGTGACCGGCGCACCGGTCGCCGCCCGGGCGTCGCGGGCCTTCGCGTCCGCCGCCGGGCTGGTCGGGTCGGGGCCGCGCAGCGACCCCCAGCGTTCGATGGACTTGGACCAGGCGTCCTGCTGCCCGACGTCGTACCCGAGCGCCCGGGCGGCGTCGCGCACCGCCGAGCGCGGCCGGTAGGAGATGACGTTGGCGACCTGGGCGGCGTGCGTGCGCCCGAACCGGGCGTAGACGTGCTGGATGACCTCCTCGCGACGCCCCGACTCGATGTCGATGTCGATGTCCGGCGGCCCGTCGCGCTCGGGGGCGAGGAACCGCTCGAACAGCAGACCGTGGTGCACGGCGTCGACGGCGGTGATCCCCAGGGCGTAGCAGACCGCGGAGTTGGCGGCGCTCCCCCGCCCCTGGCACAGGATGCCCTCGCGCCGGCAGAACTCCACCAGGTCGTAGACGACGAGGAAGTACCCGGGGAAGCCCAGGTCGGTGATGACCCGCATCTCGTGGTCGATCTGCGCCCACGCCTTCGGTTCCCGTCCGGTGCTGCCCGGCCCGGGCCGCGGGCCGTACCTCTCCGTGGCCCCGCGGTGCACCAGCTCGCGCAGCCAGCTGGCCTCGTCGTGGCCGGCCGGCACCGGGTACGGCGGCAGGTTCGGCGCCACCAGGTGCAGGTCGAACGCGCACTCGGCGGCCAGCGCGGCCGCCGTCGGGACGGCGCGGGCGTGCCGGTGGTGCAGCCGCGCCATCTCGGCGCCCGAGCGCAGGTGCGCCGTCGGGGCGCCGGGCAGCCAGCCGTCCTGGTCGTCGAGGGAGGAGCGGGCCCGCACGGCTGCGAGCGCCCCCGCCAGGTCGGCGTCACGCGGGCGGGCGTAGTGGGCCGCGGTGGTGGCGACCAGCGGCAGCCCGGCGTCTGCGGCGAGCGCGGCCAGCGCGTCGTGCCGGTCGGCGTCGCGCGGGTCGCCGGTGGCGGTGATCTCCACGGCGACGTTGTCGTGGCCGAAGACGGCGGTGAGCCGGTCGAGCTCGCGGCGCGCGGCGCGCAGCGGGTCGGATCCCGTCACGGCGCCGGCGTCGACAACCCCGTCCAGAGCACGCCGTACGGCACCCTTGCGGCAGCCGGTGAGCACCAGCCACTGCCCGTCGGCCTGCGCACCGAGCCGGTCGAGGTCGTAGCGGGCCCTGCCCTTGACGCCCGCCTCGAGGTGGGCGGTGGCGATCGCCCGGGAGAGGTTGCGGTAACCGTCCGCACCACGCGCCAGCACCAGCAGGTGGGTGGCGCGCGGGTCCGGCACACCGGTGGGGTCGTCGAGCACCGGCGCCCCGCCGGGAACGGGAGCGGGCAGGTGCAGCTCGGCGCCGAACACCGTGGGCAGCCCGACGGCCCGGGCCGCCTCGGCGAAGCGCACGACGCCGTACAACCCGTCGTGGTCGGTCAGGGCGAGGGCCTCCAGCCCGAGCCGGTCCGCCTCGGCGACGAGCTCGGCCGGGTGGCTGGCACCGTCGAGGAAGCTGAAGGCGGAATGGGCGTGCAGCTCGGCGTACCGCTCCGTCTCAGTCATAGAGCGCCTCCACCTGCCACGCCCCACCGACCTGGGCCAGCAGCAGCCCCCGCCCGTCGTCGAGCAGCACCTGCAGGTGCACCCGCCGGGTGCCGCCGTCCGGCGCCCACCAGCGTTCGGCGAGCGGCCACGGGCCGGCCCAGCCGACGACGTCGTGCTCGCCGTCGTCCCAGCGCACCCGGGCGGGGTCGCCGTCACGGGCGAGGCGGGCGTCGACGACGACGTCACTGCCGGCGGCGTCGAGCAGGCGGGCGGCCGCGGGTTCGGGCAGCAGGGTGGCGGGGGCCGGGCTGGGCAGCGCACCCGGCCACGGCCGGTCCGCTGGCCGGTCGACGGCGGTGTCCTCGCCGTAGGGCACGAGCCGGACGCGGGTGCGCGGGTCACGCCCGCCGGCACGCCGGACGGTGAGCACGGCGTCGCCGCCGAGCAGCCCCTGCACACGGTCCAGGGCCTGGCGGGCGCGGGCGTCCTGCCCGGCGTCCGCGCCCCACAGGCTGGGCTGGTGCGTGCCGGCGGGGGCGACGTCCTCCGCGGCGAGCGCGAGGTGGACCAGCGGCGCGACCTCGGGCGATCCCTCGACCCCGGTACGTCGGCGCGCGCCGTCGGTCAGCCAGCCCTCGAGCTGCCAGCGCACCCGGTCGGTGATCCGCGCGGCGGGCAGTCCCCCGGCTGCGGTGTCGGTGCGCCAGAGCCGCTCCAGCTCACCCTCGGTCGTGCGCGCGGTGATGCGCAGGCGACCGCAGGCCACCCCGTGGGCGACGAGCAGCGCGTGCAGCTCCTCGGCGAGCCGGCGGGCGGCGAACGCGGCGACGTCCACCCGGTCGGCGGGCGGGTCGAGCTCGGTGGCGACGGCCAGGTCGGCCTCGGGGCGACGTCGGGCAGGCGGGCGCTCGTCCTCGCCGCGGGCCAACCGGTGCGCCCAGGCACCGAGATCGCCGAACCGGGCGGTCACGCTCGCCGCGGGCAGGGCCGCCAGGTCCCCGAGCGTGTGCAGCCCGAGCCGCCACCACAGCCCGACGGCGTCCCGCACGGCGGCGACCACGCCCGGGTCGCACACGGCGTGCACGAGCTCGCCCACCGGGCGCCCGGCGAGGGCCGCCGGCGAGCCACCGGGCGGCACGACGGCGTCGTCCCGGGCCGCGAGCACCGCGGCGAGCAGGCCGTCGGCCACCCCGACCTGGCACTCGTGGCCCGCCTCGGCCGCCGCGGCGACGAGCCGTTCGGCCAGCGCCCGCTCGGTGCCGTGGTAGCGCGCCGCGCCCCCGGCCGGCAGGAGCAGCAGGCCGGGGCGGGCGACCTCGAGGCCTGCCACGACGGTCTCGGCAGCGACCGCCACGGGCTCGAAGGTCCGGGCGTCGCGTTCGTCGTCGGCCTCCAGCAGCACCAGGTCGGGGCAGGCCTCCTGCGCCTGGCGGCGGCGCATGCCGCGACGCACCCCGGCGCTGCGCGCGACGGCGGAGGTCGCCACGACGCTGCGCCCCGCCGTCGTCCCGCCCCGCGACGGCGCTCCGAGGACGGCGGCCGGCACGTGCGCGTCCAGCCCGGCAGCAGCCAGCGCCGCCACGACCGGCCAGTCCGGTACCCAGAGCACCGCGGTGCGGGTGCTCATGCGACCCTCAGATCTCGACCAGGGGCACCGCGCCGACCGGCCGGAGCGGCGAACGCCGACGGGACGTCGCCGCCGACGGGTACCTCCACGTCGATCTCCACGGGCCGGGCCGCGGCGCCCCGTCCGGTGCGCAGCACCGACAGGGTGCGCCGACGCAGCCACCCGGCGCCGGCGTCGGCGCCCGACCAGGCCCCGCCGCGGGCGTCGAGCACGACGTGCGCCCCGGGCCACCGCTCGGTGGTGACCAGGACGGCGTCGCGCTGGCGGGTGCGGGCGGCGAGGCGCCGGCGGTCGGCGTCGGCGAGCGCGGTCCGCGGTCCGACGACGAGCACGTCCATGCCGTCGAGCAGCGCGGCGAGCACGGCGGGGGCGTCCGGGCCGGGGTCGGGGACGACGGCCGTGCGCTCGAGCGAGATCCCGACGTCGGCGGCGGCGAGCATCCCGACGGCGGGTGCGCCGACGAAGGCCACCCAGGCGCCGTCGCGGGAGGCGGTGGCGAGCAGGGCGAGCAGCAGGCTGGTGGAGCCCTGCACGGTGAGGACCCCGCCGCTCGGCAGCCCGCCGGGCAGCAGCGGGGCGAGGGCGGGGTGCACCGGGCGGGCCGGGGTGGCCCGGCCGTCCGGGGCCGGTACCGGCACCGACGGCCGGCTCTCGTGCTGCGCGGGACGGACGCTCCCCTGCTCCGCGGCTCGCAGCGCGGCCAGCGCTCGCGAGCGACGGTCGCCGTGAGGGGTCGCGTGGCCCGTGCGGCTCGGGCTCGGCACGGGACGGACCTCGGGGACGACGCTCATGCGGCCCCCCTCCCGGCGGTCGAGCTGTCGGTCTGGACGTCCGGCAGAGGATCGAACGCTTGTTCGAACCTGGCTTCAGTACACGCTCCCGCACGGCGGGTGTCAACCGCGCTGCTCAGCGCCCCGGCGAGGTTGCGACGGCGTCCGGTACCGGCCCATACCGCGCGGTCGGTATGCTGTCCGCACGAGTCTCTACCCTGAGGACACACGACGAGGAGGTCGTACCGTGCAGATCACCGGTGCCGTGCTGGAACGCTGCGGAGCACCCGCCCCCTGGGCCGACTCTCGCCCGCTCACCGTGGGGCCGCTCGAGCTCGACCCACCGGGCCCCGGCGAGCTCAGGGTCCGCATCGAGGCCGCCGGGTTGTGCCACTCCGACCTCTCCGTCGTCGACGGCAACCGCGTGCGCCCCACCCCGATGCTGCTCGGCCACGAGGCCGCCGGGATCGTCGAGGCCGTGGGCGACAGCGTCCCGGCCGACGCAGGCATCGCCGTCGGCACCCGCGTCGTCATGACCTTCCTGCCGCGCTGCGGGCGGTGCGCGGAGTGCGCCACCGACGGCCGCCTGCCCTGCTCCGTGGGGTCCGCGGCCAACGCCGTCGGCGAGCTCGTCGGCGGCGTGCGCCGCCTGCACCGCGACGGCGCCGACGTGCACCACCACCTGGGGGTGAGCGCCTTCGCCACCCACGCCGTCGTGTCGGCCACGTCCGTGGTCCCCGTGCCCGACGACGTCCCCGCGGACGTCGCGGCGCTGCTCGGCTGCGCGGTGCTCACCGGTGGCGGCGCCGTGCTCAACGCGGGCCGGCCCGCCACGGGTGAGGCCGTCGCCGTCGTCGGGCTCGGGGGTGTCGGCATGGCCGCGCTCCTGGTGGCCGCGGCGCTCGGCCACGAGGTGATCGGCATCGACACGGTCCCCACCAAGCTCGACCTCGCCCGCGAGCTGGGCGCCCGCGCCCTCACGCCGGCCGAGGCGCTCGACACCGGGGCGAGGGCCCCCGTCGTCGTCGAGGCCGCCGGGAACGCCCGCGCCTTCGAGACCGCCTACGCCCTGACCGCCCCCGGCGGCACCACCGTCACCGTCGGCCTGCCCGGCCCGGACGCCCGGGCGAGCATCTCCCCGCTGAGCCTGACCGCCGAGGCCCGCACCGTCGTCGGCTCCTACCTCGGCTCGGCCGTCCCGAGCCGCGACATCCCCCGCTACGTGGAACTCTGGCGAGCAGGACGACTGCCGCTGGAACGACTCGTCTCCGCCCGCATCGGGCTGGACGAGCTGCCCCGCGCGCTGGACCGCCTCGCCGCCGGCGAGGAGCTGCGCCAGCTGATCACCTTCGACGAGAGGACACCCGCATGACCAGCACCACCCCCCGCGTCGCCGTCGTCACCGGCGGTGCCCGCGGCATCGGCGCCGCGACCGCCGCCCGCCTCGCGGCCGACGGCCACGCCGTCGCCGTGCTCGACCTGCTCGAGGACGTCGCCGCCGAGACCGCCGCGAAGCTCACCGCGGACGGACACCGCGCGATCGGCGTCGGCGTCGACGTGGCGGACGAGGACGCCGTCACCGCCGCCGTGGAACGCGTGGTCGCCGAGCTCGGCGCCCCGACCATCCTGGTCAACAACGCCGGGATCCTGCGCGACAACCTGCTGTTCAAGATGTCCACCGACGACTGGGACGCCGTGCTCGGCGTCCACCTGCGCGGCGCCTTCCTGGTGGCCCGCGCCGTGCAGAAGCACATGATCGACGCCGGCTGGGGTCGCATCGTCAACCTCTCCAGCACGTCGGCGCTCGGCAACCGGGGCCAGGCCAACTACGCCGCGGCCAAGGCGGGCATGCAGGGCTTCACCAAGACCCTCGCGATCGAGCTCGGCAAGTTCGGCGTCACCGCCAACGCGGTGGCCCCCGGCGTCATCGCCACCGACATGATCGCCGAGACCGCCGCGCGCGTCGGCGTCCCGCTGGAGGACTTCCTGGCGCACATGGCCAAGGAGGTGCCCGCCGGACGCGTCGGGCAGCCCGAGGACATCGCGGCCGCCGTGTCGTTCTTCTGCTCCGAGGAGGCCGGCTTCACCAACGGCCAGGTGCTGTACGTCGCGGGAGGGCCGAAGGCGTGACCGCGCAGAGCGTGAACGGCGTCATCCAGGTCGCGAACCCCGCGGCGCTCGCCGACGCCGTCGGGCAGCAGGCCACCGGCGAGTGGTTCACCATCGACCAGGACCGGATCGCCGCGTTCGCCGACGCGACCGAGGACCACCAGTGGATCCACCTGGACGCCGAGCGGGCGGCCGCGGGGCCGTTCGGCACGACGATCGCGCACGGCTTCCTGACGCTGTCGCTGCTCCCCCGCCTCACGGGCGAGCTGATCGAGGTCGGCGACGTCGCGATGGCGGTGAACTACGGGCTGGACCAGGTCCGGTTCCTCACCCCCGTGCCGGCCGGCGCTCGGGTCCGCGCGACCACTGAGATCACGGGCGCGGAGCACACCGCCCAGGGCGTCCGGCTCGCCGCGACGGTCACGATCGAGATCGAGGGTGCCGGCAAGCCGGCCCTGGTGGCCGAGTCCCTGGCGCTGTACGTCCCCGAGCACTGAGCAGCGCGTCCTGCCCGGCCCGGAGCGGGTCGGGCAGGATGGCGTCATGACCACCGACGCTCCGCGCACCCGTCAGCAGCGCATCGCCGACACCCTGGCCATGCTCCGGAGCCCGGCCTGCGACGCCTGGGTGGCCTCGGCGTCGTCGGACGACGACGGCGCAGCGCAGCCGTACCTGGTCCCGCTGTCCCTGGTCTGGTGGCGCGAACGGGTGGTGCTCGCGCTGCCGGCATCGTCCCGCACGGCACGCAACGTCGTCGCGTCCCTCAGCACACGGCTCGCGCTCGGCCACACCCGCGACGTGGTGCTGGTCGACGCTGTCGTCGAGCAGACCGTCCCGGTGGCGGACGCGCAGGCCGACCTGGGCGAGAGGTACGCCGCTCAGGCGGACTGGGACCCGCGCACCGACCCGGACGGCTACGTCTACCTCGTCCTGCGGCCTGTGCGGATACAGGCGTGGCGCGAGGTGGACGAGATGCGCGGGCGGAACCTCATGCGCGACGGAGAGTGGGTCGAGTCCGGGCCGGAACTCTGATCGGCAGGAAGCAACCAGCTCGGCACGCATGCGTGCCGAGCTGGTTGCTTCCTGCCGAAGGGACGTGCGCCGTGCTGCCCGGGAGAGGGTCAGAGCCGCTCGAGCACCATGGCCATCCCCTGGCCGCCACCGACGCACATCGTCTCCAGGCCGTAGCGACCGCCGGTCGACTCCAGGCCGTTGAGCAGGGTGGTGGTGATGCGTGCCCCGGTCATGCCGAACGGGTGCCCGACGGCGATCGCCCCGCCGTGCACGTTGAGCCTGTCCTCGTCGATGCCCAGCTCGCGGGCCGACGGGATCACCTGGGCGGCGAACGCCTCGTTGATCTCGACCAGGTCCATGTCGTCGATCGTCAGGCCCGCTCGGTCGAGGGCCTGCCGGCTCGCCTCGACGGGCCCGAGCCCCATGATCTCCGGGGACAGCCCGGTGACGCCGGTGGACACGATCCGGGCGATCGGCTGCAGGCCCAGCTCCTCGACCACCCGGCCGGAGACGACGACGAGCGCGGCGGCACCGTCGTTGAGCGGGCAGGCGTTGCCGGCCGTCACGGTGCCGTCGGGCCGGAACACCGGGTCCAGCCCCGCGAGCTTCTCGACGGTGGTCCCGGGCCGCGGGCCGTCGTCGGCCGACACGACGGTGCCGTCCGGCAGCGTCACGGGCGTGATCTCGCGCGACCAGAAGCCGTCCGCGATCGCCCGCTCGGCCCGCTGCTGGGAGCGGGCGGCGAACTCGTCCTGCTCGGCGCGGCTGATGCCGTGCACGGAGGCGAGGTTCTCCGCCGTCTGCCCCATGGCGATGTAGGCGTCGGGCAGCTCACCGTCGGCGCGCGGGTCGGACCAGACGGGCGCTCCCCCGACGGCGCGCTTGGCCGTGCGCTCGGTGGCGCCGGCGAAGCGCGGGTTCTCCAGGTCCTGACCCTCGATGTAGTCCGACGAGCCCTTGACCATGCGGCTGACGGACTCGGCG
This sequence comes from Isoptericola sp. S6320L, assembly GCF_023015685.1. NCBI lineage: Bacteria > Bacillati > Actinomycetota > Actinomycetes > Micrococcales > Promicromonosporaceae > Isoptericola > Isoptericola sp. S6320L. Next base: position 189,157 of record NZ_JALKAT010000002.1, read on the forward strand.
CCCGCGGAGACGAAGACGTCGCCCTCGCCGGCCTTGATGGCGTGGAAGGCCATGCGGGTCGACTGCACGCTGGACGAGCAGTAGCGGGTCACGGTGGTCCCGGGGACGGAGTCGAGCCCGAGGAGGACGGCGACGATCCGCCCCATGTTCATCCCCTGCTCGCCGCCGGGCAGGCCGCAGCCGAGGATGAGGTCGTCGATGCGGGCGGGGTCGAGCGCCGGCACCTTGTCCAGGGCGGCGCGCACCATCTGGGCGGCGAGGTCGTCGGCGCGCAGCTCGCGCAGCGACCCCTTGTACGCGCGCCCGATGGGAGAGCGCGCGGTGGCCACGATGTAGGCCTCGGTCATGATCTGGGTCCTCTCTCAGACGAGTTCGTGTCGCGCGAGTCTTCGGTTCACACGAAGGCCGCGTGGCCCGTGATCGAACGCCCGACGATGAGCTGGTTCATGTCCCGGGTGCCCTCGAACGTGTAGACGGCCTCGGCGTCGGCGAAGTAGCGCGCGACCCCGGTGTCGAGGGTGATGCCGTTGCCACCGCAGACCTCGCGGGCCAGGGCGACGGTCTCGCGCATCCGGGTGGTGACGAACGCCTTGGCCAGCGCGGCGTGCTGGTCGCGCTGGGTGCCCTCGTCCTGCATCTGCGCGAGGCGGACGCACATCGCGATGCTGGCGGTGATGTTCCCGAGCCCGGTGGCGAGCTTGTCCTGGACCAGCTGGTAGGACGCGATCGGGTTCCCGAACTGCTCGCGCTCCTTGGTGTACGTCACGGCGGCCTCGTAGGCGCCGATCATGGTGCCGAGCGCCTGCCACGAGACGCCGTCGCGGGTCACGCGCAGCACGTTGGCCAGGTCCTTGAAGCTGTTGATGCCCTGGAGCCGGTCGGACTCGGCGATCTCGACGTTCTCGAGCGTGATGTCTGCGTTCTGCACGATGCGCAGCGACTGCTTGCGCTCGATCTTCGTGGCGGTGAAGCCGGGCGTGCCCTTGCGGACCATGAAGCCCTTGACCTGGTCGTCGGCCGTGTCCTTGGCCCAGATGACGACGACGTCCGCGAACGTCGCGTTGCCGATCCAGCGCTTGGCGCCGTCGAGCACCCAGGTGTCGCCGTGCCGCGTGGCGGTGGTGCGCAGGCCACGGGCCGTGTCGGACCCGGACAGCGGCTCGGTGAGACCGAAGGCACCGATGAGGTCGCCGCGCGCCATGGGCGGGAGCCACGCGGCCCGCTGCTCCGGCGAACCGCCCAGACCGATCGAGCTCATCGCCAGCCCGCTGGAGACGCCGATGAAGGTGCAGAAGGAGGAGTCCACCCGCGCGAGCTCCATGCCGACCCAGCCGCGGAACACCGCGGAGTTCTCGAACTGCCTGGTCTCGGACCAGGCCGCACCGACCGAGCCGAGCTCGGCGAAGGGCTTGAACAGGTGGACCGGGCACTCGGCGCGGTCCCAGTAGTCGTCGGCGAGGGGTCGCACCTCGCGCTCCATGAAGTCGCGGACGCGGCCGACGGCTTCCTGCTCCACGGGGGTCAGGAGGTCCTGGAAACCGTAGAAGTCGGCGTCCAGCACCTCGGGTACCGCAAGAGCAGCGGCGGCGTGGGTCTGCGGGGTGGTGGCCGGGGTGGTGAGAGTCATGGTGCTCCGATCGTCGTCGATCCGTGGCGTCAGTGTGCATCATTCTGCGAGATGTTGCACCCATCGCGCAACATCCGGCTAGGCTGCTCCGCATGCTCTCCCCGTCGAGCGACATCGCCACCGTGGGCCTGCGGGCCGCGCCGACCCGGCTGTCCGCACGGCTCGTGCCCGGCGTCCACCCCGACGCCCTGCGCGCCTTCGAGCAGGCACGTGAGACCTTCGTCTCAGGTCACCGCATCGACATGGGTGGCCTCGCGACCGAGCTCGGGGTGGACCGCACGTCCGTCTTCCGCTGGGTCGGCAACCGCGACGCCCTGCTGTCGGAGGTCCTCTGGTCGCTCGCCGTGCCGACGCTCGTGCAGGCCGAGCGGGCGGCGTCGGAGCCCGGGCCCGACGGCACCGCACCGGCCGGCGGCGCGTACCTGGCCGCCCTGCTCAGCCATTTCGCCACCGACCTCATCGAGGCGGACTACTTCCGCACGTTCCTGAGCCGCGAGCCCGCCCGAGCGCTGCGTCTCCTGACGACGTCGGCGAGCCCCATCCAGCAGCGCTACGTCGCCACCGTCGAGCAGCTCGTGCGCGAGCACCTCGGCGAGCGACCGTTCGACGGTGCCATCGACCGGCACGCGCTCGCCTACCTGCTGGTCCGCGTCTCGGAGTCCTTCACCTACGCCGACCTCATCGCCGGCGAGCCGCCCAGCACCGACGCCGCGCGCTCCGCCTTCCGCCACCTGCTGCGCGCCTGAGCGCACCCGTTCGAGAGCACCGAGAGGACCGCCATGCCCCGCGCCCGTCATCCGTTCCCGCTGCGGTGGAACGACAACGACCAGTACGGCCACGTCAACAACACCGTGTACTACCAGGCCATGGACACCGCCGTGAACATGTGGATGATCCGGGAGGCAGGGCTCGACCCGGCCGGGGCCGTGCGGGGCTACTGCGTGGCGTCGTCGTGCAAGTTCCGCGCCCCCGTCTCCTACCCGGACGACGACCTCGAGGTCGCCATCGGCGTCGAACGCCTCGGCACCACCAGCATCACGTGGGACCTGCCCATCCTGCGTTCCGGCGACGAGAAGCCGGTCGCCGAGGGTCGGTTCACGCACGTGTTCGTCGACGCCGCCACGCAGCGGCCGGTGCCGGTCCCGGCGTCGATCCGTTCCGCCGTCGAGCAGCAGCTGCTCACCCCGGCAGCGTGACCCTCAGGAGCCGTCCCACCACCGCAGCAGCAGCTCGCCGGTCAGGGTGAGCCACCGCGAGGGGCGACCCGCCGCGACGTCCACCTCGAACCACACCTCGCCGGCGTGCCGCCGGTCCCGGACCCACCGGCCGTCGTCGCGCCGCGCTGCCCGGACCACCTCGACCGCCTCGGCGAGGCGCTCGTCCGGCGCGACGCCGTCGTGCAGCGCGGCACGCCGGAAGTAGTCGGCGGCGCGCAGGGCGCTGTAGTGCGCGCGGAACGGGTACTCGAACCGGAGCGTCCACGGGCCGATCGGTTCGCCGGTCGACCACCGGCGGAGCAGCCTCCGCGCCAGCAGGTACTCCTCGCCGGTCCGGCGCGCCTCACGCGCCTCCGCGTCACCGCCCACGATCTGCTCGTAGTCGAGCAGCCCCGTGAGCACGTTCAGCGTGGAGACGAACGACGAGACCGTCGCACCCTCGACCCACTCGCAGTTCCAGCCACCGTCGCGCATCCGCCCGTCGACCAGACGGCCGAGGATCCTGGTCACGTCCACCCCGAGCCAGGCGCCGTTGGCGAGCGTGAAGGCGTTGATGCAGCAGTCGACCTCACCGTCCCAGTAGGGCAGGTCGTCGTACTCCCAGCGACAGTGCCGCGCGAGCAGCCCCGGCGTGCCGTTGGCCTGCAGGACGGCGGCGTCGAGACCCCACTCGCGCAACGAGTTGAGGGACCAGGTCGTGGCCGTCCACGGCTGGGGCGGGTCGACCTCGGCGCGTTGCACCTCGAAGTACGCCTGCCCGCCGGGGAAGAAGGCGCCACCGGCCCACCGGCCGTCGTCGTCCTGGTGGGCCAGCAGCCGCGCACCGAACCCCTCCGTGGCGACCCGCGCCCGCGTCGTTCGCCACGTCTCCGCGGGGAGCCCGAGCAGGTCGCGTTCCACCTGCCACCGCAATGCGGGGTCCGAGTCCAGCAGCCACTGCGTGGGCACGCTCACCCGCCGATCGTACGGCGCCGTCACGCCGTGTGCTCCAGCAGCGCGGGCAGCAGCCGGTCCCACGTCTGCGGCGGCGGCACCTGGTGCCCGGTCCGGTGCAGCACGAGCAACCGGGCGCCGGGAATCTCGGCGGCCAGCCGCGCTCCGTGCCCGGGGAAGAGCGGGTCCCGGTCGCCGTGCACCACGAGCGTCGGGACCCGGATCTCGCTCAGGGCGCCCCGGACCGGCAGCCCCGACGCCACCGCCGCATGGTTCGCGGCCGCCGCGGGGTCGGCGCTCCTGCGCACGGCACGGCGCGCGATCGCACGCGTCCGGGCCTCGTCGAAGTGGCCGCCGCCGGTGAGCAGCCGGTCCTCACGGACGGACGCCTCGGTCGCCGCGGCCTCCCCCGGGCCCGTTGCCGACCCGTCCCACAGGCCCGACAGCTCAGGCGCGGGGCCCGGCAGCGCCGTGTCGTCTCGACGGTCGAGCGCCGGCGAGGTGGACATCAAGGTGAGCGACGCGACGCGGTCGGGGTGCTCGACCGCCAGCTCCTGGGCGATGCCGCCGCCCATCGAGAGCCCGACCAGATGGGCCCGGTCGACGTCCAGGTCGTCCAGGATCACGAGCGGGTCCTCGAGAAGGTCCCGCGCCGTGTACGCGGGCTCGCCGGCCACCCCCGTCGTCGATCGTCCGGTGTCGCGGTGGTCGTACCGGACGACGCGCCGCCCGCCCTCGGACAGCGCGACGCAGAGGTCCGCCGGCCACCAGTCCATCGACGCCCCGAGCCCCCCGACGAGCAGCACCGTCGGCCACGCCGGGTCACCCAGCGCCTGGTAGCACAGGCGCACGCCGTCGCGCTCCGCGAACAGCTCCGGTCCGAGCGCCTCGCCGTCGGCCGCGCGGGTGTCGCCCGGACCGTCATCGGTCTCGGTGGTCATGCGCCTCTCCCCTCCTCGGACGGACGTCGTGTGGACCGCGTCAGCGCCCCGGACTCATCGGATGCCGTCGACGCGACCGCGGGACACCGTCCACGGGCGGCCGGTTCGGCGACATACCGACCACGCGGTATGCTGCGATCACGCCCGGCGCCGACGCCGGGTCCGATCGAGAGATGGGGTCATCGATGACCGACGTGCCCGGCCTGGACCGAGCGGGCCTGTCAGCCTGGTTGACGCGCGAGCACCCGGAGCTGGCTCCCCAGCCGGACTCCTCCCTGACCGTCGAGGTCATCGCCGGAGGCCGCAGCAACCTGACGTATCGCGTCGACGGCGCGTCCCTGCCGCTCGTGCTGCGCCGCCCCCCGTTGGGTCACGTGCTGTCGAGCGCGCACGACATGCGCCGCGAGCACCGCGTGATCTCCGCCCTGGGAGCCAGCGACGTCCCCGTCCCGGCGACCGTCGACGTCGTGGACGACACCGCCCGCGGCGAGGTCACGGGGACGACCTTCTTCGTCATGGAACGTGTCGAGGGCGCGGTGCTGTCCCGGCCCGAGCAGAACGCCGGCTTCACCGCAGCGGGTCTGCACCGCCTCGGCCTCACCCTCGCCCGGACGCTCGCGGACCTGCACCGTGTGGAACCCGCCGAGGTCGGGCTGGCCGACTTCGGCCGGCCCGACGGATACCTCCACCGCCAGCTCACCACCTGGCGGCGCCAGTACGACGCGTCGCGGTCGCGCGATCTCCCCGCCCTGGACGAGCTGCAGGAACGGCTCACGACCCGCGTCCCCGACTCGGGGCGGACCGGGATCGTGCACGGCGACTACCGCCTGGACAACGCCCTCGTCGGCGGCACACCGGACCGCCCGACGATCGCCGCGGTGCTCGACTGGGAGATGGCCACCCTCGGCGACCCGCTCGTCGACCTGGGGCTGCTCGGCCTCTACTGGGACATCCGCTCGCTCTCCGCCGGAGCCGTGGCCGCGAGCGCCGTCGTCCCCGACGTCGGCTACCCGACCTTCGACGAGCTCGTGGACGCCTACGCGGCCCGCACCGGGACCACGCCACCCGACCTGTGGTGGTACCGGGCGTTCGCCGCCTACAAGCTCGCGGTGATCCTCGAGGGGATCCACTACCGCTACCGCGCCGGCGAGACCGTCGGCGAAGGGTTCGACACCATCGGCGACCTCGTCGCCCCGCTCGCCGCCGACGGCCTGGCCCGTGCGGCGGCCCGACCCAGGAGCACCTGAGATGGACTTCTCTCCCGATCCTCGCACCGCAGCGCTGACCGAGCAGGTGAGGACGTTCGTGCACGACCACGTCCTGCCGGCGGAGCCGGTCCTGGACGCCCAGCTGGCGGCGAGCCCCGACGAGTGGACGTTCCGGCCCGTCGTCGACGAGCTGCGTGCCACGGCCCGCGCCGAGGGGCTGTGGAACCTGTTCCTGCCCTCCGAACGCGGCGCCGGGCTCAGCAACCTCCAGTACGCGCCGCTCGCCGAGCTCACCGGCTGGAGCACCCGGCTCGCACCGGTGGCGTTCAACTGCGCCGCGCCGGACACCGGCAACATGGAGCTGCTGACGGAGTTCGGCACGCCGGCGCAGCAGGAGCGCTGGCTCACCCCGCTGCTCGAGGCCGACATCCGCTCCGCGTTCTGCATGACCGAGCCCGACGTCGCGTCCTCGGACGCCTCGCAGATCGGCACCCGGATCCGTCGCGAGGGTGACGAGTACGTGATCAGCGGCCGCAAGTGGTGGTCCACGGGCGCCATGAGCCCCGACTGCCGGCTGCTCATCGTGATGGGCAAGACCGACCCGGAGGCCTCGCGCCACCGGCAGCAGTCCATGATCCTGGTCCCGCGCGACACAGCCGGGGTGCGGATCGTGCGGCCGCTCACGGTCTTCGGCTACGACGACCGCGACCACGGCGGGCACGCCGAGATCGTGTTCGACGACGTCCGCGTGCCCGCGGAGAACCTGCTCGGTCCTGAGGGCGGCGGATTCGCGATGGCCCAGGCGCGCCTCGGTCCGGGACGCATCCATCACTGCATGCGGGCTCTCGGCACGGCCGAGCGAGCGGTGGCACTCGCCGCGGAGCGCGCACGGACCCGGTCCACGTTCGGTGTCCCGCTGTCCGAGCAGGGCGTGGTGCGACAGTGGGTCGCGGAGGCCCGCGTCGAGCTCGAGGCGCTGCGCCTGCTGGTGCTCAAGACCGCGTGGCTGATGGACACCGTCGGGAACCGGGAGGCGATGACGGAGATCCAGTCGATCAAGATCGCGGTGCCGCGGGCGGTCCAGCAGATCCTGGACCGCGCCATCCAGATCTTCGGTGCGGCAGGCCTCTCCGCGGACCAGCCGTTGGCGGAGATGTTCGCCGGTGCCCGCGCGCTGCGCATCGCCGACGGCCCCGACGAGGTCCACCTGGCGTCGCTGGGCAGGGCACAGCTGCGCGCCTGAGTCCCCTGCCCCACGACGGCGGCCCGCCTCCCTCGAGGGAGGCGGGCCGCTGTCGTGCTCGGGCGGGGTCGGGCAGGCCGGTCAGGTCACTCCACCGGGATGCCGTCGCCCTCGAGCGCCACCTGCTCCGGCTCGACCGCCGTCACGGTCTCGCCCTCGAGACGGTAGGTCGACCCGACGAAGTCCTGCACGCCGCCGTCGACCAGGGTGATGCCGGCGGCGTCGTAGCCCGCGTGGTTCTCGGCGGAGTACGCGAGCGGGACGATCCCGTTGCCGACGAGCTCGCCGGACTCGAGCACCTCGACCAGGGCCTCCCGGGTCGGGTCCTCGCCGGCCTTGGCCAGCGCCTCGGTGAAGGCGTACCCGACGCCCATGCCGAACACGGTGTTGCCGTCGAACGACGCGCCGTCGTTGTACTCCTCGTTGATCTGCCGGAAGAGCTCGACCCACTCGCTGTCCGGGCTGAACGGCAGGTAGTTCACCGACACGAAGCCCTGGAGGAGCTGCGGGGCGACGTCCTCGCCGAGGAACCCGACGAGGGTCGGGTAGTCGCCACCGGCCGAGGACGCCATCCAGGTGGGCATGAATCCCATCTGCGCGGCGGTCCCGACGGCCAGCGCGGAGAAACCGTTCACCGTGGCCAGCATGACCACCTCGCACTCGGCCGCCTGGAGCGCGCCGATCTGGGCGGTGACGTCCTGGTTGGAGGTCTCGTACGTCTCGTAGGCGCCCAGGCCGTCGGCGCCGAGGACGATCTCCGCACCGGCGCGCAGCGTCTCGCCGTAGTCGTCGTCCTGACCCAGCATGCAGACCTTCTCGCCCGGGTGCTCGTCGCTCGCGTACTGGGCGAGCGCCGACCCCTCGACGAGGTAGTCGGCGTTGAAGCCGAAGGTGTACGGGTAGCTCTCCGGGTCGTTCCACGCGGTCGATCCGGAGGAGACGAACAGGTCCGGCACCTCGTTCTGGTTGAGGAAGTCCAGCACCGACGAGTGCGTCGGGGTGCCCAACCCGTTGAGCACGGCGAAGACGTCGTCCTGCTGGACGAGCTCGCGCACCACCGTCTGGGTGTTCGCCGGGTTGTAGCCGTCGTCCTTGACGAGGTACTCGATGGTGCGGCCGTGGACACCACCGTTGGCGTTGACGTAGTCGAAGTATGCGCTGGTGGCGGCGGAGATCGAGGAGTACCCGGCGGCTGCCGGTCCGGTCAACGGCTGATGGGTACCGACGGTGACGGTGTCCTCGGAGACGCCGGGCGTCGCCTCGTCGGCGCCGCCGCAGGCGGACAGACCGAGACCGACGGCGACGGCGCCGGTGGCGGCGACGACGGTACGCACGAGGGTGCGTGGTGTGCTGTGAGTGGTCCGCATGGGAGTCACCTCTCTGTGAGCGATTGCGGGACGTGCTGGTCGGACCGCCGGCGGAGCCGGGCGGACAGGGAACCGAGGCGCCCGGCGAAGGCGTGCGACAACCCGCCGGGCCAGACGACGGTGACGAGGATGAGGAGCGCTCCGAAGACGAGGACCACGAGGTTCCCCGAGAGCCGTTGCTCGACGTCGGCGGGCAGGCCCACCGACGTCGTGAGGGTGTCGATGAGCCACGGCAGCAGGACCACCAGGACCGAACCCACGGCGGCTCCCCCGATGCTGCCCAGCCCGCCGACGACCACGGCCACGAGCAGCAGGAGCGAGAAGGCCAGGTCGTAGCCGCCGGGGCTGACGTTCTGGGTGACGATCGCGAGCACCGCGCCCCCGAGCCCGGCCGAGAGCGCACCGGCGACGAAGGCGTGAGACTTGACCCGGCCGGGCGAGATGCCGGCCAGGCGCGCGGCGACCTCGTCACCGTGGACGGCCCGCATGCGCAGGCCCGCCCTCCCCGAGCGCAGGACGGCCAGCGGAGTGACCGCGACGGCGGCGACGAGGATCGCGATCCACGCGTGCCACTGCTCGGTGCTGAACAGCACGGGGGCGAGCCAGTCCGGGACCGGCTCGAAGGGGACGTTCCGGCCCTGGTCACCACCCAGACCCGGGACCTGCGAGGTGAACGCGGGCAACGCGATGACGAGTGCCAGGGTGAGTCCCGCCAGGTAGGGCCCCCGCAGCCGGGCTCCGGCGAGCCCGAGGAGACCGCCGACTGCTCCGGCGACGACGACAGCTCCGACGATCCCGACCGCGAAGCGCAGCACCCCGCTGAGGTCTGCCTCGACGGCGAACCCTGCGGCCAGCGCATAGCCGTAGCCGCCGCACGCCATCAGCACGGCGTGCCCGAGGGAGAGCTGCCCGGTGAGCCCGACCAGCAGGGTGAGCCCGGCCGTCGCGCAGAACACCGCGGCGACGACGGCGAGCTGGTAGTTCCGGTAGGAGTCGAGCAGGAACGTCGCGGCGAGCGCGAGCACGGTCAGCGCGAGCGCCCGCAGCACGATCCCGCGGGTCCGAGAGCTGATGGTGGCGGTCATGCGGTCCGCGCCTCCTTGGCTGCGAAGATGCCGCCCGGCCGCACGAGCAGGACGACGGTGAGCAGGACGAGCACCGCGATCGGCGCGAGACCTGCGCCGAGGAACCCGGTGACCAGGCTGATGAGGATGCCGACGACCACTCCGCCGACGAGCGCACCGCTGGGCGAGTCCAGCCCGCCGAGCACCGCCACCGTGAAGGCGTGGACGAACAGGATGTCCGCGCTGTGCGCGTTCAGGCCGAGCTCGGTGGGTACGAGCAGCAGCACCGCGAGCGCCGCGACGGCGGACGACAGCATCCAGCCGAGGGTGATCATCCGCGGCACCCGGACGCCCAGCAGCCGGGACACCTCGGGGGCCATCGCGGACGCCCGCATCTGCAGCCCGAGCGTGGTCCCGTTGAACAGCACGGCCAGGACGGCCACCACGCCGAGGGCCACGAGCAGGATGAACAGGTCGTAGGGCGAGAGCACGGCCACCCCGCCGACGGAGAACGGCTGCTCGCTGAAGGGCGCGGCCATCGGGCGGTGCTTCGGCCCGAAGGCGATGCTGATGGCCGACTGCAGGACCATCACCAGGCCGATCGCCACGATCATGCCGGGTAGCGGCGTGGTGCTGGGCACGAGCCGGATCAGCCAGCGTTCGACGGCGGCCCCGACGGCGGCTCCGGTGACCAGGGCGGCAGCGAGCCCGAGCCAGAACGAGCCGGTGGCCTGCGTCACGGCGAACGCCACGTAGACCGCGACGATCGCCATGGCCGCCTGGGCGAAGTTCACGATGCGGGCGGCGCGCCAGATGATCACCAGCGACAGGGCGAAGAGAGCGATGACCAGGCCGCGGGCGAGGCCCGTGGCGAGGAGGAAGGCGAGACGATCCATCAGAACCCCAGGTAGGCGTGCCGGAGGGCAGGGTCGGCGGCGATCTCGGCGGCCGGGGCGTCGGCGACGATCTCCCCCAGGCCGAGCACGACGCCGCGGTCGGCGATCGAGAGTGCGCTGGTGACGTTCTGCTCGGCGAGCAGCACCGTCAGCCCGGTGCGCTCCGCGGTGTCCCGCAGGATCGCGAACAGCTGGGCGACGACGCGTGGCGCGAGGCCGAGCGACGGTTCGTCGAGGAGCAGCACCCGTGGACGGGCGACGAGCGCCCGTGCCAGGGCGAGCATCTGACGCTCACCACCGGAGAGCTGGTGACCCATGCTGCGCCATCGGCGCGCGAGCGGCTCGAAGGTCTCGTACACCTCGGCCACGGCGGCGCGGCGCGCGGACCGGCCCGGGATCTTCCAGAGCGCACCGAGGTGCAGGTTCTCCTCGACCGTGAGCTCGGACACGACGCTGCGCCCCTCGGGGACCTGGGCCAGGCCTCGCCGGACCCGGTCCTCGACGCTGAGCCCCGACAGGTCCTGCCCGTCCAGGCTGATCCGCCCGGAGCGAGGCCGCACCAGGCCGGAGACCGTGCGCAGCAGCGTCGTCTTGCCGGCTCCGTTGGCGCCCAGGAGCGCCACCACGGCGCCGTGGGGCACGTCGAGGCGCATGCCGTCGATGACAGGGGCGCCGGCGTAGCCGACGGTGAGGCCCTCGATCGCGAGCATCGTCCGGGTCGTCGTGGTCGCGGGAGTCTCGGTCGGGGTGGTCACGCCGCAGCCTCCAGTCCGAGGTAGGCCGCCTCGACGGCCGGGTCGGCACGGACCTCGTCCGGCGTCCCGCAGGCGACGACGCGGCCGAAGTCGAGCACGACGACCCGGTCGGCGACGTCCATGACGAAGTCCACGTGATGCTCCACGAGCAGCACCGAGCAGCCGTCCGCGGAGAGGCCGCGGACGATCCCGGCGAGGTCGGCGATGTCCTCCGCGCCCAGTCCGCCGGCCGGCTCGTCCAGGAGCAGCAGCCGCGGCCCGGTGACGAGGGCCCTCGCGAGCGCGACCCGCTTGCGCTCCGGGTACGGCAGGGCGTCGACCGGGGTCCCCGCCTCGGCGGACAGGCCGAGGCGTTCGAGCACGGCCGGCGCCGCGTCCGGTACGGCGGTCGAAATCGCCGGACCCACCAGCGGGACGAGCACGTTCTCCAGGACCGTCATCCCGGCGAACAGGCCGAGCCCCTGCAGCGTCCGCGAGACCCCGCGGGCCGGCAGCCCGGTCGGCGCTGTGGGTGCGGGGCGGCCGTCGATGCGGACGGTGCCGGCACGGGGCCGGACCAAGGAGCAGACGGCGTTGAACACCGTCGTCTTGCCGGCCCCGTTGGGACCGATGAGCGCCACCGTCTCGGCGTCGCCCACGGTGAAGCTGACGTCGTCGAGCGCGGTGAGACCACCGAACGTGACAGTGAGCCCGTCGACCTGGAGTCGCGGTGTGTTGCTGGACATCGGCACCTCTTCGTGTCGGATGCGTCACACCCTAGCGTATAAACCGACTGGCCGGTATGTCATTCTGACGGTTGTTGCACGGCTGTGACACAGATGGTTCAGGAAGGCCTTCGACGCAGGTCACGAGGCCGGACGGTCAGTGGCTCAGAGGTGCCCCACGCCGTTGATCATGCCGCCGTCGACCACGATCTCCGCACCGGTCACGTAGGCGGACCCCTCGCCGGCCAGGTAGAGGACCGTGCCGGTCAGGTCTTCGGGGCGGCCTCCGCGCCGCAGCGGGATCGGCAGGCCGGACGGATCGATCTTCGCCGTCATCTCCGTGTCGATGAATCCCGGGTGCACCGAGTTGACGCGGATGCCGTCCGCGCCGAGCTCGACGGCCAACGACTTCGTCAGCCCGCGCACCCCGAACTTCGAGGCCACGTAACCGTGCAGGTGGGTGCTGCCGCGCATGCCCTCGACAGACGAGACGTTGATGATCGAGCCGCGGCCCGCCGCCTTCATCGCCGGAACGACCGCTCGGCAGCCGAGGTAGGTCCCGGTCAGGTTCACCGCGATGACGGCGTCCCACTTGGTGCGCGGGTAGTGCTCGATCGGGCCGGCGTTGGCGATCCCGGCGTTGTTCACCAGCACGTCCACACCACCCCATGCCGCGACCGTGTCGTCGACGACCCGGGTCCAGCCCGCCTCGTCGGTGACGTCGAGGTGGGCGAACCGGGCGCGGTCCCCCAACTCGTGGGCGAGCGCGGACCCGTCCGCCTCCAGCAGGTCGGCGACGAGCACGCGCGCGCCGGCGTCGTGCAGGGCACGGACGTAGGCGGCGCCGATCCCCCGGGCTCCCCCGGTGACGATCGCGACGCGGTCGGTGAGGTCAGTGGTCACGGTGCTCCTTCGCACGGAGAGGATCCTCGGTCCAGCCAGGGTCGGGCGGGTCAGTCGGCGACGCGCACGACCAGGCGCCCGGTCGTGGCCCCCTCGGCGAGCCGTCGGACCGCGTCCGGGGCCTGGTCGAACGGGACGACGTCGGCCACGACGGGCTCGAGCGCGCCCGCGTCGGCGAGCTGCGTCAGCTCGGCGTGCGCCGCGTCGACGAGGGCGGGGTCGCGCTGCTGGTAGAGCGCCCAGTGCAGCCCCAGCACCCCGTAGTTCTTCACCAGCGCATGGTTGGCCCGGACCGGTGCGACCTCACCGCTGGCGAAACCGACGACGACGATCCGGCCCTCGAACGCGATGCACCGGGTCGACGCCTCGAACGAGGCCCCGCCCACGGGGTCGAACACCACGTCGGCCCCGGCACCGCCGGTCAGCTCCTTGACCTGGGCGGCGAGGTCGTCCGAGCGGATCAGCACGTGCTTGGCGCCGGCCGCCCGGGCGACGTCGGCCTTGGCCTCGCTGCCCACGACCCCGATCACCGTGGCACCTGCCGCCGCGCCGAGCTGGCAGGCGGCGGTGCCGACCCCGCCGGCGGCGGCGTGGACGAGCAGCGTCTCGCCCGCGGCGAGCGCGGCACGGCGGTGCAGCCCGAACCAGGCCGTCTGGTAGGCGATGGTCAGCGCCGCGGCCTGGGCGTCGTCGAGCGAGCCCGGCGCCGGGTGGCACGACGCGGCCGGCAGCACGGCGTACTCGGAGAGCACGCCGATCGCCGAACCCACCACGCGCTGGCCGACGGCGACGCGCCCGAGACCGTCGACTCCCTCGCCGAGCGCGACGACGTCGCCGCACAGCTCGATGCCGGGCACGAACGGCAGCTCCGGCCGCACCTGGTAGGTGCCGCGCGCGAGCAGGACGTCCGGGAAGTTCACCGCCACGGCACAGGTGCGCACGAGCACCTCCCCCGGCCCGGGCTCGGGGCGGTCGACCTCGTCGAGGCTCATGACCTCGGTCGGCTCGCCGTTGCGGGTGACGCGCCAGGCGCGCATGGTCTCGGTCATCCGTCCTCCACGGTGATGCTGCGCAGGAAGAGGTCGGTCAGCTGGTTCGCGACCTCTGTCTTGGTCTCGGGCCCCGACGGCGAGTACCAGTACGACAGGTAGTGCACGTCGGAGAAGAAGTGGGCGATGAGCACCGTGCGCGGCACGTCCGTCCGCAGGGCTCCCTCGGCCTGCCCCTGGGCGACGAGCGCGGCGAACTCGTCGTGGTACTCCCGCCGCCGCTGGGTGACCTCCTTGCGCCGGGGCTCCGTGAGCATGTGCATGCTCCGGAAGAACACCGTGCCCTCGGGCAGCAGGTCGATGGACGTCTCGACGACGTCGACGCACACCGCGCGCAGGACGTCCGTCGTGGTGCCCCCTGCCGCGACGATCTCCTCGAGCCGGCGCTTCTGCAGCGACAGCATGCGGTCGTAGATCGCGAAGAGCAGGTCGTCCTTGGACTGGAAGTAGTGGTACATGGCGCCCTTGGTGACGCCGGCGGCCTCGACGATCTGCTGGACGCTCGTGGTCGCGTAGCCCTGGGTGGCGAAGAGGTCGAGGGCTGCCTGCAGGACCGAGTCGGCGACGTGGGTGGTCTTCATGGGTCCATCCTTCACCCGACGGGCACGATGGACGCGCCACCGTCGATCCGGAGTGTCTGGCCGGTGATCCAGCCGGCGTCGTCGGACAGCAGGAACGCGATCGGGCCGGCGACGTCGTCGGGCACACCCAGCCGTCCCAGCGGGTAGCCGGCCGCGACGGCGTCCTCCTTGCCCTCGTAGAGGGCACGGGACAGGTGCGTCTTGACCACGGCGGGGGCGACGGCGTTCACGCGGAGCCGGGGCGCGAGCTCCTGGGCGAGCTGCCCGGTGAGGTTGATCAGCGCGGCCTTCGACACCCCGTAGAAGGCGATGTTCGGGCTCGTGGACGTGCCGGAGATCGAGGCGGTGTTGACGATCGACGACCGCAGGCCCGCGGCGACGGCGTCACGCGTCCACTCCAGGGCGGCCACCACGTTGACGTCGATGATCTTGCGGACCACCGACGGCTCGACCTCGAGCACCGGTCCCCAGGCGGGGTTGATCCCCGCGTTGTTGACCAGGTGGTCGAGGCGCCCGTACCGCTCGGCCACGTGGGCGAAGACCTCCTCCCGGTGGGCGTCGTCGTCGACCTTGCCGGCGACGGCGGACGCGTTGTCGGGGCCGAGCGCGGCCACGGCCTCGTCGAGCGCCTCCGGCTTGCGGCCGGTGAGCACGACGTGACCGCCCTCGGCGACGAGCCGGTGCGCCACCGCCAGCCCGATGCCGCGGCTCGCGCCCGTGACGAGCGTGACCCTTCCTGCGAACCTGCGCACTGCGCCACCTCTCGAACGTCGTCGTCCACGCCGCCTCGCCACGTCGCGAGCGGTACGCGCCGGCCGTACCGGCCGGTCGGTTTGTGCGGCTGACGCTACCACGCACCACGGCCGCCGGGCACCCACGGCGGCTACCGCCGTGTCGACGTGCAAACTGGATTGATCGATCCTCCGCCTCCGTCAAGTGGACGATCACTGGCTGGATCCGGGCAACACCTTGACCGTGCTGACGCACGGGGCCCAAGCGGCGATGGGCCACGAGGCATCGTCGATGGTCACGTGGCGTGCTCGATCGGCCGCTGTTCCGACTGGACCGCGGGCCCCGGGATTCAGCGCGCTAGAGTTCCGGCATGGAGTCGACGCCGCAACTACACACCACGTCGGGTCCGATCGAACTACGTCGCCCGACAGCTGCGGCGGGCTACCTGGTCACCGGTCCCTCAATGGTTGCCGTAGGGACCGTCGCCATGGCGTTGGGGGACTGGAACGTCTTCGCCTGGTTGGGCGGAGTTGCCGCTCTCGTAGGTTTCATCGTCACTCTGCACGGGGTCTTCTATGCCGTGCGGGCCCTCGACACGATCGCAGCCCTCAAGTATGACGAGCACCTACGCGCGACCCGCCAGCCGTAGCAAGCCGGCTACGGCTACCCGGTCACGAGCAGCCACCGCCCTCCAGTAGCCCTCGGTCTGGAGTTCTCACCCCCTGTGCAGCGGGTGCGCCTACTTTGCGCTCTCAAACGCGACGTGCCCGAGATCGCGCAAAGCAGGCACGCATGTCCGCGCGATCTGCGCTGCACGTCGACACGCTGCCACACCCGGGACGTCATCTCAGGCGGCGACGTTGCCGTCAGCCGCGGTCCGCACCACAGTGGTGGCATGGACTTCACCCGCCCCGTACCCCCGGACCCGTACTCGCTGCTGCCCGTCCCGGCCACGTTCGACCTGACGAGCCCCGACGTCGCGCCCGGCGAACCGATGTCGGCCGACCACGCGGTCGACGGCGGCAACACCTCGCCCGAGCTGTCCTGGTCAGGCTTCCCCGCGGCCACGCGGTCGTTCGTGGTGAGCTGCTTCGACCCGGACGCGCCGACACCGTCGGGCTACTGGCACTGGCACGTGCTCGACCTGGCCGCCTCGGTGACCTCCTTGCCTCGCGGAGCGGGCGCGGCCGACGGCTCGGGCCTGCCCGACGGCGCGTTCCAGCTCACGTCCGACGGCGGCGCGCAGGGATTCGAGGGCGCCGGTCCGCCGCCCGGGGACCACGCGCACCGCTACGTCTTCGCCGTTCACGCCCTCGACGTGGAATCCCTGGGGCTGACGCCCGAGAACACGAACGTCCACGCCGCGTTCAACGTCTACTTCCACACGCTCGCGCGCGCGACCCTCACCGGCACGTACCAGCGGTGAACGACGCGACGGCACAGCACCTGCCCGCCGTCGGCGACCTCGACTGGGTGCGGGCCCTCGACCACACCGACCTGCTCGCACCCTCCGTCCGCGCCGCCCTGCGCACCTGGTCCGCGACGGAGCCTCGGGTGCGCACCGAGGTCGCGGTGGCCGCGATCGACCCCGACCACGCCGACACCGCGACGCTGAACACGGTGCACGGGCTGCCGCCGGAGATCTCGGCCAACTGCGTCGTGGTCGCCGGTCGCCGTGGCGACGTCGAGCGTGTCGCGGCCTGCGTCGTCCCCGCCACGACACGCGCCGACGTCAACACCCGGGTCCGCAGGCTCCTCGACGCGCGCAAGGCGTCGTTCCTGTCGGCGGACCGGGCCACCGCAGAGTCCGGCATGGAGTACGGCGGCATCACGCCGCTCGGTCTCCCGGAACCCTGGCGAGTGCTGGTGGACGAGCGGTTCGCCGCCCCGGGGCCGCTCGCCCTCATGGGTTCCGGGCTGCGGCGCTCGAAGCTGCTGCTGCCCGGCGACCTGCTCTGCACCGCGCCGCGCGCCGAGGTCGTCGCCGACCTCGGGGTCGTGCCGGCCGTCAGCTGACCGGGCACATCCGCACACCCGGAGGGAGCAAATCGTGGTGAACCACAGGGCTGGCGACGTGCAAGAGTTCGAGGCGCACGCGCCCGAGACCGAGCTCGACGACCTGCGCACGCGGCTGGCCGCCGCACGGCTGCCGGAAGCCGAGACGATCCGTCGTTCCGGGCCGGGTGCCCGACGGTGGGGGCAGGGCGTCCCGCTCACCGACCTCGTGGACCTCGTGGACTACTGGCTCCACGGGTACGACTGGCGGGCATTCGAGGCCCGCCTCGACCAGATCGGCCAGTTCCGCACCACCATCGACGGCCTGGGGATCCACTTCCTGCACCGCCGATCTGCCCGTGCGGACGCCACGCCTCTGGTTCTGACGCACGGCTGGCCCGGCAGCATCGCCGAGTTCATCGACGTGATCGACGAGCTGGCCGACCCGGAGGACTCCCGCACGCCGGCCTTCCATGTCGTGGCACCGTCGTTGCCAGGCTTCGGCTACAGCGACAGGCCGTCCGCCACCGGATGGGGGACCGAGAAGATCGCGGTCGCGTGGGTCGAGCTGATGGGCAGGCTCGGCTACACCAGGTTCCTCGCCCACGGCGGCGACTGGGGCGGCAACATCACCACCGTGCTGGGTGGACGGTTCCCGGAGCACGTCCTCGGCATCCACACCACCTTCGCCGACGCCCTGCCCGGGCTGACGACGGACGGGCTGACGACGGACGAGCGCAGGTGGGCCGCGGAGACCCGCGCCTTCTATGCGGGACCACGCGGGGCGTACGCGAAGCAGCAGGCGACCCGACCGCAGACGATCGGCTACGCGCTCGTCGACTCACCGGTCGGGCTCCTCGCCTGGATCCTCGACAAGTTCGCGGAGTGGTCGGACACCGAGGACAGCCCGTTCGAGACGATCTCCCGGGACCGCGTCCTGGACGACATCACCCTGTACTGGCTGACGCGTACCGGCGCGTCAGCGGCCAGGATCTACCACGAGAGCCACGGCTCGATGGACCCCGAGCTCCGGGTCGACGTTCCCTCGGCCATCACGATGTACCCCCGCGACGTCGAGAAGATCCCGCGCCGCTGGGCGCAGGAGCGGTACCGGCAGATCGTCCGATGGACGTCACCCGAGGCAGGGGGACACTTCCCGTCGCTGGAGGTTCCTGACTACTTCGTCAGGGACCTGCAGGAAGGCCTCGCCGCGGTGCTGGCCGCCGACGGTCGTGGGTGATGCTGCGGCTCAGCACTCGGCGCGGCCGCGGCGCCAGTAGCCCATGAAGGCCACGGACCTGCGGTCCACGCCCTTGGTCCCGACCAGGTAGCGCCGCAGCGTCTTGATGACGCCCGCCTCGCCCGCCAGCCAGGCGTACAGCACGGTGTCCTGGGCCAGCGGCCTGCCGGAGGCGTCCACGGGCACCTCCCAGAGGATCCCGTTGTCGATGTCGACGTCGTCCAGGTCGCGCACCGAGCCGGACCCGGGACCTGCGACCGGCTCGTCGGCCGTCGCCCGCACGCCCATCGCGAGCATGCGGTCGGCGGCCTCCTGGACGGCGGGCACCAGGTGGTCGCCGTGCTCGGCCTCCTCGCGGGCCAGCCAGGTGATCCGCACGCCGGCGGGCGCGGCGAACGTCCAGCGGTCCTCGCGGTGCGGGACCTCGAGGAACACCTCACCGACGGCGTCGTCGGGCAGCGCCTCGCAGATCGACGCGATGGCCGGGACCGCCGTCTCGTCGCCGGCGAGCAGGAGCGCGTGGCTCGTGGCCGGCGGGGCGAACTCGCGGCCGCCATGGCCGCCGGGGTGCGCGGCGTTGGGCCCGAGGATGACCAGCGGCGTGCCGGGCCGGGCGCCGTTCGCCCAGCGCGAGGCCGGACCGGTGTCCCCGTGCAGCACGATGTCGACGTCCACCTCGCGCAGGTCGGGCCGCACCGCACGCACGGTGTAGGTGCGCAGCGGGTTGCGGCGCTCCTCGGGCAGCGCACGCCACGACGTGAACCAGTCGGGGCTCTGCCGGTCGAGGTACTCCCAGCCCCCGCAGGGCGCGGGCAGCAGGAACTTGATCCGCTGGTCGGCGCCGTTGTCCGCGAACAGGTCGAGGTCGTCGCCGGTGAACGTGATGCGGACGAACGAGGGGCACAGCCGGGTGACCCGCTTGACCTCGACGTCGAACATGCGCCACGGCTGCGGCGCCACCTCGCGGAGGGGCTCGGACTGGGTCGCGGTCACGGAGGAGGTCACGCAGGACAGCCTAACCTCACCTGCCCGGCCCGAGACAACCCCCGTGAGCGGCGTCACACCCCGGCGGTCTCCCTGCTGGCCCGCACCTGGGCCATGCGCCGCAGGGTCAGGAGCACGGGGTCCGTGAGCAGGGTGCCGAGCACGACCTGTCGCAGGGCGGACACCGGATCGGGCCGCACGGTCCCCAGGTCGGCGGTACCGATCTGGTCGGCCGCCGCGGCGAGCTCCCGCAGGTAGTCGTCCGACACGTCCACGCCCGCGGCGTCGGCGGCGTCGAGCTGCGCGGCCAGGCGGTCGACGAGCAGCGGGTCGTCGCACCAGCCGCGCTCGGCCACGAGGTAGCGGGCACGCCGTCGCGACAGGTCCGTCCCGGCGCCGGCAGCACGGTCACCTTCGGCCGCCACCAGCGCGTGGTGCGCGGCCCCCAGGAGGTCGTGGCGCGACGTCGGCGGGTCGTCCAGCGCCGCGAGGACGTCGCGGACGGCGGCCAGGCTCAGCCCGGCCGACTCGGTGAGCGCCCGCACCAGCCGCACGCGGCCCACGTGCGTGTCGTCGTAGTCGGCCTGCGTGCGCGACGTCGCCGCCCCCGGCGGCACCAGACCTTCGCGCAGGTAGTACTTCAGCGTGGCCACCGGCACTCCGGTCGCTGCCGCGAGCCCTGAGATGCGCATCCCGCTCCTTTCACCTCTTGACATTGGAGAGTAGCACTCCCCAATAATGGAGAGTCTAACTATCCAAGGAGACGTCATGGTGCACCTCACGACCCACGACCACGACGGCGACCTCGCCGTCTTCCTCATCGGCGCGCGGATCAACAAGCTCTGGCGACCCGACGGCTGGTGGCCGGCACTGGCCGCCATGGGACCGATGCTGCGCGAGCTCTACCAGGACCCCGGCTCAGGATTCCTCGGCGCCACCACGCTGGTCGGCGCGCGCGGCCCGACGGTGGTGCAGTACTGGCGCAGCGTCGAGGACGTCTACCGCTATGCCAACGCGGACGAGCGCAAGCACCGGCCCGCCTGGGTCGAGTTCTACCGCCGCGCCAAGAGGGTCCCCGGAGCCGTCGGCGTCTGGCACGAGACGTTCTCGGTCCCCGCCGGCGGCCACGAGACGCTCTACGTCGGTGTCCCCGGGGCGATGGGCCTGGCCGCGGCGACCGGCGTCGTTCCCGCGAGCAGCCGCGGGCGCACGGCCCGCGAGCGCCTTCGCCACCGGTCCGAGCGCAGCGGCTGAACCTCGTCAGCCGACCTTCCCTCCGCCACGCTGACGCTCCGCGACGGCGTGGAACGCGTCGTACCGCCGGCGGACGCTCTGCCGATCCGCCGCCGCAGGCACGTTCTCCTCGGCCGCCTCGAGGACGAGGCGCGCCTCCCGCTCCAAGGGCTGCAGCCGTTCCACCTGCTCGACGCACGAGGCCACGCGGGCGAGCGACTCGAGCAGGTGGATCAGGACGGGGACGTGGGACCCCGCGCACTGACGCACCTGGTCGAAAGCCTCACCGACGAGCTTGTCCCACGTGACCGGGTCGCGCACCACGATCCGCAGCGCGCCCGACTCGTCGACGAGGTGCGGCGACGGCATCCGCCGCGTCGCCAGCTCGCACAGCGCCGCTCCTGCCTGTTCGACGCAGGTACTGGCCGTGAACGGGTCGTTGATCGACGGCGAGAGGGCACGAATCGCGACCTCTGTCAGCTGCTGGATCGGGAACTCGACGTCCTGCTGGTGGCTGCGCCGGGCACCGACCAGCAGGGCCGCCGCGATCTCAGCGGCCACGCCGTCCACGACACGCGCGTCCGGGGAGGCCACGGCGACGGTCGAGCGGCGCCCGACGAAGCGCCCGGGCCGGGTGTCGAGACGGATCACGAGGTCGTGCTCTCGGCAGATGCGCAGGAGTCGCTGGAGATCGACGGTCTGCACGTACCCGACCTGCCCGGACTCGACCCGGCGCGCGCGCTCCTCGAAGTCGGCCGGCAGCACTCGCTGCGTCGGTGCCCGCTGCACACCCTCGATCGGCTCCGGGTCCGGGAACAGCGAGTCGGTGGCCCGGCGGAGCTCGTCGGCGATCGCCGCCACGAGGTTCGGCGCCTGGATCACCATGGCCACGTGATGGACGAAGTAGATCAGGACCAGGAGTCCCGCCACGGCGATCATCACCGCCACGGTCACCGACAGGTGCGGCACCGACGAGTCGTCGCTGCGCAGCACCCGGAGGATGAGCAACGAGTAGAGGAACGCGGACACGAACGTGCCCAGGGTCGCCTGCTGACCCCGGTCCCGCATGAAGGTCGACAGGACCCGCGGGCCGAACTGCGCCGAGGCGAGCTGGAGGGTGACGATCGTGATCGAGAACACCACACCGGCGACGGTGATCATGGACGCGGCGATGGTGCCCAGGATCTCCCGGGCACCCTCGGTGCTCCCGGCGTAGAGGAAGGGACCGACGACGGGCAGGTCCTCGGGGTCCGTCACCTGGTCGAGCGTGATGGTCGACCAGGCCAGCCCGGCCGCGACGACCAGCATGACGGCAGGAAGGAACCAGTAGCTGCTTCGGAGTCGATCCCGGACCAGGTCTACGACGTCGCCCACACCAACCCCCTCGTCGGTCGTCCACGTAGCACGAAATCTACCGGCACGGCCGCTGCCGGCAGGGGCGCGGTCGCCGCACCGGTCAGCGGGTCGCCCAGAACGCCACGGCCGACGCCGATGCCACGTTGAGCGAGTCGACGGCGCCGGCCATCGGGATCGTCACCACCTGGTCAGCGGCCTCGACGGCGCCCCGGGACAGCCCATCGCCCTCCGCACCCAGGACGAGCGCGAGCCGCTCCGGCGGGCTGGCCGCCAGGTCGTCCAGCGAGACGGCGTCGTCGGCGAGCGCCAGCGCCGCGACCGTGAACCCGTCGTCCTGGAGGTCGTGCAGGCCGCCGGGCCAGGTGTCGAGCCGCGTCCACGGCACCTGGAACACCGTGCCCATCGACACCCGCACCGACCGGCGGTACAGCGGGTCGGCGCACCGCGGCGAGACGAGGACGGCGTCGACGCCGAGGCCCGCGGCGGCCCGGAAGATCGCCCCGACGTTGGTGTGGTCGACGATGTCCTCCAGCACCGCGACCCGCCGCGCCCCGGCTCCCCCGCGGGCGCCGGCGACCAGCTCGTGCACGGCCGGCAGCTCGGGACGGTGCATCGCGGCGAGCGCGCCGCGGTGCAGGTGGAAGCCGGTGATCTCCCGCAGCACCTGCTCGTCGGCGACGTAGACCGGCGCGCCGGGATGGGCGTCGAGCACGTCGGCCATCGAGTCCAGCCACTTGTCGGCCATGAGGAACGAGCGCGGCCGGTGCCCCGCGGCGAGCGCCCGCCGGATGACGTTCGAGGACTCGGCCATGAACAGCCCCTCGGCGGGCTCTCGCACGGTACGGAGCTTGACGTCGGTGAGGTCGGTGTAGTCGCGCAGCCTCGGGTCGGCGGGATCGGTGACGCGGACGACGGCGGGGCGGGGGTCGGCGGGCGAGGTCACCCGGGGATTCTCTCAGCCCGCGAGCCGCACCTGTGCCGTCTGCTCCCCCGCCCGGTCGAGCCGCAGCGCGGCCGCAGGGCCGCCGTCGGGCAGCGACACCTGGTAGTCGCCGAGGAACCCGTCGACGCGGACGCGCCCGGCGTCGTCGGTGCGCAGCGTCGTCGGCGCGTGCCACCACTCGCCCTTGACCAGCGAGCGCAACCGCTCGTAGGCGGGCTTGGGCGAGCCGTCCCCGCGCAGCAGCCCGCCCGGCGCGCCCAGCCACATCCCGCGGTCGCCGAGGCCCCAGTAGTTGATCACCTCGACGGCCGGGTGGCTGAGCAGCGTGCGGTAGTGCCGCTCCACCTCGTCGGCCTGACGCTCCTCCCCCTCCGGGGTCGACGGCCAGGACTCCACCTGCCAGTCGTTGAGGTCGACGACGTGGTCGGGCATCAGCTCTCCGGACAGCAGCGTGCTCTCCGTGAAGTGGATCGGGATGTTGTACCGCGCGAACCGCTCCAGGATGCGCAGCGTCTTCTCCTCGCCCCAGTACCCCTGGTGCATGTGCGACTGCAGTCCCAGCCGGTCGATGCGGATGCCCGCCTCGAGCACCGCCTCGATCAGGCACTCGTACGCCGTCGACATGTCGAAGTCGTTGAGCAGCAAGGTGGCGCCCGGGTTGGTGGCCCGTGCCTCGTCGAACGCCATCCGGATCGTCTCCACGCGGCCCTTGAGCCGGGCGAGCGGCGTGATCGCGTTCTCCTCGGCGGTGAAGACGGGCATGATCACGGCCTCGTTGATCGCGTCCCACGTGTCGATGACCCCGGCGAAGTCGCCGACGTCGCGCCGGATGCGTTCGCGCTGCAGCCGCTCGACCTCGTCCAGCGGACGGTCGAGGAGCCAGCGCGGCTGCACGGTGTGCCACACGAGCGGGTGCCCCTTGACGGTGACGCCCCGGTCGGCGAACCAGCGGGCCGCGGCCAGGGTCTCGGCCGTGCGGGGCGCGCCCTGGGTGGGTTCGAACGTGCCCCAGTAGAACGGCAGCGTGGCGACGTTGAACAGGTCGAGCCAGCGGTCGGCGAAATCGTTGTCGTAGGGAGGGTCGGACGACCGGCCGTTCGCGTGGTCCATCAGCTCGAAGCCGATGCAGCCGAAGCCGACGGCGTGCCGCGTCTGGGCCACGACGACGTCGGTGCCCGCCAGCGGTGTGCCGTCCGGCCCGGCGACGGTCACCTCGGCCATGGCGCGCCGGTGCGCCAGGGACGGGTCGGGCGCGTGGTCCGTGGGTGCGGTGAAGAGCGTCACACGACCATGGTGCCGCACCCCGGCTCAGGACCGCGCGAAGAGCCGCAGCGTGAGATCACGCCACACCTGCGTGCCCACCCCGCCGGGCGCCGTGTCGAACACGTGGTCCGCCGCGGGCAGCAGCACCAGCTCCTGCCGGGCCCCCTGACCGGCGAGCACCGCGGCGAGCTCCTGCGACCCGTCCGGCGGGACCAGGTGGTCGGCCTCGCCGGTGACGATCAGCGTCGGCGGGGCGCCGGGCGTCACGTGCTCGGCCGGCGTGATCGCGGCGTACCGCTCCGCGTGCTGCGACGGCGTCCCGCCGGTGTACCGCTCGGTCAGCTCGCGTCCCCGCGGGCCCATGACGGGATCGGGGTTGTCGTGGACGCCCACCGGCGACGCCACGGGGTACAGCGTGCTCACGGCGGCGACGGGCGGCAGGTGCCCGTCGCACGCGGGCTCCAGGTCCCCGGCGGCGGTCCGGTAGGCGACCTCCAGGGCGAGGTTGCCACCCGCGGAGTCGCCGGCCAGGAAGAGCTCGGTCGCGTCCCCACCGTGCTCCGCAGCGTGCTCGCCCACCCAGGCCAGGGCGCAGGCCACCTGCGGCTCCACCGTGTCCCACCGGTGGCGGTCGTCGCTCGAGAGCGGGTAGTCGATGCTGACGGCCAGGTAACCCTGCGCGGCGAACCATGCCGCGTGCGACGCCGTGGTCCGCTGCAGCCGGTCGCCGGAGACCCAGCCACCGCCGTGGACGAGGACCACGACGGGCGCCGCCTCGGCCGCACCCCCCTCGGGCAGCCACAACGACAGGTCCTGCGGCTCGCCGTCCACCTCGCCGTACCGGGCGTCGAGGTCCGCCCCCACGTCACCCGGCGTGAGCCGGAAGAGCTCGGCGATCTGCACGCCGACCGCGTGCTCCTGCGCCACCCGCAGCTGTTGGGTCACCACCACCAGCGCCGCGGCGGCCGCGACGAGCCCGCCGGCCACGGCCACGACGCGGGCGACCGTGCCGTGCCGCAGGAGCGTTGCCGCCGCGCCCAGGGTCACCACCAGCCCCGCCACGACGATCCACGGAGCCCACGCGGCGGCGTACCCGCCGACGTGCCCGACCCACGGCACCCCCGGCAGGAGCGCTCCCGCCGCGACGACCGCCAGCGTGACCGCGACGACGACCAGGATCCCCACCACGACGCTCGGTCGGCGGCGGCGCTCGTCCCTCCCCGGGCTGCCGCGTCCACCGGTGGACGGTCCCGGGGCGTGGTGGGGGCGGTGGGCGGTCACGGGTCCACCCTGGCACGCCGACGTTGCCCGGCGCACCTATGGCGAGCGGGCCTAGGATCTTCGACGTGCTGCGACACGACGTCACGACCCGCGACCGGACGGCCGCCGACCTTCCCCGGCTCGTCGACGCTCTCGGTGCGCAGCAGCCCCTCTCGGGGTATCCGCACCGGTGGCCGCTGCCGTTCCCCGCCGAGGAGTTCATCGTGCGACCGGGCGAGGAGCGTGCCTGGGTCGCCGACGACGGCGGCCGGGCCGTCGGGCACGTCAGCGCCACGACGGTGGGCGACGACGAGCACGGTGCCCTGTGGTCGGCGGGTGCAGGCCGGCCCGTGGCCGAGCTGTCCTGCGTCTCCGTGCTCTTCGTGCACCCGCACGCCCAGGGCCGTGGCGTCGGCGGACTCCTCCTCGACACCGCCGCCGCGTGGATCCGTGACACCGGCCGCACCCCGGTGCTCGACGTCGACGACCGCGACGGCGTGGCTCACGCCGTCTACCTGCGCAAGGGGTGGCGGATCGTCGGCGAGGCCCGGTTCGACTGGCAGCGGGAGGGATCTCCCCCCGCCCGGCTCATGGTGCTGCCGTCGTGACGTCCTCGACCACCTCGGACTCCTCGACGGCCGGCGCCGCGAACTGGCTCGCATAGAGCCGGGCATAGGCGCCACCGGCCGCGAGGAGCTCGTCGTGGCCACCCTGCTCGACGATCCGGCCGTGCTCCATGACCACGATGACATCGGCGTCGCGGATGGTCGACAACCGATGGGCGATCACGAAGGCGGTGCGCCCGGACCGCAGCGCGTTCATCGCCTGCTGCACGAGCACCTCGGTCCGCGTGTCGACCGAGCTCGTCGCCTCGTCGAGCACGAGGATCTCCGGGTCGGCGAGGAACGCCCGGGCGATGGTCAACAGCTGCTTCTCCCCCGCCGACAGCGCGGTGCCCTCGTCGTCCAGCACCGTGTCGTACCCGTCCGGCAGCGTCCGCACGAACGGGTCCACCGAGGTGGCCCGGGTCGCCTCGAGGAAGGCCTCCGCCGAGACGTCGGCGTCGTCCGGGACGCCGTAGCGCAGGTTCTCCTCGATCGTGCCCCGGAACAGCCACGTGTCCTGCAGCACCATGCCGATCCGCGAGCGCAGGCCGTGGCGGGTCAGCTCCCGGATGTCGACGCCGTCGAGCGTGATGCGACCGGCGTCGATCTCGTAGAACCGCATGAGCAGGTTCACCAGCGTGGTCTTGCCCGCCCCGGTCGGGCCCACGATCGCGACCGTCTGCCCCGGCTCGGTGACGAGGTCCAGGTCCTCGATGAGCGGCTCGTCGGGGTCGTAGGAGAACGAGACCCCCGAGAACTCGACCCGGCCCCGCACGTGCTCGAGGTCTCGGGCCGGCACGGGGTCCGGGTCCTGCTCCGGTGCGTCGAGCAGCGTGTAGACCCGCTCGGCGGAGGCGACGCCGGACTGCAGCAGGTTCATCATCGAGGCGACCTGCGTCAGCGGCTGGGTGAACTGCCGCGAGTACTGGATGAAGGCCTGCACGTCACCGATGGACAGCTGCCCGGACGCCACGCGCAGCCCGCCGATGACGGCGACGAGCACGTAGTTGAGGTTGGCCAGGAATCCCATCGACGGCTGGATGGTGCCCGAGATGAACTGTGCACGACGGGTCGCGTCGTAGACCGCCTCGTTCTCGCGGGCGAACGTCTGCGCGGCCTCCTCCTGCCGGCCGTACACCTTGACCAGGGCGTGGCCGGTGAACATCTCCTCGACGTGGGCGTTGAGCCGACCGGTGGCCGCCCACTGCTCGACGAACTGCGGCTGGGACCGCTTGGCGATCGCCATGGTCAGCACCACGGACAGCGGCACGGTCACCAGCGCCACCAGAGCCAGCACCCACGAGATCCAGAACATCATCGCCAGGACGCCGACGACGGTCAGGACGGAGGTGACGAGCTGGGCGAGGGTCTGCGTGGTCGTCTGCGCCACGTTGTCGATGTCGTTCGTGACACGAGACAGGATGTCGCCCCGAGCCTGCTTGTCGACGTGGCTGAGCGGGATGCGGTGCAGCTTGGCCTCGACGTCGTCGCGCAGCCGCCGCACCGTGTTCTGCACCGCGACGGTCATCAGCCGGGCCTGCAGCCAGCCGAACACGAACGCGCCCAGGTAGATCAGCACGACGACGGCGAGGATCTGCGCGAGCCGGTCGACATCGACGCCCTGGCCGGGGACGACGTCGCCCATCGAGGCGACCATGTCGGCCTGCGCGTCGTCGCCCGCGGCGCGCAGCCGGGCGACCGCCTCCTCGGCCGTGGTGCCCGCCGGCATCGTGCGCCCGAGGAGCTGACCGACGAACCCTTCGAAGATGACGTCCGTCGCGTCGCCCAGGATCTTCGGACCGGTCACGGTCAGCGCGACGGAGACCACGCCGCACAGCGTCAGCAGGACGACCCGGGCCCGCTCCGGACGCATCGTGCCCGCGAACCGTCCCAGCGATCCTCTGAAGTCCAGGGGCTTGGCCGTCGGCACACCGACGCGGGGCCCGTGCGGGCCGCTCATGCGGCCTCCTCCAGGGACATCTGCGACGTGACGATCTCGGCGTACGTCTCGTTGGACTCGAGCAGCTCGGCGTGGGTGCCGCGCCCGACGATCCGCCCGTGGTCCAGGACGAGGATCTGATCGGCCTCGCGGATCGTCGCGACCCGTTGCGCCACGACGATCACCGCGGCGTCGGCGGTCTGCGGCCGCAACGCCGCCCGCAGACGCGCGTCGGTCGCGTAGTCCAGCGCGGAGAACGAGTCGTCGA
Source organism: Isoptericola sp. S6320L (assembly GCF_023015685.1). Taxonomy (NCBI): domain Bacteria; kingdom Bacillati; phylum Actinomycetota; class Actinomycetes; order Micrococcales; family Promicromonosporaceae; genus Isoptericola; species Isoptericola sp. S6320L. Next base: position 217,463 of record NZ_JALKAT010000002.1, read on the forward strand.
AGAGGTAGATCCGCGGACGGCGGATCACGGCCCGGGCGATGGCGAGGCGCTGGCGCTGACCCCCCGAGAACGTCGTCCCGCCCTGGGAGACCGGCGCGTGGAGGCCCTCGGGCAGCGCCTCGACGAAGTCCCGCGCCTGCGCGACCTCGAGCGCCTCCCACATCTCGGCCTCGGTGGCGTCGGCCTTGCCGTAGCGCAGGTTGTCCGCCACCGTGCCGGAGAACAGGAACGCCTTCTGCGGCACCAGCCCCATCAACGACCCGAGATCGCGCAGCGACAGGTCCCGGACGTCCGTGCCGTCGATGCTCACCCGACCGCCGGTCACGTCGAAGAGCCGTGGCACGAGATGGAGGAGCGTCGTCTTGCCCGCTCCGGTCGAGCCGATGATCGCCGTCGTCCGACCCGGGGCCGCGGTGAACGTAAGGTCGCGGAGCACCGGCTCGTCAGCACCGGGATAGCCGTACTCCACCGCCTCGAAGTCCACCCGTCCCCGCGGGCCTTCGCCGTCGGCGAGCGAGGTCAACGCGACCGGCCGGGCGGGCTCGGCCACGGACGTCCGGGTGCCGAGCACGTCGCCGATACGTCCCGCGGCGACCGCGGCCCGCGGGATCATCATGACCATCATCGTGGACATCATCACGGCCATGAGGATGAACATGATGTAGGACAGGAAGGCCATCAGCGAGCCCACCTGCAGCTCGCCCGCCGAGACCTCGCCCGCTCCGAACCAGAGCACGGCCACCTGCGAGAGGCTCATGATGAGCATGACCGTCGGGAAGGCGAGGGCCATCAGCTTGCCGGCGCCGAGGGAGACGTCGTAGAGGCGGGCGTTCGCCGCACCGAAGCGCTGCGTCTCGCGCTCCTCGCGGACGAACGCCCGGACCACCCGCATCCCGGTGATCTGCTCGCGCAGCACCGCGTTGATGACGTCGATCCGCGCCTGCATCCCCCGGAAGTACGGGACCATCCGCCACATGATCAGGCCGACGACGACGCCGAGGAGCGGGACGACCACGAGCAGCAGCCGCGAGAGCGTCGGGTCCTCCCGCAGAGCCATCACGACGCCGCCCACCATCATGATCGGCGCCATCACCATGACCGTGAAGGTCATGAGCACGACCATCATGACCTGCTGGACGTCGTTGGTGGTGCGGGTGATGAGCGACGGCGCACCGAACTCGCCCAGCTCCCGCGCGGAGAAGTCCTGGACGGAGTCGAAGAGGTCCCGACGCAGGTCCCGGCCGAACGCGGTGGCGGCCCGGGCACCCAGGTAGACGGCTCCGATCGCGCAGACCACCTGGGCGAGGCTGACGGCGAGCATCCAGCCACCGACCCGCATGATGTAGCCGGTGTCGCCCAAGGTCACGCCCTGGTCGACGATGTCGGCGTTGAGGGCGGGCAGGTACAGCGAGCCCAGCGTCGCGACGAGCTGGAGCAGGAGCAGCAGCGCCACGGCGGCCCGGTACGGGCGGAGGTAGCGGCGCACGAGCGTGACGAGCATCAGGCCTCCGAGCTCTCGGGCGAGGTGACGATGCCGTGGACGAGCGCGTCGGCGATGACCTCGGCCGACGGTGCGGGCATCAGGTGGTCGACCCGGGCGTGCGTCCCGGCGATGCTCGCCTCGACGAGCGCGACCGCCACCTCGACCGGGACGCGCAGGCAGTGGGCGTCGGGCGCCAGGACCGCGGTGAGTCCTTCGAGGGTGGCGGCACGTTGCTCGGCGCGCTGCTCGGCGAGCTGCGCGCGGAAGTCCCGGACGCGCTCGTCGGCGACGACGTCCCGGGACCCTGCGCGGTGGTGCAGCACCCGCAGCACCCCCATCCAGCGCACGACCTCGCCCATCCGCCGCCGGCCGAGCTCGATGACCTCGGCCAGCCGCGACGCGAGCGGACGGTCCGGGTCGATGCCGGCGAGCTCGGCGCGGGTCTCCTCGGGCCCTGAGGCACGGTGCAGCCCCTCCACCGCCACGGCGCCGAGCAGCGAGGACTTGTCCCCGAACGCGCGGAAGATCGTCCCCTCGGCGACGCACGCGGCCGTGGCCAGCTCGCGCGAGGTGACGTCGACGCCGCGCTCGGCGACGATCGGGAGCACGGCGTCGATGATCGCCGCACGGCGATCGGCGGGGTCCATCCGGGCGGCGCGGCCGGCCGGGGCGTCCTGTGTCACCACCGGAGCATAAATGAGTGAGCACTCACTCCGCAAGTGGTCCCGGCAGCGTGCAGCACGACGCAGCCCCGCCGCCCGCGAGGGCGACGGGGCTGCGACGGCCGACGTCTCCGGCGGTGCCGGACGACGACTCAGGTCACTGCTGCGGCGGAGGCGGCTTGCCCTCGTCGTCCGTGCCGAGCGTGCGCGGCTGCGTCGGGGCGGGCGGAGCCGGCGGCTGCTCCCCTGCCGGGCGCTGGCCGCGCTCGACACCACGCTCGAACGGCGCACCGGAACGAGTGCCCGAGCTCGTGGCGTCGGCGGTGGCGGCCTGGGCCTGGCGGCGGGCCTCGGCGAGCGCCTCGCCCGGGTCCTGCAGCCCGGACCGACCCAGCGCAGCGCGCACGGCGGCGCTCACGCCGCTGCCGCTGTCGTCGTCGTCCGACGGCTCCGCGGGGATGCCGGGCGTGCCGGGCGTGCCGCCGAAGCCCTTGGCGATCGAGCCGAGCGCCGCCGTGAACTCCGTCGGGACGACCCACAGCTTGGAGGACGAGCCGTTGGCGATCTCCGGCAGCATCTGCAGGTACTGGTAGGCGAGCAGCTTGGGGTCCGGGTTGCCCTCGTGGATGGCACCGAACACCTGCAGGATGGCCCGCGCCTCACCCTCGGCCGTGAGGATCGCCGCCTGGGCGTCACCCTCGGCCTTGAGGATCTGCGACTGCTTCTCACCCTCGGCCGTGAGGATCGCCGACTGCTTGACACCCTCGGCGGTGAGGATGGTGGCACGACGGTCACGCTCGGCACGCATCTGCTGCTCCATCGCACCCTGGACGGAGGCCGGCGGGTCGATGGACTTCAGCTCGACGCGGTTGACGCGCACGCCCCACCGGCCGGTCGCCTCGTCCAGCACGCCGCGGAGCTGACCGTTGATCTGGTCACGGCTGGTCAGCGTCTGCTCGAGGTCCATGGAGCCGACGACGTTACGCAGCGTGGTCACCGTGAGCTGCTCGATACCGCTGATGTAGTTGGCGATCTCGTAGACCGCGGACTTGGGCTCGGTCACCTGGAAGTAGATGACCGTGTCGATGCTGACCACGAGGTTGTCCGAGGTGATCACCGGCTGGGGCGGGAACGACACGACCTGCTCGCGCAGGTCGACGCCGGCACGCACCTTGTCGATGAAGGGGATCAGCCAGTGCAGGCCCGGCTCGAAGGTCTTCTCGTACCGGCCCAGGCGCTCGATGATCAGCGCCGTCGCCTGCGGGACGATCTGCACCATCTTGAACAGCGCCACCACCACGAAGATGACGACGATGACCAGCAAGATGGTGAGGACGATTGTTCCTGGTTCCACGAGTTCTCTTTCCGTTGGGGACGCCGTCGTCAGACGGTTCCGTCGGCGTTCTGGCTCGTCGCCCCGGCCGGTGCGACCACCGCCGTCGCGCCGTCGATCTTCACGACCCGGACCTCGACGCCCTCCGGGACACGACCGGTGCTGTTCGGCAGACCGTCGTCGACCAGCCGAGCCGACCACACCTCGCCGGAGAGCTTGACGCGACCGCCGAGCTCGGTGACCTCGGAGATGACCACGGCCGTCCGGCCCACCTGGGCGGCGGCGTTCGTCTCGACCAGGACCGTCCGGCGGCGCAGGTTCTGCAGCAGCCACGGGCGCAGGGTGACGATCAGCAGGACCGCCACGACGCAGGCGACGATGACCTGGAGCCAGAAGGGGCCGCCCGCCGCGGCGGTGATCCCGCCGGCGACCGCACCACCGGCGAGCATGATGAAGACGAGGTCGAGCGAGAGCATCTCCACGACGGCGAGGACGAGGGCCCCGCCGATCCACCACACCCAGCCGTCCATGGCTACCTCCGACCGCAGCGTCTGCTTTGCTCTGAATTTACCAAATTATCGCCGGGATGTGCAGCGCTTCAGCGTCCGGCGGGTCGCGCCGCCCGGGCCAGCCAACGACCGCCCCCGTGGGCGACCAGCAGGTCCATCCCGAAGGCGCGTGAGAGGTTCTCCGACGTCAGGACCTCCTCCAGCGGCCCGGCCGCCTCGACCTTGCCGTCGCCCAGGAGCAGCAGGTGCGTGAAGCCGGGCGGGATCTCCTCGACGTGGTGGGTGACCACGACCAGCACCGGCGAGGCCTCGTCGCCCGCGAGCTCGGCCAGCGCACCGACGAGCTCCTCGCGTCCCGCGACGTCGAGACCGGCGGCCGGCTCGTCGAGGAGCAGCACCTCCGGGTCGGTCATGAGCGCGCGGGCGATCTGCACACGCTTGCGCTCGCCCTCGCTGAGCGTGCCGTAGCGCCGGTCCGCGAGGTCCGCGACGTCGAACGCGCCGAGCAGCGCCAGCGCCTGCTCGGTGTCCAGCTCCTCGTACTCCTCACGCCAGCGTCCGGTCACGCCGTACGCGGCGGTCACCACGACGTCACGCACCGATTCGTGGTGCGGGATCTTGTCGGCGAGCGCCGCGGAGGAGAACCCGATCCGGGGGCGGAGCTCGAAGACGTCGACGCGTCCCAGCCGCTCACCCAGCAGGTCGACGGTGCCCGCCGTCGGGTGCGAACGCGCCGCGAGGATCTGCAGCAGCGTCGTCTTGCCGGCCCCGTTGGGGCCGAGGACGATCCAGCGCTCCCCCTCGGAGACGGTCCAGTCGACGGAGTCGACGATCGTGGAGGTGCCGCGTCGGACGGTGACGCCCTGCAGGTCGAGTACCGCGCTCATGAGGCCCGACCCTACCGGAGCGAGGAACGCTCCCGGCCCACCCACGGCGGGGCCGCCGGGACGGTCCACGAAGCGTCGCGACGGGCGCCGGGGCACGTCAGGCGTCTATCGTGCGAGGCGTGAGCGAGACCACCACCCTGCCCCGCAGCGTCGTGCTGGCGCTGTGGCTCCAGGCGCTCGGCGCGTCGCACGGACTGGCGGTGCGGTCGGTGACCGAGGACGACGAGCCGCACGTCGTCCTCGGCCTGCCCGGCGCCGAGGCCGAGCAGGTGACCCTGAAGGAGCTCGTCGCCACCTTCTCCGACGGACCGCGGGAGGTCTGCGCCGTCCTGCCCGCGCCGGGGGACCCGTCAGGGGTCCCGGCGGCGGCCACGGCCGCCGCCACCGAGTCCGGCGAGTGCCTGCTCGTGACGACTTCCGCCGGTTCGTGGGCGGCGGTGCCCCGGGTCACCCCGTTCGGCTCGGCGCTCGAGCCGGGTCACCTGGTGACGTGGGAGGTCGTGGAGGTCCCGCCGTGGTCCACGCTCCTGGCGGGGACGCTCGGGTCGCTCGCCGACGCCGAACGCGAGCTGCGCAGCAGCCTCGTCGTCGCGACCGAGGCGCTCGACTCGCTCGACGTCGCCCGGTGGCGCGACGACGCCGCGGACGCGATCGAGCGGGTCCGGAGCTCGAGCACCGCGAGCTGGCCCGTGCCCGACCTCGACGGGCGCCGGGCACGGGTCATGCAGCTCGCCACGCGCCTGCTGGCCATCGTGGACCTGGCGACCGACGACGACGGCGCGGCGGTCAACGTCTGGCAGGCCGACCAGCGCTCGACCGCCCTGCGCGAGGTCGAGCGCACGGCGCGGCGAGCGCTGAGCGCCGCCACCTACGCAGCGGTGCCCTGACGGTTCAGGGCACCGCAGCACGGGGGTCAGCGGCCCCGCGCCACCGTCTCGACCTCCAGCACCGACCGGTACACGTCCATCGTGCGTTCGGCGATCGACGTCCACGCGAAGTGTTCCTCGGCGCGGCGGCGGCCCGCGGCACCCATCGCGGCGGCGCGGGCCGGGTCGCCGACGACGGCGGTCAGGGCCGCGGCCAGCTCGCTCACCCAGCGCTCGGGGTCCAGCGGCGTCCCGGTGCCGTCGTCCGCCTGCTCGATCGGCACGAGCACGCCGGTGACGCCGTCGTCGACCACCTCGGGGATGCCGCCCGTCGCGGTGGCCACCACGGGCAGGCCCACGGCCATGGCCTCGAGGTTGACGATGCCGAGCGGCTCGTAGACCGAGGGGCACGCGAAGACGGTCGAGGCGGCGAGGACGGCGCACAGGTCCTGGCGCGGCAGCATCTCCTCGATCCACACCACGCCGGCCCCCGCTCCCCCGCCGCGCGCGGCGCGCAGGTCGTCCACCAGCGCCCGGACCTCCGCCATGATCTCCGGCGTGTCCGGGGCGCCGGCGCAGAGGACCACCTGGACCTCGCGCGGGAGCCGGGCCGCGGCGCGCAGGAAGTCCGGCAGCCCCTTCTGCCGGGTGATGCGCCCGACGAACACCACGGCCGGGCGCCCCACGTCGATGCCGTGCTGCCCCGCGACGCGCGCCACGACGTCGTCGGACGGCCGCACCCAGCCGTCCAGGTCGATGCCGTTGTGGACGACGTGCACCCGGTCCGGGTCGAGCTCGGGGTAGCAGCGCAGGATGTCGTCGCGCATGCCGGCGGAGACCGCGACGATCCCGGCCGCCCCGAGGTAGGCCGTGCGCTCGGCCCAGCTCGACACGGCGTAGCCGCCGCCGAGCTGCTCGGCCTTCCAGGGACGCAACGGCTCGAGCGAGTGCGCCGTGACCACGTGCGGGACCCCGTGCAGCAGGCTGCCGAGGTGCCCGGCCATGTTCGCGTACCAGGTGTGCGAGTGCACCACGTCGGCGCCGGCGACGTCGTCGGCCATCGCCAGGTCCACGCCGAGCGTGCGGAGCGTCGCGTTCGCCCCCGCCAGGGTGGCGGGCTCGTCGTAGCCGGTCACGTGCTCGGCGTCGGCGCGGGGGCCGTCGAAGCAGCGCACGCGGACGTCCGCGTGGGGACGCAGGACGGCGGAGAGCTCGGCGACGTGCACGCCGGCGCCGCCGTAGACGTGCGGCGGGAACTCACGGGTCAGCAGGTCGATCCTCAGCGGGGTGCTCACGCACCTCAACGTAGCGCTCCCGGCCGCGTCGTGCGGCATGCGCCGCCCCGAGGTCCTAGGGTCGGGGCATGGCGTCGTCACATCCCCGGGTCCTGGCCATCGTCCTCGCCGGCGGAGAGGGCAAGCGACTCATGCCGCTCACTGCCCAGCGCGCCAAACCCGCCGTCCCGTTCGGCGGCATCTACCGACTGGTCGACTTCGCCCTGTCGAACATCATCAACTCGCGCTACCTGCAGGTCATCGTGCTGACGCAGTACAAGTCGCACTCGCTGGACCGGCACATCTCCAAGACGTGGCGCATGTCCCCGCTGCTGGGCAACTACGTCTCGTCCGTGCCGGCGCAGCAGCGCGTCGGCAAGCACTGGTACCTCGGCTCGGCGGACGCGATCTACCAGTGCCTGAACATCATCGACGACGAGCGGCCCGACATCGTCGTCGTGGTCGGTGCCGACCACGTCTACCGGATGGACTTCTCGCAGATGGTCGACGCGCACGTCGAGTCGGGCGCCCGCGCCACCGTCGCCGCGATCCGCCAGCCGATCGCGCTGGCGGACCAGTTCGGCGTCATCGACGTCGAGCCGGAGGACCCGACGCGCATCCGCGACTTCCTCGAGAAGCCGGTGGCACCCGTCGGGCTGCCCGACTCCCCGCAGGAGGTGCTGGCCTCCATGGGCAACTACGTCTTCGACGCCGACGCCCTCGTCGAGGCGGTCACGAAGGACGCCGCCGATCCCGACTCCCGGCACGACATGGGCGGCGACATCGTCCCGGCCTTCGTCGAGGAGGGCACCGCCGGCGTGTACGACTTCATCCGCAACGAGGTCCCCGGTTCCACCGACCGGGACCGGGCGTACTGGCGTGACGTCGGGACGATCGACGCGTACTTCGACGCCAACAAGGACCTGATCGCGGTACAGCCGGTCTTCAACCTGTACAACGAGGACTGGCCGCTGTACACCGGCTACACCGGCCTGCCGCCGGCGAAGTTCGTCCACGCCGGCCCGGGGCGTCTCGGGCACGCGGCAGACTCGATCGTCTCACCAGGTGTCCTCGTCTCCGGCGCGACCGTCGCAGGGTCCATCCTGTCCCCGGGCGTGCACCTGCACTCCTGGGCGACGGTCACCGACTCCGTGGTGATGGACGGCGTCCAGGTGCACCGGCACGCCCAGGTGCACCGCGCCATCCTCGACAAGTTCGTGGTGGTGGACGAACGGGCCCGGATCGGCGTCGACCACGAGGAGGACCGGGCCCGGGGCTTCACCGTCACCGACTCGGGGATCACCGTCGTCCCGAAGGGTTCCCACGTTGCCTGAGAGCGCCCCCGCCGCGCCCCGTCCCCGCCCGTCCGGCCCGCCGCGTCGTCGCCGACTCGTCGTGACCGACGTCGACTCGACCTTCGTCACGCAGGAGGTCATCGAGCTCATCGCCGAGCACGCCGGCACCCGGCACGAGGTGGCCGCCGTGACCGAGCGCGCCATGCGGGGCGAGCTCGACTTCGCCGCCTCGCTGCGCGAGCGCGTCGCCACCTTCGCCGGTGTGCCGGTGTCCGCGCTCGACGCGGTGCGCGAGGCGGTGGTCCTGATGCCCGGCGCCGCCGAGCTCACGGCCGAGGTCCAGCGCCGCGGGTGGGAGATCGGCCTCGTCTCGGGCGGGTTCGCCGAGATCCTCGCCCCGCTCGCGGCATCGCTCGGGATCACCCGCTGGCGGGCGAACCGCCTGGAGGTGGCCGACGGCGTCCTCACCGGCCGGACCGTGGGCCCGGTCGTGGACCGTGCCGACAAGGAGGCCACCCTGCGCGAGTGGGCGGCCGAGCTGGACCTGGACATGGTCGACACCGTCGCGGTGGGCGACGGCGCCAACGACCTCGATATGATCCGCGCCGCCGGGATCGGCATCGCGTTCGCCGCGAAGCCGCTCGTGCGCGAGCAGGCGCCCTACCGGCTCGACGGGCCGAGGCTCGACGAGGTGCTGCGCGTGATCGACGAGGTCGACGCCGCCGCCTCGGCAGCCCGGGCCTAGCTCGGGCGGCCGACCCGCAGCAGCGTGGCCGACCGCTTGCCCCACTCCGACCACGGCTGCTTGGTGGCGTGCAGCACCGAGTAGGTCGCCGTCGGCACCCCGACACGGACCTGGGCCAGTGCGGCGTCGTCCGACGACTTGTCGGCGAGGTAGGCGGCGGTGGCCGCCATCGTGGGCTCGTGCCCGATGACCAGCAGCGTCCTGACCTCCGGGTCCACGTCCCTGACCAGCGCGAGCACGTCGGCGATGCTGGCCGCGTAGAGCTCGTCGCGCACCTCGGCGGCGAGGTGGTTGCGCTCGCCATGGTTGCCCAGGTGGGCACGGGCGAGCTCCCAGGTCTGGCGGGTGCGCAGCGCGGAGGACACGATCGTGAGGTCGGGAACCAGACCGGCCGCCGTCAGGGCCATCCCGACCCGGCCCGCCTGCTTGCGGCCGTTCAGCGCGAGCGCGCGATCCGCGTCGAGCACGGCGCCCTTGCCGGGCTCGGCCTTGGCGTGCCGAAGCAGCACGAGCCGACGTCCCTTATCCGGGACGTCGACCGCGTGCTTCGGCTGCTTCACAGGACCTCGCTCACTGACCCATCGCGTGGACGCCGCCGTCCACGTGCACGATCTCGCCCGTGGTCGCAGGGAACCAGTCGGACAGCAACGCGACGACCGCGCGGGCCGCCGGCTCCGCCGTCGTCTGGTCCCAGCCGAGGGGCGCGCGGCGCGGCCACGCGTCCTCCATGGCCTCGAAGCCGGGAATGGACTTGGCGGCTGTCGTGCGGATCGGCCCCGCGGAGACCAGGTTGGCCCGGATGCCCGACGGGCCCAGGTCGCGGGCGAGGTACCGGTTGGCGGACTCGAGCCCGGCCTTCGCGACGCCCATCCAGTCGTAGACGGGCCAGGCGAACCCGGCGTCGAAGGTGAGCCCGACGTAGGCACCACCGTCGGTCATCAGCGGCTGGGCCGCCGTGATGAGCGACTTGTACGAGAAGGTCGAGACCTGCACCGCGGTGGCGACGTCGTCCCATCCCGCCGAGAGGAAGTTGCCCCCCATCACGCTCTGCGGCGCGAAGCCGATCGAGTGCACGACGCCGTCGAGCCGGTCGGTGTGCTCCCGCACCTGGTCGGCGAGCGAGTCCAGGTCCTCGGAGCTGGTCACGTCGAGCTGGACGACCGGCGCGGTCACGGGAAGCCGCTTGGCGAACGCCTGGGTCAGCTTCATCTGCCGACCGAACGACGTCAGGACGATCTCCGCGCCCTCCTCCTGGGCGAGCCGCGCCGCGTGGAAAGCGATCGAGCTGTCCGTCAGGACGCCCGTGATGAGCAGCTTCTTGCCGTCGAGCAGAGCCATGGTGACCTTTCAGTAAAGTTCTGGTGGGAGCGTATCGGGCGATGCGCCCGAGGGACAGTTCAGTGACCCATGCCGAGGCCGCCGTCGACCGGCACCACAGCACCGGAGACGTAGCCCGCGGCGTCCGACGCGAGGAACTCCACCACGCCGGCGACCTCGTCCGGTGTCGCGAACCGACCGGCGGGGATCGAGTCCCGGTACTTCTTCTGGGTGTCCTCGGGCAGCGCGGCGGTCATGTCGGTCTCCACGAAACCGGGGGCGACCACGTTGGCCGTGATCCCGCGACCACCGAGCTCGCGGGTGATCGACCGGGCCATGCCCACGAGCGCGGCCTTCGTCGCGGAGTAGTTGACCTGACCGGGACCGCCGTAGAGCCCGACGACCGACCCGATCAGCACGATCCGTCCCGACCGGGCCCGGATCATCGGCTTGGAGGCGCGCCGCACGCAGCGGAACGTCCCCGTGAGGTTCACGTCGACGACCTGTTCGAACTCCTCGTCGCTCATCCGCATCAGCAGCTGGTCGCGGGTCACGCCCGCGTTGGCGACCAGCACCGTGGGCGTGCCGAGCTGCGCCTCGATCTCGCCGAACGCGGCGTCGACCGCCGCGCTGTCCGTGACGTCCGCCACGAATCCGTGGACGCCCTCCGGCAGGTCGCCGCCCCGGTAGATCGTCGCGACCGTGTCCCCGGCGGCGACGAATCGCTCGGCGATCGAGCGACCGATGCCGCGCGCGGCCCCGGTCACGACGACCACACGGCCGGATGCTGCCTGCTCTGCCACGGGATGCTCCTCTCGACGACGGACCTGCGGCCCGGGTGCACGGCGGTGCGCCTGTGCGACCGTACCCCGGTGCCGGACCTGTCCCGCGCTGACGCCGAGGCACACGTCGTCGGACGGGATTGTCGGATTCCTCCAAAGACCGAGCAGCGTGTGAGCGGCCGTAGACTGGACGGGTGAGCACGCCCCGGCCTCACGAGGTCCCCTCGATCACGGGCGTCCCGGCGAGTCTCGCCGAGGACCAGAGTCGGCGCCTGCGCCAGTACCTGCTCCAGATGGGACTGCGGATCGTCCTGATCCTGGCTGCCGCTCTCCTCGTGGAAGGCTGGCTGATGTGGGTCTGCTTCGCCGGCGCCGTCGTGCTGCCATACTCTGCGGTGCTGCTCGCCAACGCCGGTCGCGACCGCTCCACGCGGGAGTCCTCCGGCGTACCGGCCACCCCGCCTGCACAGCCTCGCCAGATCGAGGCGACCACCGTTCCCCTGGAGGACCCGGGCGTGCGCGTGGTGGAGCACACCGACGACCCGCCGTCGACCGGGACAGCCGACCGGAAGGACGACTGATGGACGTGCTCGGACTGGGCGCCGACCCCGTGGCCGCCGACGAGCTCGTGTGCTCCGCCAAGGGCTGTCGCGCCGAGGCCCGCTGGGGCCTGCTGTGGAACAACCCGAGGCTCCACACGCCCGAACGCCGCAAGGTGTGGCTCGCCTGCGACGACCACCGCGAGCACCTCGAGCAGTTCCTCGGCGCGCGGTCTTTCTGGAAGCAGACCGTGCCCGTCGGCGAGCTGGAGCACGTGTGAAGCGGACCCGTCGGCAGTGGGTCACGCTCGGTCTCGCCGCGGTGCTGCTCGCCGCCCTGTGCGTGCTCGCGGCGTTCTGGCAGTGGCACCGGTACACCGACCGCCAGGAGCAGATCGACCTCGTCGACGCGAACTACGCCGCGCAGCCCGTGCCGCTGGAGGAGCTCGTCGCCGGTCCCGGGTCGACGCTCGCGGCCGACGACGTGTGGCGGCCCGCCGTCGTCGTCGGCGAGTACGTTCCCGAGGACACGGTGCTCCTGCGCAACCGTCCGGTCAACGGCACCCCCGGCTTCCACCTGCTGGTGCCGCTGCGCACCGAGCTCGGCGGCGAGCCCGTGGTGATCGTCGTCGACCGCGGGTTCGTCCCGCTCGGCGCCGACGCCAGCGAGGCCGCCTCCGTCCCCGACCCCCCGGCCGGCCAGGTCGCCGTGACGGTCACGCTCCGCGCCGACGAGCCCGCCGCCGACCGTGGCGCCGAGGGCGGGACGGTGTCGCGGATCAACACCGAGCAGGTGCTGGCCGCCACGCAGGGCGCGAGCACGGCCGACGGCGGGACCGTCGGCGCGTACGGGCAGATGCGCAGCGAGGACCCGGCCGCCGACCAAGCCCTGGTCCCGGCGCCCCGGCCGGACACCGACCCCGGCTCCCACCTCAGCTACACGTTCCAGTGGGCGATCTTCGCCCTCGGTGCGGTCGGCGGCTTCGTGCTGCTGTGGCGGCGTGAGACGCGCGCTGCCACCGTCACCGCCGGCGAGCTCATCGCCGCCGAGGAACCCGAGGGATCCTCGCGGCCGCGCCGCGAGCGCCGCCGGCCACGCCGGGTGGACGAGGAGCACGAGGACGCGCTCGTCGACGCGGCGCGCCCGGGCCACCGGGGCTGACGCCACCGCGGCTCCGCACGGGCGCCTCAGGCGAGCGACACGAGCTCCGCGTAGTCGTCCGACCACAGGTCCTCGTCGCCGTCGGGCAGCAGCAGCACCCGCTCCGGGTTGAGCGCGTCGACGGCGCCGTCGTCGTGGGTGACCATGATGACGGCGCCCTCGTAGGTGTTCAGCGCACCCAGGATCTCGGCGCGCGAGGCCGGGTCGAGGTTGTTGGTCGGCTCGTCCAGGAGCAGGACGTTCGCGCTGGAGACGACGAGCGTGGCCAGGGCGAGCCGTGTCTTCTCCCCGCCGGACAGCACGTGCGCCGGCTTGTCGGCGTCGTCCCCGCTGAAGAGGAACGATCCGAGGGTGGTCCGCACCTGGGTGTCGGTGAGGTCCGGTGCACTGTGCCGCAGGTTCTCGACGACGGTGGCGTTCATGTCCAGCATGTCGTGCTCCTGGGCGTAGTAACCCATCTTGAGCCCGTGGCCCGGCAGGACCTCGCCGGTGTCCGGGGTCTCGACGCCGGCCAGGAGCCGCAGCATCGTCGTCTTGCCGGCGCCGTTGAGGCCGAGGATCACCACACGCGAGCCCCGGTCGATCGCCAGGTCGACGCCCGCGAACACCTCCAGGGAGCCGTAGCTCTTCGACAGCTCGCGAGCGGTGAGCGGGGTCTTCCCGCAGGGTGCCGGCTTCGGGAACCGCAGCGCGGCCACCTTGTCCGTCTGCCGCTCGCCCTCGGTGCCGGCGAGCATCCGTTCGGCGCGCTTGATCATGTTCTGCGCGGCGGTCGCCTTGGTCGCCTTGGCCCGCATCTTGTTGGCCTGCGCCAGCAGCGTGCCGGCCTTCTTCTCGGCGTTGGCACGCTCGCGACGGCGACGGCGCTCGTCCTGCTCGCGCTGACCGATGTAGGCGTCCCAGCCGAGGTTGTACTGGTCCAGCTCCCCACGGTTGGCATCCAGGTGGAAGACCTTGTTCACCGTCGCGCGCAGCAGCTCGACGTCGTGGGAGATCACGATGAACCCGCCGGAGTACGACTTGAGGTAGTCGCGCAGCCAGACGATCGAGTCCGCGTCCAGGTGGTTGGTGGGCTCGTCCAGCAGCAGAGTGTCGACCCCCGAGAACAGGATCCGTGCCAGCTCGACGCGACGGCGCTGGCCACCGGACAGCGTGTGCAGGGGCTGGCCGAGGATGCGGTCGTCGAGCGCCAGGTTGCTGGTGATGCGGTGCGCCTCCGACTCGGCGGAGTAGCCGCCGGCCGCGAGGAACCGCGTCTCCAGCTTCGGGTAGCGCTCCATCGCCGCCGCCTGGACGTCGGCGTCCTCGCTGGCCATCTCCTTCTCCGCCAGCCGCATCTTGGCCACGATCTGGTCGAGGCCGCGCGCACTGAGGACCCGGTCCATCGCGACGACGTCGAGGTCCCCGGTGCGCGGGTCCTGCGGCAGGTAGCCGATCTCGTTGCCGCGCGTGATCGTGCCCCCGGCCGGCAAGGTCTCGCCCGCGAGGGTCTTGGTGAGCGTGGTCTTGCCGGCGCCGTTGCGGCCGACCAGGCCGATGCGGTCGCCCGGGGCCACGCGGAACGTGGCCTCGTGCAGCAGGACGCGGGCGCCGAAGCGCAGCTCGACGCCGTGGGCGGTGATCAAGGCAGAGGTGTCCTTCAGAAAGCAGGTTCGGGGGTCCGCGGCCAGTCTACGGTGCGGAGCCGCGCACGGCCGCGGCGCAGGTCACACCGAGAGACCGGGTCCTCCCGCACCGTGAGAGGCGTTGGACGACCGGCGCCGGTTACCCCTAGGCTGCGGCCCGCATCGCCGGTACCGACGTTCGGGCTGGTGAGAACGCCGAGGACGAAGGAGAGCCGGCAGTGATCCAGCACGTAACCGGTGTCGTGTCGTGGCTGTGCGACGCCGGCCGGCGGGTCGTGACGGCCATCGTCGCCAACGTCGCCGTGTGCGCCGGGGTGTTCGCCGTCCTGGAGGGCGTCGCCTACTTCGAGGGGCTGTACTGGGCGGTCACCACCGCCACCACCGCCGGGTACGGCGACCTCTCCCCCGCGACGACGGCAGGGCGGGTGACCGCCATGTGGCTGATGGTCTCCAGCGTGGCGCTGGTGGCCGTCGCGACCGCACGGCTCGCCGCCCGGCTCGTGCAGGATCCGCACCTCTTCTCCCACGAGGAGCAGGAGGAGCTCAAGGACGACGTCGACGACGTGCGGGACATGCTGGTCCGCGTGTGCGAGAAGCTGGACGTCCCCGTGCCGCAGTCGGTCGAGGAGTACCACCGCCCGACGCTCGAGACCGACCGGTGAACGCTCCGGACGCTCCGCCTGCGCCGGGTCTGCGTGCCGGGGTCGTCTCGCGTCTCGACTCGTCGGTGTTCGGGATCGCCTCGACCGCGCCGGCGTACTCGCTGGCCGTCACCGTCGGGGTGCTGGCCGCGGCGGTCGGCACGGCGTCGCCCACCGCGCTGCTGCTCTCCGCGGTGCCCGTCGTGCTCGTCGCGCTCTGCTTCCGTGAGCTCAACCGCGCGCAGCCGGACTGCGGCACCGCCTACTCCTGGGCGCAGCGTGCGCTCGGCCCGCGGACCGGCGCGCTCTCCGGCTGGCTCACCATCACCGCCTGCCTGCTGGTCATGGCGAACCTCGCCCTGGTCACCGCCGTCTACGCCTTCGAGCTGCTCGGCGCGGAGACCCTGGCCGACTCCCCGCTGGCCCGGGCGGCGGTCGGCTCCGTGGGCATCGTGGTGATGGCGTGGCTCGCCTACCGCGGCGTCCAGCTCGCCGCCCGGCTCCAGGCGGTGCTGGTGGTCATCGAGGTCGTCGCGCTGCTGTGGTTCGCTGCTCGTGCGCTGGCCGAGGCCGAACGGATCACCTGGCCGACGCTCCAGGCCACCGGGACCGGCGGCGTCGACGGCTGGAGCGCCGCCTTCCTCGCCGCCGTGTTCCTCTACTGGGGCTGGGACTCGTCGTTCTCGACGAACGAGGAGTCCGACGACCCTCGCGAGACACCCGGGGTCGCGGCCCTCGCGGCCAACGGCGTCCTCGTGGTGCTCTACGTCGTGGTCACCTGGGCAGCGATCACCTGGGCCGGCACCGACCGGCTGGCCGACGTCGCCGACGACGACTTCTTCGCGGTGCTCGCCGGGGACCTGATGGGCACCACGGGCGGCACGGTGCTCGTCGCGGCGGTGCTGGTCTCCGGACTGGCGTCGGCGCAGACGACGGTCCTGCCCACCACTCGTACGCTGCTCGCGATGGGACGGGACGGGGTCGGCTCGTCCCGGCTGGCGGGGATCTCGCGGCACGGCACGCCCTCGACCGCGACGTGGGTCTTCACGGTCGCGTCGGTCGGCCTGTACGTGCTGCTCGTGTGCACCTCGGAAGCCGTGCTGTGGGACTCCGTGGCAGCCACGGCGGTGCTGGTCTCCGGGTACTACCTCGTCACGGCGGTGGCCGCCCTGCGCTACCCCTACGCCGACGGCGTGCGGGCCCGCCCGCTGTGGCGTCTGGTCGTGCCGGGCCTCGCCGCCGTCGTCTTCGCCGGTGTCCTCGTCGTGTCCCTGTTCGACCTCAGCGCCGTCTCGCTGGGCGTCGTCGCCCTGTCCCTCGCGCTCGGTGCGCCGCTGCTGCGTGCGCGACGCACCGCCCCGATCCAGTCCCCGCACCCGACCCCCCAGGAGACCCGTCCGTGACGTTCCCAGCCCGCCGCCGTATGCGGAGCGCGTCGGTCACCCTCGGAGTGACCGCGCTCGTCGCCGCATCCCTCACCGGTTGCGCACCCGAGGCGGACAACCGCGCGATCTGCGTCGACCCGGAGACGACGGAACGCGTCGACGACGATCTCTGCGACGAGGACGACGACGACTACCACGGCTCAGCCACCGGCACCGGGGGCGGGCACTACTGGTACTACGTCCGGGCGGGCTCCCGCGCGCCGGCCGTCGGCTCGTCGTACGCGACGACCTCGGGCACGTTCGACTCCTCGACGTTGCGCGGATCGACGGCCAAGGGCGGGGTGTCCGCCGACGGCGGCACCGTCACGCGCGGCGGCTTCGGCGGCAGCGGCAAGTCCAGCTCCTGACCCGGCCATCGGCCCTCCACCCCCCGAAAGGCTCGACGTGATCGACCTCCTCTCCGCCCTCTCCTACGGTGCCGCCTACTGCGTCGTCGGCACCCTCGTGCTCATCGCGTCGTGGAAGGTGCTGGACCTCCTCACACCGGGCTCGCTCGGCGAGCACCTGCACCGCTCCCACTCGGCGGCCCTGGTGTCGGCCACGTGGATGGTGGCCCAGGGCTTCATCGTCTTCACCGCCATCTGGACCAACGCGGACTCGGCGTTCGGTGTGGCGCTCGCCTGGACGGTGGCGTTCAGCGTCGTCGGCGTGCTCCTGCAGGCGCTCGCCTGGCGCCTGGTCGATGCGGTCACACCGGGCACGCTGGGCGAGGAGGTCACCGTCCCCGGCCCCGTCGTGCCGCTGGCCGGCGTGAGCGCCGGCGTCATCGTCGCCGTCGCGCTCGTCGTGGTCGCCTCGATCGCCTGATGCGCCGCCACCCCATCACCCCGCGGCTCGGCTGGCGCTCGACGGTCGAGTCCCAGGGGCTGGTCTTCCCGGTCACGCCGGTGGAACGTGCCGACGGCACGACGGACGAGGTGCCGTACTGGCACGAGGCCGCCTGGTACGAGTTCTCGATGTCGGAGGTGGAGCAGCTCGAGGCGGCCACCGACGAGCTCTACGGCATGTGCCGCGAGGCCGCGGGCGAGATGGTGCGCCGCTACAGCGACACCGACCTGTGCCTGCCGAGCGGTTCGCTGGCGCTCGCTCAGGCGTCGCTCGACCGCGACGACCCGTCGGTGTACGCGCGCTTCGACCTCGTCTATGACGGCACCGGGCCCGCCAAGATGCTCGAGATCAACGGGGACACCCCCACGGGCCTGGTGGAGACGGCCGTCGCCCAGTGGAACTGGCTGGAGGACGTCTTCCCGTACCGCGACCAGTGGAACTCCGTGCACGACCGTCTGGTGCGCTGGTGGTCCGAGGAGCTGGCCGCCGGCCGCTACCCCGACGGCGTGCACTTCCTGCACTCGACGGTCGACGACTCCGGCGAGGAGGAGATGACCGTCACCTACCTGCGCGACACGGCCGCCCTGGCGGGTGCCCGGACGTTCGGGCACCCCATCGACCAGCTCGGCTGGACGACAGACGCCCGGGGCGGCCGGTTCGTCGACGACTTCGACCTGCCGGTGCGAGCGGCGTTCAAGCTGTACCCGTGGGAGGACATGGTGCACGAGCCCTTCGGGGCCCACGTCCTGGCGGGCGCCGAGGACCGGCCCGTGCAGTGGCTGGAGCCGGCGTGGAAGATGTTGCTGTCCACCAAGGCGATCCTGCCCGTGCTGTGGGAGATGTTCCCCGGGCACCCGAACCTGCTCCCCGCCTACCTCGGCGAGCCACGCGGGATGTCCGAGTGGGTCGCCAAGCCGCTGTGGGGCCGCGAGGGCGACAACGTCCACGTGCACGCCGCCGGCCTGGAACAGGTCAACGACGGCGACTACGGCGACCAGCCGCTCGTGTACCAGGAGTACGTCCCCCTGCCCGACTTCGACGGCAACCGCGTGGTCCTCGGGTCGTGGGTCGTCGGCGGGGTCGCCGCCGGATGCTTGGTGCGCGAGTCAGACGGCCCGGTCACCGACTACTACTCACGCGTCGTGCCGCACGTCATCGGGGACGCCCGCATGCCCGACGAGGCCCAGGTGCAGGCCTGGCTCGCGGAGTGATGGGTAGGGTTCACCCGTGACCTCGCCCGACGCCCGCGTCCCCCGCGCAGCATCGGCGGTGCTCGTCGTCGTGACCGTGCTCGCGGGGCTGGGCGGACGGCGGTGGTTGCCCGCCGACGTCGCCGGACCGCTCGGTGACGTCCTCTACGCGATGCTCGTCGTCTGGCTCGTGGTCCTGGTCTTCCCGCGCGCACCCCGTGGCCTGGCGTCCGCGACAGCACTCGCTCTCTGCACGGCGATCGAGCTGTCGCACCTCACCGAGTGGCCCGCAGCGCTGCTCGAGCGTCTGCCCGCCGCACGGTTCGTGCTGGGCACGACGTTCGGTGCGGCGGACCTCGCCTGGTACGCGCTCGGAGCGTTCCTGGGCGGTGCTCTGCTCGTCGTCGTCGGCGGACGTCCGGAGGCTGTCGACGAGGCGTTGCGGCACGTGCGTGCCGCGCGGGCCCGCCCGGCCGGCCGGCGCATCACGGCCTTCCTCGTCCCGCTCGCCCTGCTGGGCGTGGTCGCCGCCGCGGGGATCGGCGTCGGGCGGAGCCTGTCGATCGAGGCCGACGAGCTGGCCGCTCGGGTCGAGGTCGCGCAGGCCGAGCTCGACGGATCCGCCGACAAGGTCGCCGACGACGACGTCCGGTCGGCCCTGTCGACCGCGATCGACGACGCCGGCACCGTCCTGGAGGGCAGGCCGGTCCTCGACCGGCGGCCGGGCGACGCCACCGACGCCGGTGAGCGGCTCGAACGGGCCGTGACCGCGGTGCACGACTCCCGCCGCACGTTCGCGACGACCGCGGCGGCCGAGGTCCGGGAGACGTTCGCTCCCGTGCAGCGCAAGGCCGAACGCATCCTGACGGCCACCGACGAGCTGGCCGACGCCGGCCAGGCGGCCGACGAGTCCGCGAGGGCCGCGCTACGCGACGCCCTCGACGCGGCGACCGCCGCGCACACGACCACCGGACCGGACCACCTCACCGAGCTGCCGCTGGCCGAGCTGGAGGGCGTGGCGGGCGATCTGACCACGCGCCGCGACGACGTCGACCTCGCCACCCACGACCTGATGTCGGCCCAGGACGCCGCCGTCTGCCCCGAACCCGACCAGGTGTGGTTCCCGCAGGCAGGGAAGCTGACCGCGAAGCGTCTCGCGCCGATCCCGTGGGCACCGCAGCACTCCGTGCGGGCGGACCTGCTCGAGGGCCTCGTCGCGCTCGACGAGGCCTACCAGGCGGAGTTCGGCGAGCACCTCACCGTGAACTCCGGCTACCGCTCGTACGACGACCAGCTCGCGGTCTACAACCCGGACCAGCCGAACCCCCTCGCCGCTCCCCCCGGCTGCTCGAACCACGGGCTGGGCACCGCCGTCGACCTCAGCATGGGCCCCGAGAGCTTCGACGGCGCGCGGTACGCCTGGATGAAGGAGCACGCCGAGGAGTACGGCTGGACCCACCCGGCGTGGGCGGAGCCGGACGGCCGTCTCCCGGAGCCGTGGCACTGGGAGTCGGTCGAGACGCCGCTCGGCTACTGATCGAGGCCGGCCGCTTCACCTACGGTGGTGCCGTGACCGACTCACCGGAGAACCGTCCGTTCGTGGCCCTGCTGTGCGCCGTCAACGTGGGCGGCACCGGCAAGCTGCCGATGAGCGACCTGCGTGCGATGTGCGAGCGGATCGGGTTCGACGACGTGCGCACCTACATCGCGAGCGGGAACGTGCTGTTCTCCACCGGTCTCGACGCCGACGCAGCCCGCGACGCCCTCGAGGCCGCCCTGGACGAGTACGCGGGCAGGCCGGTGGGCGTCGTGCTCCGGACACCGGCCGAGGTGGCACGCGTCCGTGACGCGAACCCGTTCCCGTCCGCGGTGCCGAGCCGGGTCGGCGTGGTTTTCCTCGACGCGCCGCCCGACGCCGACACGGCCGGGCGTGCACGAGGAGTCTCCGACGAGGAGATCGCCCTGGGTGACCAGGAGATCTACGTGCACTACCCGCAGGGCATGGGGCGGAGCAGGCTGCACCTGCCCGGCGCGACCGGCCGAGCGACGACCCGGAACATGAATACGGTGACCAAGCTCGCCGCGCTCGCCGCCGAGCGGCCGTAGCGATGGCCGGCCGGTCGGCCTGGCGCACTCCCTGGACGCGGCCAAGGCCTTCACCCGACGTGCCGGCACACGTCAGGGCTGCGAGTCAGACGTTGAAGCCCAGCATCCGCAGCTGCTCGCGACCGTCGTCAGTGATCTTCTCCGGGCCCCACGGCGGCATCCAGACCCAGTTGATCCGGTGGCCGGAGACGAGCCCCTCGAGGGCCTGTGCCGACTGGTCCTCCAGGACGTCGGTGAGCGGGCACGCCGCCGACGTCAGGGTCATGTCGATCGTGGCGTGGTTGTTCTGGTCCACCTCGACGCCGTAGACGAGGCCGAGGTCGACGACGTTGATCCCGAGCTCGGGGTCGATGACGTCGCGCATGGCCTCCTCGACGTCAGCGGCGGTCGTCGCGCCCGGCGTCGGGCCGGCCGCTGCCGGCGCGGCCGTCTCGGTCGTGTTCTCAGTCATCGGTTCCTCCGGTGGGGTCGGCCAGCGCGCCGCTGCGCGCCAACGAGTCCTTGAGCGCTGCCCAGCCGAGCAGCGCGCACTTGATGCGGGCGGGGTACTGCGAGACGCCGGTGAACGCCTCACCGTCACCGAGGGCGTCGAGCGCCGCGTCGTCGTCCAGCCCCTTGCCACGCGAGGCCATGAGCGCGTGGAAGGTCGCGTCGAGCTGCCGCACGTCGGCGATCTCCCGGCCGGTCACGAGCTCCGTCATGACGGAGACGGAGGCCTGGGAGATCGAGCATCCCTGACCCTCCCACGACACGCCCGAGACCACCGCCGGACCGGCGTCGTCCGTCCGGACGTCGACCCGCAGGGTGACCTCGTCGCCGCACGTCGGGTTCACCTGGTGGGACTCGCCCGCCAGGTGCCCGGCGGCGGGCTCGACGAGGCCGCGACCGTGCGGGTGCTTCGCATGGTCGAGGATGACCTGCTGGTACATCTGCTCCAACGAGCCGCTCATGCGCCCTCCTTCTTCACTCTGCACCGAAGAACGCTCGCACACCCGTCAGCGCTTCCCGGAACGCCGTGATCTCGTCGACAGTGGAGTACACCGACGCCGAGGCCCGGGCCGTGGCGGCCACACCGAACCGGCGGTGCAGCGGTTGCGCGCAGTGGTGCCCGACCCGGACGGCGATGCCGCGGTCGTCGAGCACCTGGCTCACGTCGTGCGCGTGCACGCCGTCGACGACGAACGAGACGACGGCGAGGCGGTCTCGCGTGTCGGTCGGGCCGATCACCCGCACGCCGGGGATCTCGGTGATGCGCAGCAGCTCCGCGGCCAGCTCCTGCTCGTGCCGGGCGACGCGGGCCATCCCGAGCTCGTCGAGCCACTGCGCGGCCACGCCCATGCCCACGGCCTGGGCGACCATCTGCGTACCGGCCTCGAACCGCTGCGGCGGGGGCGCGTAGGTGGTGGCCTCCATCGTGACGACCTCGACCATGGAGCCGCCCGTGGTGACGGGTGGCATGGCCTCGAGCAGCTCGCGGCGTGCGTAGAGGGCGCCCACGCCGGTGGGCCCGAGCATCTTGTGCGCGCTGAAGGCGGCGAAGTCCACGCCGAGGGCGGGCAGGTCGACGGGCAGGTGCGGCACCGACTGGCAGGCGTCGAGCACGGTGTACGCGCCCACGCGGCGGGCGGCGGCGACGAGCTCGGCGACGGGACCGACGGCACCCGTCACGTTCGACACGTGGCCGAACGCCACGATGCGCGTGCGGTCGCCGATCACCGAGTCGACGTCCGAGAGGTCGACACGGCCGTCGTCGCCCACGCCGAACCAGCGCAGCACGGCCCCGGTGCGGGCGCAGAGCTCCTGCCAGGGCACGAGGTTCGCGTGGTGCTCGGCCTCGGTCACGACGATCTCGTCGCCCGGCTCCAGCCGGAACCGTTCGGCCGCCGCTCCCCCGCGCCCGGCCGTGGCGTTCGAGAACGCGTAGGCCACGAGGTTGATCGCCGCCGTCGCACCCGGCGTCCAGACGATCTCGCCGTCGTCCGCCCCGACGAACGAGGCGACCGCGGCCCGCGCGGACTCGAACGCCTCGGTCGCCTCCTCGGCGAGCTGGTGCGCGCCGCGGTGCACGGCGGCGTTGCGCTGCTCGTAGAACTCGACCTCGGCCTCGAGCACCACGTTCGGCTTCTGCGAGGTCGCCGCCGAGTCCAGGTAGACCAGCGGCTTGCCGCCCCGCACCGTGCGCCCGAGCAGCGGGAAGTCGGCCCGCACCGCGGCGAGCTCGCTCGCGGTGAGCGCCTCGGCCGGGGCCGGGCGCACGGTGTCGGCGGCGGTCATGGTGCGCTCCGTCAGGCCGACGCCGTGGCGCCGGTCAGGAAGCGGTCGTAGCCCTCGTCCTCGAGCCGCTCGGCGAGCTCGGGGCCGCCCTCCTCGGCGATCCGGCCGTCCACGAAGACGTGGACGAAGTCGGGCTTGATGTAGCGCAGGATGCGCGTGTAGTGCGTGATGAGCAGGACGCCGACGTCGGTGTTCTCCTTGGCGCGGTTCACGCCCTCGGAGACCACGCGCAGCGCGTCCACGTCGAGACCGGAGTCGGTCTCGTCGAGGATCGCGAAGTGCGGCTTGAAGAGCTCCATCTGCAGGATCTCGTGGCGCTTCTTCTCGCCGCCGGAGAAGCCCTCGTTGACCGAGCGCTCCGCGAAGGAGCTGTCGATGCGCAGGTTCTCCATCGCGCCCTTGACCTCCTTGCCCCACGTGCGCAGGGCCGGGGCCTCGCCGGAGATGGCGGTCTTGGCGGTGCGCAGGAAGTTCGCCACGGAGACGCCGGGGACCTCGACGGGGTACTGCATCGCGAGGAAGAGGCCGGCGCGGGCACGCTCGTCGACGCTCATGGCGAGGACGTCCTCGCCGTCGAGCGTCACGGTGCCGGAGGTGACCTCGTACTTGGGGTGCCCGGCCAGGGCCGAGGCGAGGGTCGACTTGCCGGAGCCGTTCGGCCCCATGATGGCGTGCGTCTCACCGGACTTGATGGTCAGGTCGACGCCGCGCAGGATCGGCTTCGGCCCTTCCTTGGTCTCGACGCTGACGTGCAGGTCGCGGATCTCCAGGGTGGACATCAGTGGTTCTCCAAAGTGTTTCGAAAGTCTCGGATCGAGAAGAGTGGGTCAGGACGCGACGGCGACCGGCTCGTCGATGTCGACGAGCACCTGGTCGCCCTCCACGGTCACCGGGTAGACGGGCACCGGCCGGGTGGCAGGCAGCTGCAGCGGCCGACCGGTCCGCAGGTCGAACTGCGAGCCGTGCAGCCAGCACTCCACCCGGCAGCCCTCGACCTCGCCGTCGGACAACGAGACCGCTCCGTGGGAGCAGATGTCGCTGATCGCGTGGAAGTCGCCGTCGGCGTCCCGCACGAGCGCGACAGGGACGGTGGAGCCGTCCGCGGCGTCCAGCTCGACGAGCTTGGCCTCCTCGGGTCCGAGGTCGGCCGTCGTGGCGACGATCTGCTTGGTCACGCCGTCACTCCGCCGCGGTGGGGACGCCGGTGATCACGCTCATCGACTTCTCGAGCTCGGCCTCGATCGAGGCGAGGAGCCGCTCCTCGACGGCGGCCACACCGATCTCGTCGATGAGCTCCGCGAAGAAGCCGCGCACCACGAGCCGACGCGCGTCGACCTCCGGGATACCACGGGCCATCAGGTAGAAGAGCTGCTCGTCGTCGAACCGGCCGGTCGCCGACGCGTGGCCGGCTCCCGCGATCTCGCCGGTCTCGATCTCGAGGTTCGGCACCGAGTCGGCCCGTGCCCCGTCGGTAAGGACGAGGTTGCGGTTGAGCTCGTAGGTGTCCGTGTTCTCGGCCTCGGCCTGGATGAGGACGTCACCGACCCACACGGTGTGTGCGCCCGACCCCTGCAGCGCGCCCTTGTACGTCACGCGCGACTTGCAGCTGGGCACCGCGTGGTCGACGAACAGGCGGTGCTCCTGGTGCTGGTCCGCGTCCGCGAAGTACAGCCCGACCATCTCGACCTCGCCGCCCTCGGCGGTGAACGTCGCGTCGGGGGTGATGCGCACGACGTCGCCGCCGAACGTCACCACGACGTGCTTGAGGCGAGCGTCACGGCCGACCGTGGAGCGGTGCGCGGCCGCGTGCACGGCGCCGTCGGCCCAGTCCTGGACGGACACGACGGTCAGGTGCGCGCCCTCGTCGACGACGACCTCGACGGTCTGGTTCAGCAGCGCGACGCCGCGGTGGTCGATGACGACGACAGCCTCGGAGTGCCGCTCGGCGTGCACCAGGAGGTGCTGCGCGGTCGCGTCCTGCGAGACACCGTCGATGCGGACGGACGTCACGTCGGAGGCGACCGCCTCGGCGGGCACCGTGACGACGGTGGCCTCGGCCACGGCGTTCCAGGCGCTGACCGCCGTGCGGTCACCGGGCTTGCCGGCCTTGCCGAGGCGTGCGTCGTCGCGGGCGACCGTCTCGACCTTGACCTCGGGGGCCGCCTCGACGGCGACCGTGACGCCGTCGGCGCCCAGGGTCTCCGCGAAGAGCGGCTGGAGGCGGGCGACCGGCGAGAAGCGCCACTCCTCCTCGCGGCCCGAGGGGACGGGGATGTCCGCGAGGTCGAACGAGGTCACCCGCTCGGCGCGGGACCCGGCGGGAACCACTCCGTGGGAGTGGGCGCCGTCGGCCGCGGCGCGTGAGTGATCGGTGGTGGTGGCAGTCATATCAGCCGACGGACCCTTCCATCTGCAGCTCGATGAGGCGGTTGAGCTCGAGCGCGTACTCCATGGGCAGCTCACGCGCGATGGGCTCGACGAACCCGCGCACGATCATGGCCATGGCCTCGGTCTCGTCCAGGCCTCGGGACATGAGGTAGAACAGCTGGTCGGCGCTCACCTTGGACACCGTCGCCTCGTGCCCCATGGACACGTCGTCCTCGCGGACGTCGACGTACGGGTAGGTGTCGGACCGGGAGATCTGGTCGACGAGCAGCGCGTCGCAGAGCACGTTGGACGCCGACGCCTCGGCACCCTCGAGCACCTGCACGAGTCCGCGGTACGACGTGCGGCCACCGCCGCGGGCCACGGACTTCGACACGATCGACGACGACGTCCGGGGCGCGGCGTGCACCATCTTGGCGCCCGCGTCCTGGTGCTGGCCCTCGCCGGCGAAGGCGATGGACAGCGTCTCGCCGCGGGCGTGCTCGCCCAGCAGGTAGATCGCCGGGTACTTCATGGTGACCTTGGAGCCGATGTTGCCGTCGACCCACTCCATCTGTGCGCCGGCCTCGGCCGTGGCGCGCTTGGTCACCAGGTTGTAGACGTTGTTCGACCAGTTCTGGATGGTCGTGTACCGCACGCGGGCGTTCTTCTTGACGACGATCTCCACGACGGCGCTGTGCAGCGAGTCCGACGAGTAGATCGGCGCGGTGCAGCCCTCGACGTAGTGCACGTAGGAGCCCTCGTCGGCGATGATCAGCGTCCGCTCGAACTGGCCCATGTTCTCGGTGTTGATCCGGAAGTAGGCCTGCAGCGGGATCTCGACGTGGACGCCCGGGGGGACGTAGACGAACGAGCCGCCCGACCAGACGGCCGAGTTCAGCGCCGAGAACTTGTTGTCACCGGCGGGGATGACCGTGCCGAAGTACTCCTGGAACAGCTCGGGGTACTCACGCAGGCCCGTGTCGGTGTCGACGAAGATGACGCCCTGCTCCTCCAGGTCCTCGCGGATCTGGTGGTAGACGACCTCGGACTCGTACTGCGCGGCCACGCCGGCGACGAGGCGCTGCTTCTCCGCCTCGGGGATGCCGAGCTTGTCGTAGGTGGCCTTGATGTCCTCCGGCAGGTCCTCCCAGCTGGTGGCCTGCTTCTCGGTGGACCGCACGAAGTACTTGATGCGGTCGAAGTCAATGCCGGTGAGGTCGGCACCCCAGCTCGGCATGGGCTTCTTGCCGAAGAGGCGCAGCGCCTTGAGCCGGGCCTTGAGCATCCACTCGGGCTCGTTCTTCAGCAGGGAGATGTTGCGCACGACGGACTCGTTCAGGCCGCGCTCGGCGACCGCACCGGCTTCGTCGGTGTCGTGCCAGCCGTACTCGTACGAGCCGATCGAGGCGATGATCTCGTCGTCGGAGGGCCTCTCGGTCTGTGCCTCTGCCGCCTTGGCGGCGGCGTCCTGGGTAGGAGCGCTCATCGTGATCCTTCCTGCGTGCCGCCGGAGCGGCCGGCGGGGGTGGGGGGAGTCAGCGGGATGTTCGTGACGCAGGCGTGCGCGCCGCCTGCGAGGGTGGCCAGTCGTTGGACGTGCGTGCCGAGCAGCTCGGAGAACGCGCGGGCCTCGGCCTCGCACAGCTCGGGGAAGTCCTCGGCGGCGTGCTGGACCGGGCAGTGGCCCTGGCACAGCTGGACGGTCGGGACGAGCGGTCCGACGACAGGCCGCACCGAGGAGGCGTAGCCGTCGGCCGCGAGCAGGTCGGCGAGCTGGGCTGCCCGCTCCTGGGGGTCGGTGGCGGTCAGTCGCGGGGCGTACCGCCGCACGACGGCGTCGTTCCGCTCGGTGGCGAACGCCTCGACGGCCTCGTCGCCGCCCGTGCGGCGCAGGTATCGCATCACCTGGGTGGCGAGCTCGGAGTCCTGCTCGCCGAGCTCGGCCTGCCCGGCGGTGCTGACGACGTAGTGCCGGGCCGGCCGACCGCGGCGAGCCCGCCCGGCCCCGGCGCCGCCGTCGTGCACCGTGATGGTGCCGTCGCTCTCGAGCACGGCCAGGTGCCGCCGGACGGCGGCCTGCGTGAGCCCGAGGACGTCGGCGAGGCGGCCGGCGGTCACCGGGCCCTCGGTGGCGACGAGCTCGAGCACCCGACGACGGGTGCCGTCGCTCTCGGCGTGGGAGGCGTGGGCAGCGGCGGGCGCACCCCAAGGGGTCTGGGTCGTCGTCACGTGCTCACCTCCGTCGTCGATATACAGAACATCCTTGTTGCGTAATCAGGGATGTCAAGCAAGGCATGCCTCACCGAACCCGCGAAACCGCAGGTCCTCCGACGACGTGCGACGTACGTCACACAGGTCTCACCGGCCGTTCACCGGCACGGCTCAGCCCTCGACGACCTCGCCGTCGATGACGTCGCCGCTCGCCGGCCCCTGGGCGCCGAGGGCCCGGAGCTTGACCCCGAGCGCCACCAGGGCGACCCCGATGACCACGGCAAAGATGCCGATGATCACCGACATCACCTCGATCGTGCCACCGGGGTTGGTGAAGCAGACGATCGCCAGCGCGACGAACAGCAGGCCCGAGACGAGGGTCCACAGCCACGACGCGCCGCCCCGGGTCCGCATGGCGAAGGCTCCGAAGATCTGCAGCAAGCCGAAGGCCAGCGCCCAGACCGCGATGAGGGCGAGCACGAGCCCGAGCGCGAGACCCGGCAGGAACAGCAGCACCCCGCCGAAGACGATCGCCACCACGCCGATGCCGACGTTCACCGACCCGGCCTGGCTGCCCCGGCGACGCAGGCCGTCCACGAGCGAGACGATCCCGTCGACGACGACGAACGCGCCGAAGACCTGGACCAGCAACCCCGGCGTCTTGTCCGGCAGGAAGATGGCCAGCAGCCCGAAGGCCACTGCGAGCACGCCGCGGACCACGGGCCAGTACCAGATGCGACGCGCGAGCTGCGCGAGGTCGGCGGGCTGGGCGAAGGTGTAGAAGGTCATCGTCACTCCTGGTGTCTGGACGCGTCCGTAGAATCTTCTGGTGCCCACCACCGATACGCCACCCGGCGGCGCCGTCGACGTGCGCGGACTGCGCAAGACGTACGGCGGCCGCGACGTCGTCGACGGCCTCGACCTGCAGGCTACCGCCGGAGCCGTCACCGCGGTGCTGGGACCCAACGGCGCCGGCAAGACCACCACCGTCGAGTGCTGCGAGGGCCTGCGCTCCCCCGACGGCGGGACGGTCCGCGTCCTCGGTCTCGACCCGGTCGCCGACGCCGCCGCCCTGCGCCCGCGGGTCGGCGTCATGCTGCAGGACGGCGGCCTGCCGACCGGGGTGCGCGCGATGGAGATGCTGCGGCACGTCAGCCGCATGTACGCCGCGCCGCGCGACGTCGACGAGCTGGCCGAGCGCCTCGGCCTGCACGCGTTCGCCCGGACCGCCGTGCGGCGGCTGTCCGGAGGCCAGCGGCAGCGCCTGGCCCTGGCCGCCGCGGTCGTCGGGCGGCCGGAGGTCGTCTTCCTCGACGAGCCGAGCGCCGGCATGGACCCGCAGTCGCGGCACGCGGTCTGGGACCTCGTGCGCGAGCTGCGCGCCGACGGCGTCGCCGTCGTCCTGACCACCCACCTCATGGACGAGGCCGAGGACCTCGCCGACGTCGTCCACGTCGTCGACCACGGCCGGGTGATCGCCTCGGGCGACGTCCCGCACCTCCTCTCCGACGGCGCCTCCGGCAGCGCACCCCGGGTCCGCTTCGCCGCGCGACCGGGCCTGCCGGTCGGTGCTCTCGCCGCCCACCTGGCGCGCGACCTGCCCGACGCCGGATGGTCGGCCGTCGAGGCGGAGCCCGGCGAGTACGTGCTCGCCGGACCCGTGGCACCGGCGACCCTCGAGGCGCTGACCGGATGGCTCGCCGCTCAGGACACCCTGGTCACGCGCCTCACCGTGGGCCGCCGCACCCTCGAAGACGTGTTCCTCGACCTCACCGGACGGCACCTGCGATGACCAGCCCCTTCCCCGCGCCCGCACCGGCCCGACGACGGGTGGCCGCCCAGGCCTCGTTCGAGACCCGCGCGATCCTGCGCAACGGCGAGCAGCTGCTCGTGACGATCGTGGTGCCCGTCCTGCTCCTCGTCGGGCTCGTGCGCACCTCCGTCGTCGACCTCGACACCGGCGGCGTCGACCGGGTGGACTTCGTGACGCCCGGGATCCTCGCGCTGGCGTGCGTCACCACCTCCTTCACGTCGCAGTCGATCGCCACCGCGTTCGACCGTCGCAACGGTGTGCTCCGGCTCCTGGCCACGACCCCGCTCGGGCGAGGCGGCCTGCTCGCCGGGAAGATCCTCGGGGTGCTGGCGGTGCAGGTGGTCCAGGTCGCGGTGATCGGCGCCGTCGCGCTCGGCCTCGGCTGGCAGCCCGTGCTCGCCGGCGTCCTGCCTGCTCTCGGGCTCGGGCTGCTCGGGACCGCGGCGTTCACCGCGCTGGCCCTGCTGCTCGCCGGCACCCTGCGTGCCGAGGGGGTGCTCGCCGTGGCGAACCTCGTGCTCGTGCTCCTGGTCGTGGGTGGCGGGCTGATCGTGCCGCCCGCCGAGCTTCCCGGCCCGCTGGCCCACGTGGCCGCGTTCCTGCCCTCCGGCGCGCTCGGGGAAGGGCTTCGCGGCGCCCTGCTCGGCACCGGCGTGCCGGCACTCAGCGTGGTG
Organism: Isoptericola sp. S6320L; assembly: GCF_023015685.1. Classification (NCBI taxonomy): domain Bacteria; kingdom Bacillati; phylum Actinomycetota; class Actinomycetes; order Micrococcales; family Promicromonosporaceae; genus Isoptericola; species Isoptericola sp. S6320L. Next base: position 247,491 of record NZ_JALKAT010000002.1, read on the forward strand.
GTCCTGCTCGGGTGGACGGCCGCGTTCGGTGCCGGGGCGAGCAAGCTCTTCCGCTGGCACTGATCCGCGCGCCCCGCGGGCACGACCGATCTCACAGCCCGGCGCCCCCGGCACGGACCAGTGCAGCGCCGTCGGCCACTATCGTGGAGCCGTGAGCACGCCCGCGCCCGTCACCCCCTCCGACCCGGCCTCGGAGGCCGCCCGCCCTGCGGGTGGTGCCGCCGACCCGTTCTCGCGCTTCCGCGGCTGGACGCGCGGCGTCCTGATCGCCAACGTGGTGGCCCAGATCGGCATCATCGTCACCGGCGGCGCGGTGCGGCTGACCGGGTCCGGGCTCGGCTGCTCGACCTGGCCCCTCTGCGAGCCCGGCCAGTTCACGCCCGTCTTCCACGAGGCCACCAGCTATCACCCGTTCGTCGAGTTCGGCAACCGCACCATGACCGGCGTCCTGGCGGTGATCGCGCTGGCGGTGCTGCTGCTGGTGTGGACCGACCGCCGACGGACGGACTCCTACCGGCTCCTCGGCGTCGTGCCCCTCGCCGGGGTGGCGGCCCAGGCCCTCATCGGCGGGGTCGTCGTCCTGCTCGACCTGCACCCCGGCTGGGTCTCCCTGCACTTCGTCGTGTCGGGGGCGCTGGTCTGGGTCTCCGCCTACCTCCTGCACCGGCACGGTGAGGGCGACGGCGCGCCCCGGCCCGTCGGGTCGGGAGCGGTGACGCTCACCGGGCGGGTGCTCGGGTTCCTCGTGATCCCGGTCGTGGTGCTGGGCGTCGTCGTCACCGGCTCCGGGCCGCACTCGGGCGACACCGAGGTCGGGTACCGCCTCGCCGTCGACCCGCTGACGATGACCCGCGCGCACTCGGCGTCCGTCTGGCTGTTCGTCGGGGTCCTCGCCCTGCTGCTGGTCCTCCTGCTGCGCCAGCCTGCCACCGACCTCGTCCGGCGCGCCCGCCGCGGCGCCTGGCTGCTCCTGGCCGTCACCCTGGCACAGGGTGCCGTCGGCTACGCCCAGTACTTCAACGGCCTGCCGGCGCTGCTCGTCGGGCTGCACATGCTCGGAGCCGGGCTGCTGGTGTGGGCCGCGGCGAACGCGGTGCTGCGGCTGCGCACCCGCTGACCGGTCGGCGACGCCGGTCGGTCGGCGGTCGTCAGTCGGGCAGCTCGCCCCGACGATAGGGCCAGGGCGCGTCGACGCCTCGCAGCGACGCCCACCCGCCGGCACGGCTCGCTGCCGCGGCGAGGATGCCGACGACGGCGGACGGGTTGTGCAGGTGGCCCGCGAGCGTCCGCTCGACCGCCTCGTCCAGCGGCACCCAGCGGGTGACGATCTCCGCCTCCTCGCCCGTGCGCGTGTGGCGGTCGGCGTGCGGGACCTCCTGGACGTCGCGGGCCAGGAACACCCGCAGGGACTCGTTGCTCGACCCGGGCGACGTGGCGAAGTCGACGAGGACGTCCCACCTGCCGGCGACCAGGTCGGCCTCCTCGGCGAGCTCGCGGGCCGCGGCGTCGACGGCGGGCTCGCCGTCGACGTCGAGCAGGCCGGCGGGGATCTCCCAGAGATCGGCGCGCAGCGGGTGCCGGTACTGCCGCAGGAGCAGCACCCTGTCCTCCTCGTCGAGCACGACGACGGCGACCGCCCCGGGATGGTCGAGGTACTCGCGGGTGACGACCCCGGCGTCGCCGAGGTCGACGTCGTCCCGCACGAGGTCGAAGATCCTGCCCTCGTGGACCGCGGTGCGACCCACCACCTGCCGAGGCGCCACACGGTCCTCGACGCCCTCGGTCGGCCGGGGCGCCGTCACGCCGTCGCGCCCTGGCGCACCAGCGCCGCGGCGACCAGACCGTGGAAGAGCGGGTGCGACCGCGTCGGACGCGACTTGAACTCGGGGTGCGCCTGGGTGCTGACGTAGTACGGGTGCACCTCGGCGGGCAGCTCGACGAACTCCACGAGCGTGCCGTCGGGCGACGTCCCGGAGAAGCGCAGGCCGGCCTCCTCGAGCTGGTCCCGCACGGCGTTGTTGACCTCGTACCGGTGGCGGTGACGTTCGGTCACCTCGGTGGAGCCGTAGGTCTTCGACACCACGGAACCCTCGGCGAGCGCCGCCGGGTAGTCGCCCAGCCGCATCGTGCCGCCCAGGTCGCCGTCACCGCCCACGATCGCCAGCTGCTCGGCCATCGTGGCGATGACCGGGGTGGGGGTGTCGGGCTCGAACTCGGTCGACGAGGCGTCCGTCAGGCCGAGCACGTTGCGGGCGTACTCGATCACCATGGACTGCAGTCCCAGGCAGATCCCGAGCGTGGGCACCAGGTTCTCCCGCGCCCAGCGCAGCGCACCGATCTTGCCGTCGATGCCGCGCACGCCGAAGCCGCCGGGCACCAGGATCGCGTCCACACCCTCGAGCGCGTCCTGCGCCCCCGCCGGCGTGCTGCAGTCGTCCGCCGCGACCCAGCGGATCGCCACGCGGGTGTCGTTGTCGAAGCCGCCGGCGCGCAGCGCCTCCGTCACGGAGAGATAGGCGTCCGGCAGGTCGATGTACTTGCCGACCAGAGCGATCTCGACCTTGTGCTCCGGCTCGTGGACCCGCTCGAGCAGGCGGTTCCAGCCACCCCACTCGACGTCGTGGAACGGCAGGTCGAGGCGGCGGACGACATAGGCGTCGAGGCCCTCGGAGTGCAGCACGCGCGGGATGTCGTAGATGCTCGGCGCGTCGGCCGCGTTGACGACCGCCTCGTTGTCGACGTCGCAGGACATCGCGATCTTGCGCTTGATGCTGTCCGGCACGGCGCGGTCCGAGCGCAGCACGATCGCGTCCGGCTGGATGCCGATCGAGCGCAGCGCGGCGACGGAGTGCTGCGTCGGCTTGGTCTTCAGCTCGCCGGAGGGACCGATGTAGGGCACCAGCGAGACGTGCAGGAAGAAGCAGTCGTCCCGACCGAGCTCGTGGCGCACCTGGCGCGCGGCCTCGAGGAAGGGCTGGGACTCGATGTCACCGACGGTGCCGCCGATCTCGGTGATGATGACGTCGACGTCGGGGCCCGCCTGGTCCCGCATGCGCAGCTTGATCTCGTCGGTGATGTGCGGGATCACCTGCACCGTGTCGCCGAGGTACTCGCCACGGCGCTCCTTGGCGATCACTCGCGAGTAGACCTGCCCCGTCGTGACGTTCGACGAGGCCGGCAGCTCGATGTCGAGGAAGCGCTCGTAGTGCCCGATGTCCAGGTCGGTCTCGGCGCCGTCCTCGGTGACGAACACCTCGCCGTGCTGGAACGGGTTCATGGTGCCCGGGTCCACGTTGAGGTACGGGTCGAGCTTCTGCATCGTGACCCGCAGCCCGCGGGACCGCAGCAGCCGCCCCAGGGAGGACGCCGTGAGGCCCTTGCCGAGCGAGGAGGCCACACCGCCCGTCACGAAGATGTGGCGCGTCTGGTGCGTCGCACCGGCGCGGCTGGAGGAGCGGGAGGACGTTCGGTTCACGGTGTCAGCCACGGAACTCCATGCTATCCGAGACTTCGACCCCCGGCGCCCGGGACGCGCCCGCCGCCGGGGTGGCATGCGGCACAGCAGACCGTCGTCAGCGTCGGGCGACGCGGCGGCCGACGGCGGCGAGCCGGGCGCGCACGGCGCCGTCGGCCAGCGCGGCGGCCACGAGCACGACGGCGGCCGCCACCAGGCCGGCGAGGAGCCCGAGACCGACGTCCGTCACGAAGCTCTCGAGGCGGAACGGCGTCTCGACCGGCGTGCCGTCCGCCCCGGGCGGTCCGACCGGCACCGCCCGGTCGGCGACCGGCACCGCGACCCGGCCGAGCCAGGCACCCAGCCCGCCGGCGAGGACCGCCACGAGGAGCGTCGGCCCCACCCTCGCGAGCGCCGGCCGGCCGACCTTGCGCCGCACCGTCGTCAGCAGCGCGAGCCCCGCGACGGTCATGCCGACGGTCGTCGCGCCGCCCAGCCAGGTGAGCACCCGCTCCTGGGTGTCCCCGGTGGTGGGGTCCTGGACCCCGGAGAACATCGGCACGGCCAGCGACACCCCCACGGCGACGACCACCCAGCCGGCGGCCGTGGCGACGACGGCGGCCCTGGCGGCGTCGACCGCGTAGAGGAGCCGGGAGAGCTGCAGGATCAGTGCGTACCCGAGCAGCCCGGGCGCCATCCAGGCGAGCGCGGCGGCCAGGCCGTCGGCGTCCCCGTCCGCGACGCCGTCGAACACGTTCTCCACCAGGGGTGCGGCGGCCACCAGTGCCGCCGCCCCGGCCACCGACACGACGACCAGCACGCGCGTCGTCGACGAGACCAGGCGGGCCAGGTCGTCCCTGCGCCCCTGGGAGGCCAGCTCGGCGAAGCGCGGGAAGGCGCTGGTCGCGATCGGGAACGCCAGGACCGCGTAGGGCAGGAAGTACACGTTCTGCGCGTACAGGAAGATCGTCCAGGTGCTGTCACCACCTGCCTCGTTGCCTGCCTTCATCGTGGCCAGCAGGGCGAGCTGCTGGGCCACCAGCGCTCCCACACCGGCGAACGCGAGGCGAGCCGCACGGCGACCCTCGCCCGCCGGGAACCGCAGCGTCGGCCGCAGCCGCAGCCCTGTCCGGGCGACCGGCCAGACCAGCGGCAGCGCCAGGAAGGCGACACCCGCGGTCATCCCCCACGCCAGCCAGCCCAGCGCCTGCGACGAGAGCTCGGCCACGTCCTGCTGGTTGCCGTCGGCCAGCGCACCGAACCGCCAGTAGACGCCGATCACCACGAGGCTCGACACCAGCGGGGAGAACGCCGGCCAGAAGAACCGGTTGTGGGCCTGCAGCATCCCGCCGAGCACCACGGCGACGCCGTACAGCGGCACCTGCACCGCGAACACACGCAGGAAGTCGGCGGCCACGGCCACGTTGACCGGGTCGTTCAGGCCCGTGAGACGTACCAGCGGGTCGGCGAGCAGCGCGACGAGCGCGCCGAGCGGCACCAGGACCGCCAGGGTCCAGCCCAGCAGCGCCGACGCCGTCCGGGAGGCTTTCTCACGGTCCCCCCGCACCAGGTACCCGGAGAGCAACGGGACGACGGCGCCCGCCAGCGCACCGCCCGCCGCGACCTCGAACAGGACGTTCGGCAGGAAGTTCGCCGCGTTCAGCGGGCCGTCGACGCCGCCGGTCCCGACGTAGTGCGCCTGCGCGAGCCATCGGCCGAAGCCGACGACACGGCTGGCGAGCGTCACGACGGTGATGAGGGCCGCCGCGCCGGCGACCGTCGTGGCGGTGCGGCGACCGCCCGGCACGCTCACGCCGTCGGACCCTCGTCCGACGCCGCCTCCCGGTCCTCCGGCGGCACGTCGGCCGCCCTGCGGCCCGCCTGGTCGATCCGGCGCAGCCAGGGTGTGCGTTCGATGACGGCCGAGAAGCTCACCCGCTCGGAGGCGAGCGTCAGTCCCGCGACGCCGGCGAGCGCCAGCAGGCGCACGGGTCGCGGCGCGCAGAGCGCCCACCGGGTGCCGACGAACGCTCCCAGCGCGTTCGCCCCGCCGTCGCCGAGCATGTCGCGTGCACCGAGGTCCGCCGGGGCCGACGCGGCCGACGCCCCGACCAGCGCGCCCACCTGCCCGCCCGCGCAGCCGACCAGCGGCGCGGCGAGCAGGGCCGACGCCTTGAGCGCTCGGCCAGGCCTCAGGTCCAGGAGGTTGACGAGGTTCGCGGTGCCGGCGATCAGCGCCCCGTTGACCGCGACGTCGGTCGCGTGACCCACGGCGCCACCCCGGCGCCGGGTGCCGACGGCGGCCGCCAGCAGCGAGGTCGTCCCGATCCCGAGCACCTTGAGCCCGCCGGTGGTCAACCGTCCCTGGGCCAGCGCCCCGAGGTGGCCCCGCAGGCCCTTGGTGCTGTGCGTGGTGTCCTCGGCGAGGTCGTCGAGGACACCGAAGGCGCCTGCCCCGGCGCAGGCCAGCACCGTGGCGGCCCTCTCCCGCGGCTCGCCGCCCGAGACGGCCGACCCGGCCACGAGGCCGAGCGCCACCGCCGGCCCCTCCAGCATCGAGACCGGCTCACCGCCGTGGTTGGTGCGTGTCCAGCGGTCGGCACCCCCGGGGGGCGCGAGGTCCAGCACCCGGCGCGCCGCGAGCGTCGCCGTGGCAGCGACCACGGCCGCGGCCAGCGTCCGCGCACCACCCATCAGGAGTCACCGCCGGCATCCCCGGCGCCGACGGTCCCCGCACCGCCGTCGGTCTCGCCGGAGGTGTCCTGGTCCGGGGCCGGGAGCTCGACCGCCGGCGGAACCACGGTGGCGTCCTCCTCGAAGCCGTACTGCCCCACCTCGCCGGCGATCTGCGCGGCCAGGGCCAGGGGCACGTTCAGCCGCATGACCTCGCGCTCCGTCCCGCTGACGGTGCTCACGCGCGCCGCGACGTCCTCGTCGGCACGGACGTCCGAGACCATGTCGCCCTCTGCGGTCGTCGGTCCGGCGACCACCACGTCCTCAGCGGTGGCCTGCAGTGCCGACACGACCGCCACGACGTCGACGTCCTCCGGTTCCTCCGCACCCTCGGTGTCGGCCGTCGCGCCCTCCTCGGGCACCGCACCACCGAGCAGCAGCACGGCGTCGGCCGGGCCGGACGGTTCGAACCGGGACTCGACGAGTCCCACCCGGAGCATCAGCTCGTACAGCTCGACGCTCCGCTCGCTGCGCTCCGACGGCACCTGCGGGTCGGGCTCGGTCATCGCCAGTCCCAGCACCGCGCCGAGCACCTCGGCGGTGCCGGCCTCCTCGTCGATCGCGTCGGCGACGTGCTCACGCTGACCGTCGGCGACCGTCCCCCGCAGCACGGAGTCCTCCGCGGAGCTCCAGGCGCCGGTGAGCGACGCCTGGGCGACGATGCGCGCACCGGCCGCCTCCAGCTGGCTGACGACGTCGGCCTCCAGCGTGTCCGCCGCGTCTCCTGCGTCGACCACCGCCACGGTGACGCCCTCGAGCGAGCCGGCGACCAGCTCGGCGCCGGCAGCCAGCGCGTAGGCGTTCTGGTCGATCAGCTCGGACTCGGTCTCGACCAGGCTCTCGCGCAGGTCGGTGCGCTCGGCCCGCAGGGCCTCCACCTGGTCGGTGAGCTGGTCGCCGATCGCGTTCTGCAGCGGTCCCGCGCCCAGGATGATGCCGACCGCGAGCGCGACGAACACGGAGATCAGCGAGACGAGGTGGTAACGGAAATCGATCACGAGGTGCGGGTACTCCTTGGTTCAGGGGTCGCGACGGGTCAGCCGCCGAAGAGGCTACCGACCCACGAGACGATGTCGTCGATCTGGGCGCCCACGAGGCCGAAGGCGGTCTGCCCGGCCGCCGTCGACCACAGGGCCGCCAGCACGGCCCCCACGCCCGCCAGCGACAGGAGCGTGAGCTGGAGGTTCGAGATGCGCGTGCGGTACAGCCGGGACACACCCTTGGCGTCGACCAGCTTGCCGCCCACGCGGAGCCGGGTCAGGAAGGTGCTCGCCATGCCCGCCCGACCCTTGTCGAGGAACTCCACGAGGGTGGCGTGCGTGCCCACGGCCACGATCAGCTCCGCGTCCTTGTCGTCGGCGAGCAGCATGGCGATGTCCTCGCTGGTGCCGGTCGCCGGGAAGACGACGGGATCCACGCCCAGCGCCCGGACGCGCTCCAGGCCCGGGGCGTCGCCCGTCCGGTAGGCGTGCACCACGATCTCGGCGCCGCACGCCAGCGCCTTGTCCGAGACCGAGTCCATGTCGCCCACGATCATGTCCGGACGCCAGCCGGCGTCCAGGATGGCGTCCGCCCCGCCGTCGACGCCGACCAGCACCGGCCGGTTCTCCTGGATGTAGGACCGGAGCATCGCCAGGTCCTCGCGGTAGTGGTAGCCGCGCACCACGATGAGGACGTGCCGCCCGGCGAACCGGGTCCGCACGTCCGGGACGCCGACCCCGTCGAGGAGCAGGTCCCGCTCGCGACGCAGGTAGGTCATCGTGTTCTCGGCGAACCGCTCGATCTCGTCCGACAGCCCGTCCCGTGCCGCGGCGAGCGCGGTCTCCACGGTCTCGGGCGTCTGTCGCGTCCCGGTCGCCCACGGCTTGCCGTCGACGAGGACGGTGCCCTCCTCGACGGCGACGCGAGCGCCCTCGTGGATGTCCATCACCTCGGGCCCGAGGCCGTCGACGAGCACGATCCCCGCCTCGAGCAGGATGCCCGGGCCCGCGTTCGGATAGCGCCCGGTGGTCGACGGCGCGGCGTTCAGGACCGCCGACGGGCGTGCGGCGACGAGGGCCTCGGCAGCGACCCGGTCGATGTCGGCGTGGTCGATCACGGCCACGTCACCGGCGGAGAGACGCTTCGTCAGGTCCTTGGTGCGTGCTCCGACGCGGGCGGCACCGTGGTGCTCGGCCGCGTCGTCGCTGGTGTCGGGGCCACGGTCGGCCCGGCGCAGGGTCAGTCTCATCGCGCCTATCGTCCCACGACGGAGGACTCGAGGAGCTCGACGGCATGGCGACGTGCGGTCTCCGAGTCGTCCTGACCCGACAGCATGCGGGCCAGCTCACGGACCCGCTCGTCGTCGGACACGGCGCGGACGCCTGTCACCGTGGCGTCGTCGCCGGTGGCCGACTTGGTCACGACCAGGTGGGTGTCGGCGAACGCCGCCACCTGCGCGAGATGCGTCACCACCACGACCTGGGTGCTGCGGGCCAGGGATGCGAGCCGCCGGCCCACCTCCACGGCGGCCCGTCCGCCGACACCGGCGTCCACCTCGTCGAACACGAAGGTCGGCAGGACCGTGTCGGCGTCGTCGGAGGCGGTGGCGAGCGCCACCTCGACGGCGAGCATCACCCGGGAGAGCTCGCCGCCCGAGGCGCCCTTGCCCAGGGGCCGGGCGGGCGCGCCGGGGTGCGGCAGCAGGAGGAAGGTCACCTGGTCCGCGCCGGCGGGCCCGGGTTCGGCCGCGGACACCTCGATCTCGAGCCGGGCACCGCTCATCGCGAGGCCCGCCAGCTCGGCGGTGACGGCGGCGGCGAGCCGCCCCGCTGCCTCCGTGCGCCCCTCGGTCACCCGGGCGGCCAGCCCGACCACCTGCTCGTCGAGCTCCACGACCCGTTCCCGCATGCCCTCGACCCGCTCACCGCCGTCGTCGAGGTCGAGCAGGCGCAACCCGGCGTCCGACGCCCACTGCAGGACCTCGTCGACCGTGCTGCCGTAGCTGCGCGTCAGCGTCCCCAGCTCGGCGAGCCGGGCGTGAGCCGTCTCCAGCGCTGCCGGGTCGGCCTGGAGGTCGGCGACGTACCCGGACAGCTCGCTGGCGATGTCGCCCAGCAGGTAACCCGCCTCGGCCAGACGGCGGGCCGGTTCCTGCAGACCGGGGTCGTCGCCCACGACGCTCTCGAGGGACCGCCGCGCACGCTCGACCGCGTGCACGGCCGAGCCCTCGGTGTCCATGTCCTCGCCGGCGACCGCGTCATGGGCGAGCTGGGCCGCCTGACGCAGCTGCTCGGCGTTGCCCAGTCGTGCCACCAGGGTGCCGAGCTCCACGTCCTCGCCGGGCTGCGGGTCGATGCGTTCCACCTCGGCGAGCCCGAGCCGCAGGAGCTCGCCCTCACGCGCCCGCTCCGCCGCGCGGGAGGTGAGGTCGTCGATCTCGGCCTGCAGGGCCGCGCGTTCCGCCCACGCCGTGCGGTGCTCGGCCAGCACCGCGGCATGGTCCGCGCCGGCGAAGCGGTCCAGGGCCGCCCGCTGCATGGCAGGGGTGCGCAGCCGGAGCTGGTCGGACTGCCCGTGCACCGTCACCAGGTCGTCCGCGATCTCGGCCAGCACGCCTTGTGGCACCCCGCGACCGCCCAGGTGTGCCCGGGACCGACCGCCGGCGACGGTGCGGAGGACGACGACGGTACCGTCGTCGTCGACCGTGCCTCCGGCGTCGTCGACCCGACGCGCCGCGGCCGGGTGGCGGGTGAGGTCCCACCTGCCCTCGACGACGGCACGGTCGGCGCCCGCCCGGACGGTCCCGGGGTCCGCCTTGCCGCCCATGAGCAGCCCGAGCCCCGTGAGCACCATCGTCTTGCCGGCACCGGTCTCGCCGGTGATGACCGTCAGTCCCGCGGCCAGCGGGACGCGAGCCGCCCGGATCACCCCGAGGTCCTCGATCGCGATCTCCTCGAGCACCCTCATGCCTCCTTGTCGTCCTGGTCGGCGGCGTGCCGCGCCGCGCGGCGTGCCGCTGCCTCGTCCGCGGCCTCCCGCCACCCGATCACCGGCAGGTTGAACTTCGAGACCAGGCGGTCGCTGAACGGCGCGTGCACGAGCCGCGCGAACCGCAGCGGGACCGCTCCTCGCCGCACCTGGACCCGCGATCCCACCGGAAGGTCGATGCTGCGCCGGCCGTCGCACGTGAGCACCGCCGGCAGCGGGCTCCGAGCCAGCACGTCGACGGTGTACTCCGAACGCGGGCCGATCACCAGGGGCCGCGAGAAGAGCGCGTGCGCGGAGAGCGGGACCAGCAGCACCGCGTCGACGTCGGGCCACAGGACCGGACCGCCGGCCGAGAAGGCATGGGCCGTGGACCCGGTCGCCGTCGACAGGACGACGCCGTCGCAGCCGAACGAGCTGACGGGCCGCTCGTCGACGGCGATCGCGACCTCGATCATCCGGTCGCGCTGCGCCTTCTCCACCGTGGCCTCATTCAGTGCCCACCCCGTGACCGGCTCGCTCTCCCCCGGCCGGTGCACCACGACGTCCACGACGCTGCGCTCCTCGACCACGTACTCCCGGGAAGCGACGCGGCGGACGGCGTCGTGCAGGTTCTCGCGCTCCGACTCGGCGAGGAAGCCGACGTGGCCCAGGTTGACTCCCAGCAGCGGGACGTCCGTCCCGTGGGTGAGCTCGGCGGCCCGCAGGATCGTGCCGTCGCCGCCGAGCACCATGACGATCTCGGACTCCGCCACGCCCTCGCGCACCCGCGTGGAGGACATCTGGTCACCGAAGGTCTCCGCGAGATCGTCGTCGTGCAGGGCGACCTCGAAGCCGGCGCTCTCCAGCTCCGCGACCGCCTCGGCCATGGCGGCGACCGCCTCGGGGCGTCCACCGTGGGTCACGATGAGCACGCGTCGGGTCATGAGTCACCTCCAGGGACGTCCGCGGGCACCCGGACGACGGGCGGGAGCGTACCGGCGCCCGGCTGCCACGCGACGGCGGTCCGTGCCGCCGCGGTCAGCGCCGCGCGGTCGGCGGTCGCCACCTCGCCCCGGCGCATCCAGCAGAAGTACTCGCGGTTCCCGCTGGGGCCGGGTAGTGCGCTCGGCACGACGGCACGAACGGGCAGCCCTGCGGCGGCCGCCGCCGCACCGACGTCGACCACCGACTCGACGTGCAGGTCGGGGTCGCGCACGACCCCGCCGCTGCCGAGCCGGTCACGACCGACCTCGAACTGCGGCTTGACGAGCAGCAGGACGAGGGCCCCCGGGGCCGTCACACCGGCGACCGCAGGGACCACCAGCCGGAGCGAGATGAACGACAGGTCACCGACGACGACGTCCGGGGGCGAGCCCAGGTCGTCGGGGACCAGGTGCCGGACGTTGAGCCCCTCGCGGACCGTGACCCGCGGGTCCGTCCGCAGCGCCGGGACGAGCTGGTCGTGCCCGACGTCGAGCGCCGTCACGTGCGCGGCACCGCGCCGCAGGAGCACGTCGGTGAAGCCTCCGGTCGAGGCGCCCACGTCCAGGCAGCTCGCGCCGGGCAGGCGGTCCGGCAGCTCGCGTCCGGCGACGTCGCCCTCGAGCGCCTCCAGGGCACCCGCGAGCTTGCCGCCGGCGCGCGACGCGTACCCCGGGTCGTCCGGATCGGGCTCGACGCTCAGGTCTCCCCCCGCCGGTACCGGGTACGAGGCCTTGGCCACGGTCGTCCCGTCGATCCGGACGCGTCCGTCGGCGATCAGGACAGAAGCCTGCTTGCGCGACCGGGCCAGGCCGCGCCGCACGAGCTCGGCGTCGGCACGTTCGGGCATCAGCCACCCGCCTCGTGGGCCGGGCCGTCGTCGAGGCGCGCCCGCAGGCGGTCGTGCACAGCCTCGAAACGTGCGACGTGCTCGTCGGTGGGAATCTCCTCCAGACCGTCGAGCGGGGCCAGCGGCGGCTCGGGGCGGTCCGGCGCTGACGCGTGCGACGCCTCCGCGTCCTGCGACATGTCCCCTCCTCGCTGCTCGTACGTCCCGGGGCAACGCTACCTGCTGGGTGCGACGGCCCCGGCGCGGCGCACGGGTGGCCGCCCTCAAGCAGTCAGCTCGGGTACACCATCAGGTTCCAGCGCCGCACCGCCGTCGACCGCGGACCACGCGGCGGCACAGGCGGCGCGGACCACGTCGATCCCCGACTGCCCCTGACCGTCCAGCTCGAGGGCGCCGTCCACGACGCGCGCAGAGCGCTCCCCGCACCGCCACCAGCCGTCGTCGGCCTCCGACGGCGCCGGGTGCGGCTCGAGGAGTGCGCGCAGGTCGGCGCCGAGGTAGTCGGGACGCATGCCGGGTTCCGCCAGCACGGCGTCCCGGGCGCTCGACACCCCGGTCAGGACGTGCAGGCCCGGGTAGCCTCCGGCACGAGCACCGGCCAGATCGGTGTCGAGCCGGTCACCGATCACGAGCGGACGCCGGGCGCCGTGCCGTTCCACGGCCATCCGGTACATGGTGGGCTCCGGCTTGCCGGCGCTGTCGGGCTGGATGCCGGTCGCCGCGACCACCGCAGCCACGAGCGCACCGTTGCCCGGCGCGAACCCGCGCTCCGTCGGCAGCGAGAGGTCCCGGTTGCTCGCCACGTGCCACGCTCCGCCGGCGACGGCGTAAGCCGCCTCGGCCAGGTCGGGCCACGCGAGCTCCGGCGAGAACCCCTGGGCGACGGCGTCCGGTCCGTCGTCGGCGGAGGACACCACCTGGTAGCCGGCCTCGGCCACCGCGGTGACCAGTCCCTTGCCGCCGACCACCAGCACCTTGGCGCCCGGTTCCAGCCGGGTCCGGAGCAGGTTCGCGCACGCCTGCGCGGCGGTCATGACCTCGTCGGGCTCGGTCGGGATGTCGAGGCCGGTGAGCCGGCTCGCCACCTCCTCGGGCTCTCGCGAGGCGTTGTTCGTCACGAAGAGCAGTCGTAGGCCGCGCTGCCGGGCCTCGGCCAGCGAGTCCGCCGCGTGCGCGATCGGCAGCCGCCCCTGGTAGGCGACACCGTCCAGGTCGACCAGGGCCAGGTCGTGGGCCTCGGCCAGCGGTCGTTCGCTGCCCGACAGCGAGGCGGTCACGCGCCGGCCTCGTCGTCGTCCGCCTCCTCGTCGAAGACGTCGTAGACCACGTAGTCCTCGTCGTCCGCGAGCACGCCCGCGGCACGCTCCAGCGCCGCCGGGTCGACCCCGGAAAGCACCTGCGCCGCTTCCTCCGTGCGACCTGCTGCCTCGAGGGCCACGGCGCGCGCCTGGAGGACGCGGAGACCGAGGTCTCCCTGGCGCTCGGAGGCCGGGACCCGGTCCAGCACCGTCAGTGCGGCGTCGTGGTCGCCCAGGTCGCTCCGTGCGCCGCTGACGACGATAGCCAGCTCTGTGCGTGCCTCGGGCTCGAGCGTGGCCGCCTCCTCGGACTGCGCCAGGGCGATCGCCCGCTCGGGCCGTCCCAGCCCTCGCTCGGCGTCTGCCATGAGGGGCAGATGCTCGGAGGAGCCGTTCAGACGACGCACCGTGCGCAGCTCGCGCAAAGCCTCGGCGTAACGTCCCGTGCGGTACGCCGCGATCCCTGCGGCCTCCCGCACGACGTCGATCCGTCCGGCGCGTCGCACCGCCGCCTGGGCGTGGAGGTAGGCCAGCTCAGGGTCGGTGTCGAGCAGCCGACCAGCCATCACCAGGTGCGCGCCGACTCCCTCGGCGTTGTCCTTGCTCAGCCCGCGCAGCCGCGCTCGCGCCTCCTTGCTGAGCTGGCGGGAGTCGACGTCCTCGGGCACCGCAGGGTCCGGGACACGCTCGGCGTCGCGGGGACGCTCCGGCCGCGCCGGTCGATCCGCACCACCACGGGCACCGTAGGAACCCCCGCGCGCGCCGGCGTGACGGTCGTCGCGCCGGCCCCGGTCGCCGCCGTGCGAGTTGCCGTCGCGGCGCCCACCGCGTGCGCCCGCACCACCCCGCCCAGAGCCCCCGGCCCGGCGGTCGTCGCCGTCCCGACGGTCTCCCGCGTCGCGGCGCTGCCCCTCCGAACGCCGCTGGTCGTTCCGGGGTCGACGCGGACCACCGTCGCGGCCCCGACCCTGCGGGCGCCGCGAGCCGTCCTCGCCTCGGGCAGGGCCGTCCTCGCGCGGAGTGTCGTTCACCGTCGTCCTCTCGTTCTGGTCAGTGAATGATTGTCCCACGCTCGCCGACCGGTCTGCCGACCGCGGAGCTCAGGACCGGCGGACCGGGTCCGCGACCTGTTCATGGGCGCGCAGCGAGGCCCCCCGCACCGTGTGGTGTGGGGGGCCTGCTGTGAAGGGTGTCCGGCGGCGTCCTACTCTCCCACCCCGTCTCCAGGGCAGTACC
>NZ_JALKAT010000030.1:0-48644 GCF_023015685.1 Isoptericola sp. S6320L
GGTGCACGACGCGCCGTCGGGTCACGCGGCTCAGCGGCGTGTCGTGCACCCACAGCGAGGGGCGGGGCCGCTCAGCGCGGGGACCGGGCTGGCCACCATGCGCGAGCGGGCCGAGGGCCTCGGCGGGACGTTCACGGCGGGGCCGACGGCGGACCGCACCTGGCACGTCGAGGCCCGGCTGCCCGTCGGGAGGGAGTCCGCGTGACCGTGCCGGCAGAGCGACCGGTCCGCGTCCTGGTCGCCGACGACCACGCCGCGATCCGTGCAGGCCTGCGCCTGCTGCTGGAGGCCGCGGAAGGGATCGAGGTGGTCGCGGAGGCGGCCGACGGCCACGCCGCCGTGGCGAACGCGCGGGCCCTGCGGCCCGACGTCGTGCTGATGGACCTGCGGATGCCCGGCACCGACGGCGTCGAGGCGACACGGATCATCACCGCCGAGGGGCTGGCCGACGTCCTCGTGCTCACCACGTTCGACCTCGACGAGTACGTCCACGGCGCCCTCGACGCAGGCGCTGCCGGGTTCCTGCTCAAGTCGGCCGAGCCGGCCGACCTGCTGCGTGCCGTGCGGCAGGTGGCGGCCGGGGAGGGGGTGCTCGCCCCCGAGGTGACCCGGCGCGTGCTGGCCCGGATCGCCGGCACCCCACCGGCGCCGTCCGACGCCGTGGCACCCGATCCCGCAGCTCGCGAGGCCGACCCCCGGCTCGACGGTCTGACCCCGCGGGAGGTCGACGTGCTCGCCGCGCTCGGCCGCGGGCTGTCGAACCAGGACATCTCCGCCGAGCTGGTGATCTCGGAGGCCACCACCAAGACCCACGTGTCCCGGGTGCTCGCCAAGCTGCAGGTGCCGTCGCGGATGCAGGCGGCCGTGGTCGCCCGGCGGACCGGCCTGGCCTGAGGGACCTGTCCGCCGCGTCGGCGCGGGGCTAGGCTCGGCGCGTGCTGACCAAGACCGCCGTCACGGACGACCAGGTCGCGGCGGTCCTCGCTCCGGTCGGGACCGTCCGGGACGTCGAGCCGCTGGCGGGCGGGCTGTTCGCCACCGTGCTGCGCGTCGGCCTCGCGGACGGCCGGTACGTGGTGGTGAAGGTGACCGGCGCGGACACCACCCGGCTGCTGCGCTACGAGCACGGGATCTCCGGCACGGAGGCCGCCGTCTACCGCCTCGCCCACCGTGCCGGCCTGCCCGTGCCCGCCGTGCTGCACGTGGACGCCAGCCGGGAGCACGTCGACGGTGACGTCGTCGTGACCGAGCACCTGGCCGGCGTGCTGTGGAACGGCGCGGACCTCGACGACGGCGCCGCGCGAGCCGTGCGGCGCTCCCTCGGCGCCGTCATGGCGCGCCTGCACCGGATCACCGGCGACCGGTTCGGCTACCCCGCGCCGTCGGCCGACCTCAGCCGGGAGACCTGGCCCGAGGCCTTCGGCGCGATGGTCGAGGCGGTCCTCGCGGACGCCGACCGCTGGGACGTGCCGCTGCCGCACGGGCGCCTGCGCGCCGCCGTCCGCGCCGGGCACGAGGTCCTGGCGGCGGTCGCCACGCCTCGGCTGGTGCACGCCGACCTGTGGCCCGGCAACGTGCTGCTCGACCCGGCCGACCACCGCCTCACCGCGTTCCTCGACGCGGAGCGGGCGCTGTGGGGAGACCCGGTGTTCGAGCTGGTCGGCGCCGACCAGCTCGGCGCGGGCGCCGTCGACCCCGAGCTGCTCGCCGGGTACCGGGAGACGGGCGGGGAGCTCGGGCTCGGCGACGGGACCCCGGGTGCGGGCGACCCCTCGGCATGGACCCGCCTGCGGCTGTACCGCGCCTACTTCGCCTGCCTGCTCGTGGTCGAGGTGGTGCCCCGCGCCTACACCGGCGACTGGGTCGAGGGGTACGCCGCGACCGCCCGTGGCAACCTCGAGCGCATGCTCGACGAGCTGGAGGCGCCCTGACGCGCCTGCCGACCGACCGCACGCCGACCGACCGCACGACGGGAGAACACATGCCGCGGACCATCGTCCTCACCGGAGCCAGCGACGGGATCGGCGCGGCCGCCGCCCGCCGGTTGGTCCGCGACGGGCACCACGTGGTGCTCGTCGGGCGCTCGGCGGCCAAGACCGAGGCGGTCGCCGCCGAGCTGGACGCCCCCTTCTACCTGGCCGACTTCGCCGAGCTGGCCCAGGTGCGCCGGCTCGCCGGCGACCTGCTCGCCGCGTACCCGCGGATCGACGTCCTCGCCAACAACGCCGGGGGCATCATGGGCGAGCGCGAGCTCACCGTCGACGGCCACGAGAAGACCTTCCAGGTCAACCACCTGGCGCCGTTCCTGCTGACCGAGCTGCTGCTGCCCGCCCTGGTCGCCGGGCGTGCCACCGTGATCCAGACGGCGAGCCGGGCCGCCCAGCTGTTCAGCCGGTTCGACGTCGACGACCTCCAGAACGCCCACCGCTACGCCGCGCACCGGGCGTACGGCAACGCCAAGCTGGCCAACATCCTGTTCACGCAGGAGCTGCAGCGCCGCTACGGCGACCAGGGACTCAGCGCGGTCGCGTTCCACCCCGGCGTGGTGGGCACGAGCTTCGCCGGGGAGACGAACCACGTGCTGCGGTACCTCTACCGTGGTCCGCTCCGGCGGCTGTTCACCGTCAGCCCCGACAAGGGCGCCGACCAGCTCGTCCGGTTCGCCGAGGGCACCCCGGGCTCGACCTTCCAGCCGGGCGCCTACTACGAGGGCCACCGGATCGCGTCAGGGGTCAGCCGGGAGGCCACGGACCCCCGGGTCGCCGACGAGCTCTGGGAGCGGTCGGCCGCGATGGTGTGAGTCAGCGGGCCGCAGGTGCCAGCTCGGGGCTCCGGACCACGCGCGCGGCGTGCTCGGCGCCCGCCCGCATCGCCGCATCCACCCCTGCACCGCCCAGGTGGGCGTCGAGGAATCCCGCGAAGAACCCGTCCCCGGCGCCGTTGGTGTCCACGACCTCGTCGACCCGCACCGCGGGGACGTCGACGAACCCCTCGTCCGTCAGGGCCGTGGCGCCCCCTGCCCCGTGGGTGCAGACCAGGAGGCGGGCACCGGCGTCGTGCCGGGACCGCAGGAAGTCGCGGTAGCCGGGCATCCGGTCGGAGCTGAGGAACATGTGCGTCCCGGCGTCGACCCAGGGCTGGTGGAACGCCGAGGCGCCGTCGTAGTCGTGCAGGTCCACCCACACGTCGGCGCCCCGCGCCGTCGCGGCCTCCAGCACGGGGCGGGCCGTGACGGCGAGGTCGACGACGACGGCGCGGGCGGCGTCGACGGCGCGCCCGAGCGCTGCTGTCTCGGCCTCGGCGCCGTGGTCCTGCTCCGGCAGCGCGTCGGGTGCCTGGAGGTAGATCGACACGCGTCCGCCGTCGGGGTCCAGGAGGTTGAGGTGCCGCTCCGTGCGGCCGTCCGGGGCGTCGGTCACGACGAGGTCCACGCCCGCGGACTCGAGCCGCCGGCGCACGCGCGCACCCTCGGCGTCCGTGCCGAGCACCGTGCGGAGCTGGACGGTGCGGCCGAGCCATCGCAGGTTGAGCGCCTTCCCGGCCGACGTCCCGCCCACCGTGGCATGGTGGCCGCGGGCGAACGTGGTGTGCGGGCGTGGGTCCGGCAGCCGGTCGAGGTGGACGAGCTGGTTCCACGACGCCGGTCCGGCGACGAGGATCTCGGCGGGCTCCACGGCTACGCGCCCCGCAGCGGGAGCGTGAGCGTGGTGCCGCCGTCGGGCGTGACACGGACCGGCACGCCCCAGTCCTGCTGGGCGAGGTGGCAGGCCGGGAACACGTCCGGGTCCGGCTCGCCGTCCGGGCCGAGCGGCACCTCGTCGCAGGAGGCGGCCTTGGCGGTCACGTGCAGGACGCCCTCGGGTACCTCGGGGTTGATGCGCAGCGTCCGGACGAGGTCGGTGCGGTCGCCGGCGCCGTCGAGCAGCAGCTCGGGCGGTGTCGCACTGACGCGGAGCTCGGTGGACGGGCCGAACCGGTCGTCGAGCTTCTGCCCTGGTGCCGGCACGAACGGCACGTCCAGGCGCAGCACGCCCGGGGCGACGTCGGTGGCCGCGCGCGCGACCCGGTGCGCGCCGGCGTCGAGCACCTCGCCGGCGAGGTCGGCGGGCAGGGCGAGCCGGGTGAGCCGGTGCGCGGCGGACTCGACCACCAGCAGGTGCACCGTGCCGCCGTCGGCGTCCGCCTGCACGACGACGTCGCTCGGCTCCGCGAGGCCGGTCGCCAGCGTGGTGACCTCGCCCGAGGCCGGGTCGTACCGCCGCAGCGCGCCGTTGTACGTGTCGGCGACGACGGCGCTGCCGTCGGGCAGCGTGGCCACCCCGAGCGGGTGCTGCAGCAGCGCCTCGCCGGCCGGGCCGTCCCGGTGACCGAAGTCGAACAGTCCCTGCCCGACGGCGGTGCGCACCTCCACGCCGGAGCCGTCGGCGGGTGCGACGTGGCGCAGGGCCGAGGTCTCGGCGTCGGCGAGCCAGAAGCCGCCGTCGGGGCGCCCGTCGGCGGCGAGCGACGGCGCCAGGCCGGACGGCTGGGCGAACCAGGCCGTGCTGCCCGCGCCGTCCTCGAGTCCCTCGTTCATCGTGCCGGCGAGCAGGCGCAAGGTCGCCGTCTCGGGGTCGTACGCCCACAGGGTGTGGTTGCCCGCCATGGCCACGACGAACGCAGCCAGCGGCTCGGACCAGGCCACGTCCCAGGCGGAGGAGAGGTTGACGTGCGTCGCCGGGAGCCGCTCGTCGTCGTGGTGGGGCCGGCGACCGGCGCCCGGCACCTCGACGTTCTCCTGACCGCCGACCATGTACTGCCGACCGGTCCCTGCGACCGTGTACACCTGGCCGGTGTCGAGATGTACACCACGGAGGGTGTGGTTGACGGTGTCGGCGACCAGCACGTCGTAGCCGAGCCGAGACCGGAGCTCCGCCGGCACCAGGCAGAGCCCGTTCGGCTCGCTGAACCGCGCGGTGTGCATGCCGTCCGGGCCGGGCCCGCCGTCGGCGAACCCGCGCTCGCCGGAGCCGATGCGCCGGACCAGCGTCTCGCCGTCGGGCCCCAGCTCCGCGAGCGAGTGGTGGCCGGCGTCCGCGACGAGCAGGTTCCCGCCCGGCAGCTCCACCGCCTTGGCGGGGAAGCGCAGGGTGCTGGGCTCCGGCGTCGGCGGGACGTAGGGGCCGTCACCGCGGTGCAGGGTGCCCTTCGCCTCGTGCTCGGCGACCAGGTCGTCCACGATCGCGGCGATCGCCGACGCATGCCCCTCCCCCGCCATCTGCGCCACCACGTAGCCCTCCGGGTCCACGACCATCAGGGTGGGCCAGGCGCGCGCGGTGTAGGCGTCCCAGGTGGTCAGCTCCGGGTCGTCGAGGACCGGGTGGCGCACGTCGTAGCGCTCGACGGCGGCGGCCAGGGCGTCCGGGTCGGCCTCGTGCGCGAACTTCGGGGAGTGCACCCCGACGATGACCAGCTCTTCGCGCCGGGACTCCTCGAGCTCGCGCAGCTCGTCCAGGACGTGCAGGCAGTTCAAGCAGCAGAAGGTCCAGAAGTCGAGGACGACGACCTTCCCGCGCAGGTCCTTCAGCCGCAGGTCCTGGCCACCCGTGTTCAACCAGCCACGGCCGACCAGCTCGGACGCGCGGACCTTGGGCAGGGCAGGTGTGGTGCTCACCGACCCATTGTGGGACACCGCGGCGGCCGGTCGGCACCCGGGGCGGTCACGCCGTCCCGAGCCCCTCGTCGCGCGCCCGGACGATCGCGGCGGCCCGGTCCCGGACCGCCAGCTTCGTGAGGACGTTGGCCACGGCGTTGCGCACGGTCTTGGGGCTCACCGAGAGCCGACGCGCGATCGCGGTGTTGTCCAGACCGGCGGCGACGAGGTCGAGCACCTCGCGCTCCCGACCGGTCAGCTGCGGGAACGGCAGCCGCGACGCCGCGCCCCCGCCGACGACGTACGCCATCGCCCGCTCGGCGACGGTCGCCGAGAGGATCATGGCGCCGCCTGCCACCGCGAGCACCGCTCGCTCGACCTCCTCCGGGCTCGCGGACTTCACGAGGTACCCGCGGGCACCGGCCCGCACGGCGGACACCACGGCGTCGTCGGTCTCGTGCATCGTCACGACGAGCACCCGGACGTCCGGCCGGGCACGGACGAGGTCGCGGGTGACCTCGACGCCGGAGCCGTCCCCGAGGTCCACGTCCATGAGCACGACGTCGGCGTCCGTGCCGCCGTGCGGGCCCTGATCCGGCCCGAGGAGCAGCCGTGCCTCGGCAGCGGACGCGGCCTGCCCGACGACCTCGATCCCGGCGAGCGAGTCGAGCAGCGCGACCATGCCGAGCCGGAACACCGGGTGATCGTCGACGACGACGACTCGCACCGGGGCGCTCATCGGGCCGCCTCGGCGGTGTCGAGGGCGTCGGCCGGGCGGCCGGGCACGAGCGGCAGCTCCGCGCGGACCCGCGTGCCGCCACCCTCCGGGGCCCGCGGTCCGACCGAGAACCGGCCGCCGAGCTCCTCGGCGCGCTCCCGCATCGCCCGGGACCCGACGCCGGCCCGCGCGCCTTCCGCGATGCCGTGCCCGGTGTCCTCGCAGGTCACCACGAGCCGGTCGGCGGTCACCTCGACCACCAGGCGGCACTCGTCCGCGCCCGAGTGCCGGGCGGCGTTGACGACCGCCTCGCTCGCGATCCCGTAGGCCGCGGCGGCAACGCGGGGATCCAGGTGCGCGCACGGGTCGCACCGCAGGTCGACGACGAAGCCCGCGACCGCCTGTTGCCCGGCGAGCTCCCCCAGCGCGACCTCCAGGCCGAGGTCGTCGAGCGAGGGTGGCAGGAGGCTCCGGGACAGCATCCGCACGTCCTCCACCCGACGGCGGACCTCGTCGCCGAGCGCGTCGAGGACGTCGACCGCTGCAGCGGGTTCGGCCTCGACGGCGTTGCGGGCGCCCTGGAGGCCGAGTCGCAGGCCGTTGAGCCAGGGGCCGATGCCGTCGTGCAGCTCCCGGCGGATCACGCGCCGCTCCGCGAGGCGGGCACGTGTCGTCGCGTCGCGGGCCTCCGCGAGGTCACGAGCGGCCTGGGCCAGGGCGAGCCCCGCGCCGATCACGGGCAGGACGTGGTCGAACGCCTCGCGGGTCCGCCGGTCGAGCCGTTCCCCGGCACGCGCCTGCGCCCGGACCCGACCGAGCAGCCGGCCGCGGTGCTCGACGTCCAGAACCGTCGTGCCCTGCTCCCCCGGTGTCTCGTGCGCCACGCCGCCCGGCGCGGCGGGCCACTCGATCGTGACCGACTCGAGCCGGAGCGCCTCCCGCATCGCAGCACCCAGGGCGCTCACGAGGTCGGCCGACTCCGCTGCCGTGGCGAGCCGTCGGCCCACGCTGAGCGCAGCCCGACCGGCGTCGCCGGCGTCCCCGTACACGAGGGTGCTCACCCGGGCGCGCAGCCAGACGTGCAACGGCTGGACCGCGACCGCCACGCCGACCGCCGCGACGATCTGGGCGGCCGGGCGGTCGACGACCGTCGCGGCGACCACGACGACGAGCGCGTAGACGATCGCGAGACCGACAGCGAGCATCGCCGCGACTGTCGCGCGCGACAGCACGAGGTCGATGCCCCACAGCCGGTTGCGCAGGACGCAGACGAGGATCGCCGCCGGGAACAGCGCCTGGCACGCCAGGTGGGTGAGCGGGAGGACGTACGTGACCTGCGTGGAGGCCCACGTCGCGAGGAGCGGGAGGAACGACAGCGCCATGAGGGCGGTGCCGAGCGCGAGGAGCCCGAGACCGCGCCGGTCGGAGACGGGTCCCCGCCGCCAACGCCACGCGGTCGCCCCCGCCGTGACGAGTCCCATGACCACCACGCCGGCGATCGCGGGCCGGGGGTCGGTCGGCCCTGCCGCGAGGAACGCGACGATCGAGACGACGCCGGCCGCCGCGCCGAGCGTGCCCGCCGGGCCCGGCCTGCCGGAGCGCACGAACCACGGCAGCACGACGAACAACCCGACCGTGCCCGGTATCCAGGCCCAGCCGTACGCGTCGGCGACGTTCTCCAGGGGCGGGAGCGCGGGATGCGTGGACGCGTAGCTGCGCCAGCCCCCGCCGAGGGCGGCCAGCCCACCGCCCACGGCCGCGAGCGCCGTCAGCCAGGCGACGACGTGCGGCCGACGTGCGAGGACGACGGCGGCGACCGTGCCGTAGACGACGGCGACCGAGGCGTCCACGACGACGAAGAGTACGTCTCCGAGCACCATGGTGACGCCGGAGGCGAGCTGCAGCACGAGCCCGGCCAGGCCGAGCAGCCACGCGAGGGCACCGACCGCCCACGCGGTGCGCGGCATCCCGGCGCGGCCGGGCCGGGACTCGACCACGGACTCACGGTAAGTCCGCTGCCGCGCCTCCGGCCAGGCCGCGGGGAAGAACTCACCCGGTGCGCTCAGCGCCGGTCCCCGAGCGCGAAACCGAGCGCGGTGACGAGCAACCACACCGGTGCGACGAACCCGGCGAGGTACTGGAAGGGCGAGACGCCGGCCAGGAGCGCGAGTCCCCCGAGGGCGAGACCGACGACGCCGATCCACCGCGGTGCCGCTCCGTGCCGCAGGGCGGCGAGGCCGAGCGAGACGCCCGCCAGCCCGGCTCCCACCCAGAGCCACGGGATCGTGGCGACCCAGTCGCTGAAGAACGCCCCGGACTCGGCCACCATCGTGCTCGGCTCGGTGACCGCGAACAGGAACTGGGTGTCGAGCCCGGAGCCGAGCAACCCGGCGACGGAGGTCAGGAGCAGGCCCCATGCCGCAACCGTGGGCAGCAACGAGCCGGCGGGCGCCTGGGCGTCGAGGCGACGCCTGAGGCCCGCGGCGAAGACGACGAGCAGGAGGGCACCGACGATCGTCGTCGTGTGGAAGAGGAGCAGGGTGGAGGTACGGTCGGCGAGGTCGGCGACCATCGCGTCGGCGTCGCCGGCGACGGCCTCCCAGTTGGCGCTGAGAGCCAGCGAGGCCTGGATCGACACGATGCCGAGGGCACCAGCGGCGACGCCGGTCCATGCCCAGGCCCGGCCGGTCGGTCGTGCGGTGGCTGCGCGGCGCGAGCCGGCGGGTGCCGTGGAGGGTGCGGTGGTGGCGGAGCTGTCGGGCACGGGAGGGTCCTTCCTGGTGCGGCCGCGGCGGGCTGCCGCGGACTGGTCGCTGGGGAAGGACGATCCGGCGGGAGGTGTCCCGGGCACCAGGGGCAGACGTCCCGGGCTGTCGGGCGGCCGGCCGGACCGGGGTCGCCGTCGATCCCGCTCACCTGCGCGCCTGCGCGGAAGGGTCCGCCGGCCGTCCGCCGAGCTGAGCTGGGCGGCGTGGGTAGAGACGTCGTCGACCGTCAGCCCGAACGCTCTCGCGTGCTAGTCGGCTGCCGCGGCCGGGTCGCGGCCAGGGACGAAGGCGGTGCCGATCCGGGTGCCGGTGTCATCGCTCATGGCCGGGAACCTCGCGCCCGGCACCGACAGCCGCTGCGAAGATCGGCGCGGTGACGCACGGTGGGACCTGAGAGGAAGGAGTCCGACCATGCCGAAGACCACCCGCAGCGGCGACGCCCGGCAGAGCGAGCTGCCCTCGACCCTGCAGCGTTCCGACGACAAGGCCCAGCGCACGTTCACCAAGGCGTACGACTCCGCCATGGACGAGTACGACGACGAGGAGCGCGCGCACCGCGTCGCCTACGCCGCGCTGAAGCACACGCACGAGAAAGTCGGCGACCACTGGCAGCCGAAGGACGAGGCCGGCCCGTCGGACCGGCAGGCCGAGGGCGGGGCGAACACCTCGCGTTCGACCGCAGGGGGCGTGGATGCCAACGCCTCCAAGGAGCACCTGTACGAGATCGCGCAGGAGCTCGACGTCCCGGGCCGGTCGACCATGGACAAGGACGAGCTGGTCGAGGCGATCCAGAAGGCGAACGACCGCGAGAGCCGCCACGCCCGGGAGGACGGCTAGGTTCCAGCGGGCGGCGCCGCACCGGCGTCCGCGGGCACCACGTCCGCCACGTTCGCCTGCAGGGCGGCGCACCCGCCGGCCGGCCGGAACCCCAGGGCGACGTTGATCGCCAGCATGTGCGGGTTGTTCTCGTTGTTCCAGGTGGAGATGCGCCGCGTCGCGGGGCGCACGCGGGCGTGGGCCTGCAGGTTCACCGCCTTGACGAGCATGCCGAGGCGATGGCCGCGGTGCTCCGGCAGGACGACGGTGGTCTCCTGCTCGCTGAGCTCGGGCCGGTCCCGCGCGAACAGCAGCATCGTCACGGCGACGAGCTGCCCCGTCGGGACGTGCTCGGCCGCCGTGACGACGTAGCCCCGGCCGGCGGCCGCGTGCTCGGCGTCGTGGAAGCGGACCCGGTCGGCGTCCCACCGTTCGGGCAGCAGGTCCAGGTCGGCGTTGGGCTCGTCCATGGTCAGACGCGTCTCGAGATCGGCGTACTGCTCGATCCACTCCTCCGGGGTGCGGTCCTGCCACGTGTGGACGCGGTAGTCCGGGCCGGCGGCCGCCCGCGCGTCGGCGGCGAAGCGCTCGGCCGCGCCGTCGGGCAGCGGGAGCTCGAGGACCGAACGCCGTGACACGAGCTCGAGCCGCAGCCCGAGCCGCCGCGCGAGGACCATGCCGGGGTGGTCGGCGGCCACGGCCCCGCTGCCGGTGGGCGGCACCAGGACGCGGTCGTCCGCCTCGTCCTCGGCGGGCACCGGCTCGTGGGCGAAGTCCACCTCGGCGAACGCCGTCGTGCGCCCCTCCGCCACGGCGATCTGCCGCAGGCGCTCGGCGAGCTGGGCTCCGATCCCGCGACGGCGGTGCGAGGGCAGCACGGCGACCCGGCCGTCGGCGAGGTGCTCGTTCGACGTCTGCGGCAGGTACAGCACGGCGTGCCCGACGACGCGCGGCGTGCCGTCGGGCTGGTCCTCGACGGCGACCAACCGACGTCGGCGCAGGTACCGCTGGTCCTGCATGCCGACCAGGACGTCGATCGCACGCTGCGCCACGTCGTCGTGCCCGAACTCGTCCAGGGCGCACTCCCGCTCGACCTCCGCGATGCCGCGGTAGGCCCACGCCTCCGGGGCGTCGAGCGACGCGCCGTGGGGTGCGTCGATGATGCGCCAGGTGGCCTGCGGGGCGGGCGTCGGTGCCGTGGTCATGCTCCACTGTGCGCCTGCGGAGAGCGGCAGGCGAGGGATTATCCGACGCGACGGCGCCGCCCCGACGTGCCTGCACCCGCCCGCCCGCCTAGCGTCCGAGGGTGAGCTGGTTGATGACCGGTCTGGGCGGGGCACTCGTCCTGGTCGTGATGTGGGACGTCTTTCACACGCTGTGGCACCCGACGGGCCAGGGTCGCCTCAGCAAGTCCTTGATGCACGCTGTGTGGCGGGCGTCGCGACACCTCGGGACGTACGGTCGCCGCCTCAGCGGTGCGGCGGCCATGGTGGCGGCGATCGGCGGCTGGGCCGTTTTCATGGTGCTCGGCTGGGCCCTGATCTTCTGGTCGTGGATGCCCGCGGGATTCCTGTACGCCACCGGCATCGACCCCGCGACGCGCAGCACCGTGGTGGACGCGCTCTATCTCTCGCTGGTCTCCGTCACGACCCTGGGCTACGGCGACATCACCCCGCTGGCCCCCTGGTTGCGGATCGTCACCCCCGTCGAGGGGCTGCTGGGTTTCGCCCTCCTCACCGCCGCCGTCTCCTGGGTGCTGCAGGTCTACCCGGCGCTGACCCGCCGGCGCGTGCTCGCCCTGCGCCTCATGACGCTGCACCGCAGCGGGGCCGCGGCGAGGCTGCCCTCGATGGAGAACGCGACCGCGGCGCTCCTGCTCGAGGGTGTCACCCAGCAGGTCGAGCAGGTGCACGTGGACCTGATCCAGTACTCCGAGACGTACTACTTCCGGGACCAGGACCGGTCGACGTCGCTGGCCGACACGATCGTCCACGCCCAGGACCTGACCGAAGCGGCCCAGCGCTCGGAGCTGCCGGACGTCCGGCACCTGGGGAGCATGCTCGAGGAGGCCCTCGACGAGCTCGCGCGCGTGCTGGACGCCCAGTTCCTCCACGTGGGGGGCGGCACCGACCGCATCGTCGAGGCCTTCCGGGCCGACCACCGCGTCGACGCGCCGGCGTGAGGCTGGGGTCAGAGCGCCTCGACGGCGCCGACCACGTGAACCCGGACCGGGACGCCGTCGACGTCGGGCGGCACGTCCTTGCGGGCGCTGACGTTCTGCACGTTGACCTGCAGCACCCAGTCGTGGGTGTCGCCGCGCTGCGCCAGGCCGACCCCGCACACGCCCTCGACGCGGCCGAGCCTCTCGCGCAACGTGCTCTTGGCCGTCCGCGCCTCGTCCCTCGTGACCATCGCCAACCTCCCGGTGCCCTTCCATTGTGCACCCGCTGGACGGGTCGCATCATGATCCGAGATATGAGCAGGATGGTCGGATGAGCAACGAGTCGATCCCGTCCCTGCCCCTCAACAACGGCGTGCAGATCCCGCAGCTCGGCTTCGGGGTGTTCCAGGTGCCGCCGGAGCAGACCCGCGACGTCGTGTCCACCGCCTTGGACATCGGCTACCGGCACATCGACACCGCCCAGATGTACCGCAACGAGCGCGGCGTCGGTGAGGCGCTGGCCGCCTCCGGCCTGGACCGCGCCGACTACTTCGTCACCAGCAAGCTCAACAACGCCTTCCACGCGCACGACGACGCCCTGGCGGCGTTCGACCTGACCCTGGAGGAGCTGCAGCTCGAGCACGTCGACCTGTTCCTCATCCACTGGCCGCTGCCGGCCGTCGACAGGTACGTCGAGGCGTGGGGCGCGCTGGAGGAGATCTACCGCTCGGGCCGCGCCCGGGCGATCGGCGTGTCCAACTTCGAGCCGCACCACCTGCGCCGCCTGATGGACGAGACCACCGTGGTCCCGGCCGTCAACCAGGTCGAGGTGCACCCGTGGCTGGGCAACGAGGACGTGCGGGCCGTGGACGCCGAGCACGGCATCGTGACCGAGGCGTGGTCGCCGCTGGGCCGGGGCCGCGTGCTGGAGGACCCGACGATCGCGCGCATCGCCGAGAACCTGGGCAGGACACCCGCCCAGGTGGTGCTGCGCTGGCACATCGAGCGTGGTGACGTGATCTTCCCCAAGTCGGTGACGCCGGCGCGCATCGAGGAGAACTTCCGGCTGTTCGACTTCGAGCTGTCCCAAGCCGACATGGCGGACATCACGGCCCTCGACCGCGGCGAGCGCGTCGGCTCGCACCCGGACGAGATGAACAACACCGGCCGCTGAAGGGTTGTGGGCGGGAAATCTGGGGTCAGCATCGGTATAAATAACGCATACCGGGCCAGATTTCCCGCCCACAACCCCAAAGGGGAGGCTCAGGTGG
Source organism: Isoptericola sp. S6320L (assembly GCF_023015685.1). Lineage (NCBI taxonomy): Bacteria > Bacillati > Actinomycetota > Actinomycetes > Micrococcales > Promicromonosporaceae > Isoptericola > Isoptericola sp. S6320L. The sequence continues at coordinate 13,367 of NZ_JALKAT010000030.1, forward strand.
CGTGGCGGGTGGTGCGGATCCCGACGAACAGACCGCCCGCGCACGTCACCGCGGCCGCGAGCACGCCCCACAGCACCACGGGGTCGGTGACGTTCCCGGCGAACAGCGCCCGCTCGGCGTCCACGATGTAGGTCAGCGGGTTGAAGCGCGCCGCGACCTGCATCCAGCCCGGGCCGGCCTCGAGCGGCAGCATCATCCCGGAGAGGATCAGCAGCGGGAAGATCAGCGCCTGCTGCACGCCCCAGAACAGCCACTCACGGTTCTTCGCGGCCAGGCCCAGCGCGTAGGACAACGCCCCGACGCCGACGCCGAACACGCCGAGCAGCACCAGCGCGGCCACCGCGTGCAGCGGGTTGAACCGGAACCCGAACGGCAGGCACAGCACCGCGATCAGCAGTCCTTGAACCACCAGCGGGGCGAACTCCTTGAGCGCGCGCCCCACCAGGATCGCCGACCGGTCGAGCGGGGTCGCGAGCACCCGCTCGTAGGACCCGGTCATCAGCTCGTACAGCAGGTTCGACCCGGTCATCGAGGTGCCGAACAGCGAGATCATGACGATCACGCCTGGCACGAACCACTGCAGGGTGTCCGCCGTGGACATCCCGGTGCCGCCGAACGTCCCGGTCAGCAGCGGGGCGAACAGCCCCAGGAACACCAGCGGCTGCAGCAGCGAGAAGATCAGCGTGAACGGGTCGCGCAGCATGAGCAGGATCTCGCGGACGAACACCGCGCGGGTGTCCGCCACGAACTTGCCCGGCCCCGTCCGCACCACGATGCGGGCCTCCTCGTGCACCGCCTCGGTCCGGGTGCTCGTGTCCTCGTGCGTGGTCATGCCGCCACCGCCTGGGTCGTCGCTTCCTCGCGCAGGCTGCGGCCGGTGAGGTTGAGGAACACGTCGTCGAGGCTGGCCTGCCGGGCGGCCGCCGACGTGGTGGTCAGGCCGGCGAGCCGCAGGGCCTCGATGGCCTCGGGCAGGCGGTCGGCCCCGTGCGTGGTGGCCACCCGGACCCGCAGGCCGCCGTCCGCGGCCGGGGTGCCGCCGTCGGGCACGGTGACCTCGCCGGGGTGCGCGGCGTCCGGGCCGACGACGGTCCCGAGCGCCGCCCGGACGGCCTCGGCCGAGCCGCCCCGCACGGTGAGCGCGAGGACGTCGTCCGCGTGCTCGCGCTTGAGGGCCTCGGGCGAGGCGTCCGCGATGATCTGGCCGTGGTCGATGACGACGACGCGCTCGGCCATGTCGTCCGCCTCGTCCAGGTAGTGGGTGGTGAGCACGATGGTCATGCCGTACCGCTCGCGCATCGCGACGATGTGCTCCCACAGGTTGGCGCGCGCGTGCGGGTCGAGGCCGGTGCTGGGTTCGTCGAGGAACAGCAGCGGCGGGTGGTTCATGAGGCCGAGCGCGACGTCGAGGCGCCGCCGCTGCCCGCCGGAGAGCGACTGGACGGTCCGCTTCTCGAGCCCGCCCAGCTCGAGGGCCTCGACGAGGTCGGAGGCCCGCCGCTTGTACTCGGCCGGTGCGAGCCCGTAGAAGCGGCCCTGGTTGTGCAGCTCGTCGCGCACCTGGTAGCTGAAGCCGCCGCCGTTGCCCTGGCCGATGAAGCCGAGGCGGGCGCGCACCTGCGCGGGGTGGGTGCCGACGTCGTACCCGGCCACCGTGGCGGTGCCGGCCGTGGGCTGCAGCAGGGAGGTGAGCATGCGCAGCGTCGTGGACTTGCCGGCCCCGTTGGGCCCGAGGAAGGCGACGAGCTCGCCCTCCGCGACGTCGATGTCCACTCCTCTGACCGCCTCGACGGTGTCCTTGCCCCGCGTGAAGGTCTTCGTGAGACCTCTCGCTCGGATCATCGCGACCCGCCTCTCGTACGTTGTACCGGAATGCTTGGTCGAGTTGAGCATACACTGTACGAGAATAGTGAGGAACCCCCGACAGAGGAACCATGACGAGCAGCCTGCCGACGTCCGTGCCCACCGACGGCGAGCGCCGCCTCGCCCTGCTGTGGGACCCGCCGCAGCCCTCCGGCCGCGGCCGCAAGGCCCGCCTCAGCCTCGACGAGGTCGTCGACGCCGGGACCACCGTCGTGCGTGACGCCGGCCTCGAGGGCCTGTCCATGCGCAAGGTCGCCGCGCACCTCGGGGTCGGCGCCATGACCCTCTACACCTACGTCCCCGGCCGCACCGAGCTGGTCGACCTCATGATCGACCGCGCCTTCGCCGAGCTCGACCTGCCCGGTGCCGACCAGCCGTGGCGCGCCGCCATGTCCCGGTACGCCCGCGAGCACCGCGACCTCTACCTGCGCCACCCGTGGATCCTGCAGACCAACATGTGGCGGCTCCCGCTGGCGCCGCACGTGCTCGACGCGGAGGAGGCCGGGCTGCGGGTGCTCGTCGGCGCCGGCCTGCCCGCCACCCAGGTGGTCGAGGTCATCGGGCTCGTGGACACGTACGTGCGCGGCGTGGCGCGCGCCAGCATCGCCGAGCAGTCCGAGGGCTCGGAGTCCGGGCTGAGCAACGACGACTACTGGGACTCCATGTCGACGTTCTGGGGCACCTACTTCGACCCCGAGAGGTACCCCACGATGACCCAGGTCTGGGAGGCCGGCGGCTTCGACGCGGGGCACGCGTCCTTCGACGCGACCCTCGACCGCCTGCTCGACGGCATCGAGCTCGCGATCGACCGCGCGGCGGCCTGACGGCCGCTTTCTCCGGCGCGCGCCGGAGGCATCCGCCATGATGGCCCGATGGAACGCCACGCCGTGGTCGCGATCCCCGAGGGACTGCACGCCCGCCCCGCCGCGCAGTTCGCCCGGCTCGCCGCCGCCCAGCCCGTCCCCGTGCGCATCTCCCGGGACGGGAACCCTCCGGTCGACGCCGCGAGCATCCTCGCGATCATGACGCTCGGGGCCGACGCCGGCAGCGACGTCACGCTGCAGGTCGACGTGCCCGACGACGCGGCCGAGGCCGAGCTGGACCGCGCCCGGGACGCGCTGGACGCCCTCGAGGAATTCCTCACAGACCCAGGTCGGTGAGCACCGGCCGGATCGCGTCTCGCACCGCGTTGCGGGCCGCGACGGGATCGTGCTCGGCCAGCGCGACGCGGGCCAGCTCGTGGCACTCGTCCAGGGTCACGTGGGCGAGCACCGCCGCCACGTCCGCGAGCGCGCGCGGCGTCATCGACAACGAGCGCACTCCGAGGCCGACGAGCACCGGGGCCAGCGTGGCGTCCGCGGCGGCCTCGCCGCACACCCCGACGGGCCGGTCGTGGACGGCGGCCCCCTCGCACGACAGCCGGACGAGCTCCAGCACCGCGGGCTGCCACGGCGTCGAGAGCGCAGCCAGCTCGCCCAGCATGCGGTCCGCGGCCATCGTGTACTGGATGAGGTCGTTGGTGCCGAGGCTCCCGAACGCGGCCCGGGCGAAGATGTCCGCCGACCGCAGCGCCGCGGCGGGCACCTCGATCATCACGCCCGCGGTGTGCAGTCCGTGCCGGGTGCAGGCCGTCACGAACTCGGCCGTCTCGGCCGCCGTGGCGACCATCGGCGCCATCACCCAGACCTCGGCGTTCTCCGCCTCGGCGGCCGTGGCGACGGCCTGGAGCTGGCGGTCCAGCACCCCGGGGTGGGGCGCCGCCGTGCGCAGGCCCCGCACGCCGAGCGCGGGGTTGGGTTCGCCGTCGGACGTGACGAACGGCAGCGGCTTGTCGGCGCCCGCGTCGAGCGTGCGCACCACGACCTTGCGCCCGGGGAACGCGGCGAGGACGCGCCGGTAGGCGGCGACCTGCTCCTCGACCGACGGTTCCGAGCTGCGTCCCAGGAAGCAGAACTCGGTGCGGAACAGGCCGACGCCCTCGGCCGCGGCCTCGATCGCCGCCTGCGCCCCGGCGGGGTCGGCGACGTTGGCGAGCAGCTCCACGCGGGTGCCGTCGGCGGTGCGCCCGCGACCGTCGAAGGCCCGCCGCGTGGTCTCGCGCTGCTGCGCGGCCGCCACCGTCTCCGGAGCCGGGTCGAGGACGACGACGCCGGCACCCCCGTCCAGGAGCACCGTCTCGCCGTCGCGGATCCGCTCCGCTCCCCGGACCGCGACCACGGCGGGGATGCCGAGCGCGCGGGCCAGGATGGCGGTGTGCGACGTCGGCCCCCCGCCGGCGGTGACGACGCCGAGGACGACGGCGGGGTCGAGCGTCGCGGTGTCCGCCGGCGCGAGGTCGTCGGCCACCAGCACGAACGGGTGGTCGGGCCGCGGGACGCCCGGTGGCCGCACACCGATGAGCTCGGCGACGATCCGGTCGCGGACGTCCCGGACGTCCCGGGCACGCTCGGACAGTGGCGGACCGAGCTTCTCGAGCTGCTTGACCAGCGCCCGGGCCGCGTCCCAGACCGCCCGCTCCGGGGTGAGGTGGTCGGCCCGGACGAGCCGCTCCGCATCGGCCGCCAGCGACGGGTCGGCCGCGATCGCGGCCGTCACCGACAGCAGGTCCGCGGCCGTCCCGGTGACCTGACCGGCGCGCTCGGTGAGGTCGTCGCGCACCGCGGCGGCCGCCGCCGTGAGGTGCTGGACGGCCGCCTCGACGTCGGCGCTCGCGAGCCGGGTCGTCCGGGGCTCCGGCACCGGGTCGGGCATCGTGACGGCGGGGCCCGCGGCGCGTCCGGGGCTGACCGGCGCACCGGTGAGAGTCGTGCTCATCGACATTGACCTCCGTACGCCCTGGACGGCATCGTTCGACACGCAAGCAGGACCGTTGGCTCGCACAGTGGTCGATGCGGCACCCTGTGTCAATATCCGGCACGCCGCAGGCCCTCACGCCAGGAGAACCATGACCCTGCTCGTCCGCTCCCCCGTCGCCGGGACGGTCGTCCCCGTCGCCGACGTGCCCGACCCCGTGTTCGCCGAGGGGATGGTCGGCCCCGGGACCGCCGTCGAGCCCGGCGCGTCCGGCCACCGGGTCCTCGCACCGCTGGACGGTCGCCTGGTGAAGCTGCACCCGCACGCCTGCGTCGTCCAGGCGGCCGGCGGTCAGGCGGTGCTCGTCCACCTCGGGATCGACACCGTCCGGCTCGGCGGCGAGGGGTTCACGCTGCACGTCGGCGAGGGCGACCTCGTCCGCGCCGGCGACCTGCTCGTGGAGTGGGACCCGGCCGCGGTCCGGGCCGGCGGCCTGTCCGCGGTGTGCCCCGTGGTCCTGCTGGAGGCGCCGGTCGAGGACGTCCGGCTGACCGCCCTGCCCGGCACCGAGGTCTCGGCCGGGGACCCGCTGCTCGAGCTGGGTGACCGGTGAGCCGCGGGTGACGCAGAAGTACGTCGCCGTCCGCGCCCACCTGGCGGACCTGGTGGCACGCGAGCTGACCGTGGGCGACGCCGTTCCCTCCGAGCGGGCGCTGACCCGGCAGCTCGGCGTCTCCCGCACCACGGTGCGCCAGGCGATCGACGCCCTCGTCATCGAGGGCGTCCTCGAGCGTGCGCAGGGCCGCGGCACGTTCGTCGCTCCCCCGCGGGCCGACTTCGAGATGCGGCTGACGACGTTCGGCGAGGAGGTGCGCCGCCGCGGCATGACCCCCGCCTCCCAGGTGCTGCGGGCGCACACCACGCCGTGCCCCGCGGCGGTCGCCGAGCTGCTCGCCCTCACCGTCGGCGAGCCCGCCCACCGGGTGCTGCGGGTCCGCACGGCGGACGCGGAGCCCTGGGCGGTCGAGGACGCCTGGATCCCGGCGCACCTGGCGCCCGATCTCCTGGACGACGGCGTGCCCGAGTCCCTCGACCAGGCGCTGCGCGACCGGGGCCACGTGCCCACCGGTGGCGAGGAGACGATCAGCGCGGCCGACGCGACGGACTCCGAGCGGCGCCTGCTGGCCATGACCACCGCGCACGCCGTGATGCGGATCGAGCGGCGCACGTACGCCGCTGACGTGCCGCTCATCCACTCACGGTTCTCCTACCGGGGCGACCGGTACAGCGTGTTCGTCCCCCTCGGGGAGGCTCGCTCACCGGTCCCCCGGTGGGCGTGACCCGAGGGACGCCCGGCCCGCTCAGCGCAGCCGGACCCCCAGCGCGCCGAGCACCGCGTCGACGGGGTTGACGTACGTGAGACCCGCGCCGTCCGGGCCGCCGGTCTCGGAGCCGGCGAAGAGCAGGCCGAGGGCGACGCCGTCCGCCCGGTACACCAGCGAGCCCGAGTCGCCGCCGCGCGAGAACGGCCCGGGCCCCGTGGACTCGACCTCGATCTGGCCGTCGAACGCGAGCACGCCCAGCTCCGGGCCGTAGCCGACCAGCACGTCGTCCATCTCGATCGCGGACACCCGCCCGTGGGTGTGGCCCGTGGTGCGCCCGATCTTCTCGACCTCGTCGCCCGGCACGGCCTCCGCCGTCGTCGTCACCCGGCCCACCGGGTAGTCGAGGTCCACCTGCGGGTCGTCCAGCAGCGCGAGGGCCGCGTCGACCGACGCCCGCTCACCGCGGGCGAGCGGCACGACGGCGGCGATCGTGCCCACCCGGTCCGCGGGGTCCGTGCCGCCGTCCGCGGGGCCGGGCTGCAGCACGCCGTCCCCGGGGACGCCGTCCAGCACGTGCCGGTTGGACAGCGCGTACAGCGCGTCGGCGCCGCCCGGCAGCTCCGGGACGCCGGGGCCGGAGCGGGCGGGGTCGGCCACGACGAACCCGCCGAGCGTCCCCGCCGTGACGTCGACGTGCGCGATCGACACCCCGGGGCGCAGCGGCCGGACGCGGTCCGTCTCGCCCTCGGCGAGCGCCGTGGCGACCGGTGGCTGGCGCTCGAGCACGTCGGCCCGGACGCTGCCCCGCCGTCCGGGCCCCAGGCGCCGGATGCGCCCCGTACGGCGCACGTCCACCGCGGAGCCGGCCTCCGCCACGACCTTGCGGACGACGGCGCGCGCCGCCGGCACGCCCAGGCGGTAGCGGATCGCGATCTCGTAGCCGCCCGGCGCCGTCGACGGGGCGATCCCGATGGCCAGCGTGGGGGCGCGGACGGCGTCGGCCGGGGTGCGGTCGGCCAGCTGCGGACTCGCGACCGCTCCGTAGCGTTCGGCCAGGTCACGGGCGTAGGCGGTCAGCTGCGCCTTGGTCTCGCGAGCGTGCGTCAGGTCCATGGTGGGAGTCTGGCGGACCGTGCCGCACGGCGCGCGTCCGGCACGCCGGGAGCACTGACGCGGAAGCGCTTCGAAGAAATGTGACGCAACCCACGTCATGAAGTCGAAGGTTCACCCTCTCACCAGGTGATGACACATCCGACGCCCGACGACGTCCACTCCGCGGTCCACTGGGCGCTGAGCCACGACCTGGCGGCGCTGCTCGCCTACCGGCAGGTGGGCCACCTCGACCGTTCGGCACGCTGGCAGGCCGACGCGGCGCTCGTCGCGCGGTGGCAGGACGCCACCCGGACCGGTCTCCGCGACGCCGGCCCGCGGGGGCTCGTCGCCGAGCTCCCGCGGGCGCACTGCTGAGTCAGGCCCGCAGCAGGGTGGCGACGCGGGTGCGGCGCGCCCGGGCCGCCGCCCCGACGCCGAGCCCGAGGCCAACCAGACCCCACAGCACCACCGCGGTCACCGCCCCGCCGAGGCCGCCGACCTCCGGCACCACCGCGGCAGCGAGCGCGTCGCGCGCCGCCCCGGTCGGCAGCGCGTCGGCCACCGAGACGAGCACGGCGGGCACGGTCGCCACGACGCCGGTGCCGATCATCAGCACCGCGATCAGCAGGCTGATCCCCCGGCCGACGTTCCCCAGCCACGCGAGGAACCCCAGGTGGACGGCCACGAAGCTGACCGAGACCAGCGCCCCGAGCAGGATCGTGCCGACCCACCCGACCGGCGAGAGGCCCTCCACCCCGGCGAGCACGGCGCCGACGATGGCACCCGTCCCGGCACCGACGGCCGCGGGCACGGCCAGCGTGCCCAGCGTGAGCCGCAGCGCGGACCGCGTCGAGCCGAGGGCGCGGGCCGCGACCGGCGGGAGGACCGTCATCAGCCCCAGCGCTCCGAGCCACAGCGCGACGACGGCGAACAGCGGTCCGGTCGCCCCGGTCGTGAGGTCGTCGACGCCCGGTGCCGCGACCGGGTCGGCCACGACCGACGCCAGGTTCTCCCGGTCGCTGTCGCTGTAGGTGGGGATGCCGTCGGCCGTCTGCTGGAGGCCGTCAGCGAGGTCGTCGGCGCCCCCGGCGACCTGGTCCACGCCGTCGGCCAGGCCGGAGGCGCCGTCGGCGAGGCCGTCGGTACCCGTCGCGAGCTCGGACGCCCCGGACCCGAGCTGCCCGACGCCGTCGGCCAGGCCGGAGGCACCGCTCGAGATCCCGGAGGCGCCGGTGGCGAGCTGCCCGACGCCGTCGGCCAGGCCGGAGGCACCGCTCGAGATCCCGGAGGCGCCGGTGGCGAGCTGCCCGGCACCGGTGGCGAGCTCGTTCGCGCCGTCGGCGACGCCGGAGGCACCCGCCGCCACCTGACGGTTGCCGTCGGCCAGCTCGTCCAGCCCGTCGGCCAGCTCGGCGTTGCCGTCCGCGATGCCCCGCGTGCCCACGGCGACCTCCTCGGCGCCCTGCGCGAGCTGCGAGGTGCCCTCAGCCAGCCCGGTGAGCTGGCCGCGAGCGTCCACGATCGCCGTCGACGCCGCGTTGAACTCGTCGACGAAGTCCTCGGACGCGCCCGCGAGCGCAGCCTGCGCGTCGGCGACCCGCTCGCAGGCGGCCGGGTCCGGCACCTCGGCGCCGTCGCACCCGAGCGCGGTCGACGCCTCGTCGAGCGCCGTCTCCACGGTGGCGCTGCTGCCCTCGAGCCTTGCCTCGACCTCGCCCAGCCCTTCCTCGATCTCCTCCGTGCCGGGAAGGTCGTCGTTCACGGCACCGACCTGGTCGGCGAGCCGCCCCACACCGTCGGCGACCTGGTCCGCACCGTCCGCCAACGCGTAGCCACCGTCGGCGAGGTCGTCGGCGCCGCGGGCGCTCTCGGTGATCCCGCCCGTGATCCCCTTCGCGCCGTCGGCCACCTGCCCGGCGCCGTCCGCCAGCTGGGACGCCCCCTGCGAGAGCCCGGTCGCGCCGGCGGCCACCTGCCCGGCGCCGCCCGCGAGCTCGGACGCGCCCGCCGCCGCCTGGTCCGCACCACCGGCCAGCTCGCCGGCACCACCGGCGAGCTGCGAGGCACCCGAGGAGGCGTCGGTCGCACCGTCCGCGAGCTGCGCGGCACCGTCGGAGAGCTGCCCGGCCCCGTCGGAGAGCTCGTCCGCACCGTCCGCCGCGTCCCCGGCGCCCGAGGCGAGCTGGTCGGCACCGTCCGCGGCCTGGCCGATGCCGTCGGAGAGCTGGTCGAACCCGATGAGGACGTTGTCCACATAGGTCTCGGTGAGCGTGGACCCCATCACCGTGGTCGCGGTCGTGGCCACGATCCTGGCCAGCGCGTCGTCGACCACCCGACCGCCCGGCGGCGTGCTGATGTCGATCGTGGCCTGCCGCGCGTCGGCGGCGTCGTCCCCGCCGAACGACGTCGCCGCGGCGGAGAACTCCTCCGGGATCGTCACCACGGCCGCGTACGTGCCGTCGGCGAGCCCCTCGGTGGCGTGCTCGGCGTCGGTGACCGTCCAGTCGTAGTTGACGTCCGACCCTTCCGCGTCGTCGGTGCCGCCCTCGACCAGACCGGCCGCGAGCTGGCGCCCGAGCGGCGCCGTCTGGCCGTCCACCTCGACGGGCTCGTCGTTGTTGACGATGGCGGCGGGCACCGTGTAGAGCCGGTCCATCGGGTTCCACAGGGCGGCCAGCAGGATGCCGAGCACCAGGACGGGCAGGAGCGCGACCAGCACGATCGCCCAGGGGTTCTGCTTGACGCGGTTCATGCCCGCACCTCCTCGGTGGTGTCGTCCGTCTCGGCGGCCTCGGGCTCGCCCTGGCCGTCCGGCCCGGCGCCGTCCTCGGCCTCGTGCCCCGGTGCGTGCCGGGGTTCGTGCCGGGGCACGGGTGGTGGTTCCTCCCCGCCTTGCAGGGTCGCCGGAGCGCCCCAGCCGACGCCGACGTCGAGGACCGGCGTCGGCCCCGGCAGCAGGTCGGTCGCGACGACCCCGGTGGCGCCCACCAGGAGCGTCACCCCGGCGGCGTGCGCGCGGGACAGCGTCGTGGCGAGCGCTTCGCGCGCCGGTCGGTCGGCGACGACGTCGGTGCGGTCGACCACCACGACGGTGGCGCCCTGGCGCACCGCGGCCGTCACGGCAGCGGCCGGGTCGCCGTCCTCCGCCACGGCGTCGACCACGGCGACGCGCGAGCGCACCGACGACGCCCGTTCGGGCAGGACCAGACCGGTGACCTTCGCGACGCCGGCGTCCGGGCGGATCCGTCCGGCGACGGCCAGGAGGAACGCGTTGACCGGGGCCGCGGCGTCGCCGTGCACGGCGAGCGTGCCGCCGTCGGGCACCCGGACGCTGACCGGGCCGACGAGCGGCGGCTCACCGAGGCCGGGGCCACGGGGGCCGCTCACCTCGAGGTCGCGCACGACGACGGCGTCGACCCCGCCGTCCGGGCGCGCGCCGGGCCAGGACGCGAGCCGCAGCTCCTTCGCCAGGCCCTCGCCCTCGACGTCGAACGTCGGCAGCGCGCGGTCCAACCAGCGCGGCATCCACCAGGCCTTGTCGCCGAGCAGCGCGAGGACCGCCGGGACGAGGACCATCCGTACGACGAACGCGTCGACGGCGACGCCGACGGCGAGCCCGAGCGCGATGGGTTTGAGCGTCATGTCGCCCTCGGGCACGAACGCCACGAAGACCCCGAACATGATGATCGCCGCCGCCGTGACCACCTTCGCCGACCCCTGGAAGCCCGTGAGGATCGCCTGGCGGGCGCGGCCGCCGTTGTGCACGTAGTCCTCCCGGATGCGCGAGACCAGGAAGACCTCGTAGTCCATCGCAAGGCCGAACAGCACACCCATGAGGATGATCGGCATGAAGCTGATCACCGGGCCCAGCTTGGTGACGTTCAGCGCCTCGGCGAACAGCCCCTCCTCGAAGACGAGCGTGACGGCACCGAACGCCGCCCCGACGCTGAGCAGGTAGCCGAGGGTCGCCTTGACGGGGACCCAGACGGACCGGAACACCATGGTCAGCAGCAGCAGCGAGAGCCCCACCACCACCAGCCCGAACGGCACCAGGGCGTCACCGAGCTTGTCCGAGACGTCGATGCCCACGGCGGTCGCACCGGTGACGGCCAGGTCGACGCCGTACTCGTCGAGGAACTGGTCGTGCAAGCCGCGGATCTCCTCGACGAGGGCCTTCGTCTCCTCCGAGTCCGGCGCGCCCTCGGGCACCACCTGGATGATGCCGGTGTCCGCCGTCTGGTTCGGCGTGGACAGCGGGACGCTCGCGACCCCCGGCAGGTCCTCGATCTCCGCGGCGAGGTCGTCCATGAGCCCGACCGGGTCCGTGCTGGTGATGATCGACCCCGTCACGATGAGGGGCCCGTTGAAGCCGGGGCCGAAGTACTCGCTGACCAGGTCGTACGTCTGCCGTGCCGAGTTGTCCTCGGGCAGGTACCCGGCGTCGGGCAGCGCGAGACGGAGGTTCGCCGCGGGCAGGGTGAGGGCGCCCAGCGCGACCACGACGATCGCGATCGTCGCGATCGGCACCTTGGTGACGCCCCGCACCCAGCCGGCGAAGAACCGGTTGTGGTGGGCGGCGCCGTCGGGCGCAGCGTCCGCACCGCGGTCCGCCCGGCGCGACGCACGGCGGGAGGTGCGGCGCTTCGTCGCGCGGGGACGGAGCCGGTCGCCGGCGATGGCGAGCAGCGCAGGCAGCAGGGTGAGGGAGACCAGGACGGCCACGCCGACGGCGGCCGCCGCGGCGATGCCCATGACGCTGAGGAAGGGGATGCCCGCGACGCCCAGGCCGACCAGGGCGATCATCACCGTCAGGCCGGCGAAGATCACCGCGGACCCGGCCGTCGCCGTCGCCCGGGCGACGGACTCACGCACGTCGATCCCGTCCCGGAGCTGTTCCTGGTGCCGGGAGACGATGAACAGGGCGTAGTCGATGCCGACGGCGAGACCGAGCATGAGCCCGAGCATCGGCGTCGTGGAGTTGATCGGCCCGAACACCGTGGCCGCCAGGAGCAGCAGCATCGACACGCCGACGCCGAGCAGCGCGTTGACCAGGGGCAGGCCGGCGGCCACCAGCGACCCGAGCGTGAACAGCAGCACGATCAGGGCGACGACGACGCCGATGACCTCGATGATGCTCAGGTGCGGCAGCTCGTTCGCGTAGAGCTGCCCGCCCAGGGACGCCTGCGCACCGTCCGGCAGCGCCGCGGCGAGATCGTCGGTGATCTCGCCGAGCTCGTCCTTCGTCGCGTCGCTGATGGCGAACGCGTCGCCGTCGAGCTGGACCGTCACGATGGTCGCGGCCTCGTCGTCGCTGACCGGGGACGGGGCCTGCTCGTCGTAGGGGGTCGCGACGGCGGCGACCTCGTCGAGGTCACCGATGCGGTCGGCGGCGTCCTCGACGGGGCCACGGACGTCGGCGTCCTCGATGGTGCCGCCGTCGGGAGCGACGACGACCACCTGGGCCGAGGTGCCGCTCACCTCCGGGAACGTCGCCGAGAGCTGGTCGAGCGCGTCCTGCGACTCGGTGCCCGGGATCGTGATCGAGTTGTCGAAGCCCTGGAAGACCAGGCCCCCGGCCGCACCGGTGATCACGAGGATGCCGAGCCAGCCGATGACGACGAGGCGACGGGCGCCCACGGCCCAACGACCGAGCTGGTAGAGGACGGAGGACACAGAGGCTCCCGGGTGCGACGGAGGGTCAGGGCCCCGCTGGTTCGAGCGGGCCGATACAGCACTGTATCCGATACAGGAATGTATCCGATACAGCCCTGCATTGACTAGAGTGGGTCAACCGCCCGACCGAGGAGGCCACCCTGTGAGGACCACGGAGCACGTGACCAGCGTGCGTTCCCCGCGCCGCACGCGCACCCGGGAGCGCCTGCTCGACGCGGCGCTCGACGTGTTCGCCGAGGTCGGGATGCAGGCGACGTCCATCGAGGCGGTCTGCGAGGCGGCCGGGTTCACGCGTGGCGCGTTCTACTCCAACTTCGCGTCGAAGGAGGAGCTGTTCCTCGCGCTCATGCAGCGCGACGCGACGCGTCAGCTCGGCGCGCTCGAGCAGGCCGTCGAGACCATCGACGCCGGCAGCCTCGGCACCCCGGAGGGCTTCCGCGCGGCGCTCGGGACCGTCATGGCGGCCGTGCGTCCCGACGGCAGCGCGCGCCGGCAGTGGTGCCTCGTGGCCGCCGAGTTCGAGCTCCTCGCCCTGCGCGACGCCGCCGTCGCCGAGCTGTACCTCACCGAGCACCGGCGCATCCGGGCCGAGGTCGGCGCCGTGCTCGACCGCATCCTCGAGGGCCTCGGGCTCCGGTTCGTCGTCGACATGCCCACCGCCGTCGACCTGCTCATGTCCGCCGAGGACGCCGCCGGGCGGGCGGACCTGCTCGAACGGCCGGCCGCCGGCGCGGGTGAGCCCGCACCGCCGACCCGCCGCCTCGAGGCCCTCGTGGACCTGCTCCTCGCTCCGCGGGAGGATCCGCCCGCTACTTGATGGCGCCCATCGACAGGCCGCGCACGAGCTGCTTCTGGGCGATCCACCCGGCCAGGATCACCGGCAGGGACGCGAGCAGCGCGGCCGCGCAGAGCCGGGCCAGGAACAGGCCCTCGCTCGTCATCGTGGACACGATGAACAACGGCACGGTGGCCGCCTGCGACGCCGTGAGGTTGAGGGCGAAGAAGAACTCGTTCCACGCGAAGATCACGCAGATGAGCGCCGTCGCGGCGATCCCGGGCGCGACCATCGGCAGCAGGACGGAGCGCATGGTCCGCAGCAGCCCGGCCCCGTCGACCGACGCCGCCTCGAGAACCTCGGCGGGCACCTCCTGGAGGAACGAGCGCATCATCCACACCGCGATCGGCAGGTTCATCGCCGTGTAGAGCACGACCAGGGTCCAGATGTTGTCCAGGACCTTCAGCTGGCCCGCGATGACGTAGATCGGGACGATGACGGCCACGACCGGCAGCATCTTCGTCGAGATGAAGAAGAACAGCACGTCGCCGACCTTCTCCACCGGCCGGATCGACAGGGCGTAGGCGGCCGGGATCCCGAGCAGGAGCACGAGCAGCGTCGAGAAGCCCGTCGCGATGAGGGAGTTCGCCACGTAGGTGCCCGACTCGCCGACGACGGCGCGGAACTGGTCGAGCGTGGGCTCGAAGAAGAACGTGGGCGGGTTGGAGGACGCCTGGCTCTCCTGCTTGAAGGCCGTCATCGCCATCCAGGCGACGGGGAAGAAGAACCCGAGGGCGAGGATCCACGTGAGGGCCGTCAGGAGCGTGCCCGCGGTCCGGGGGCGTCGCCGCCGTGCACCGCCGGGCGCGGCGGGCCGCGAGGACGTCGGGGCCGGTGCGGTGGTGGTCATGAGCGCTCCTTGACGTCGAAGCTGCGGAAGATGAGGCGCAGCGCGGCCATCGCGACGAAGATCGTGGCGATCACGACGACCACGCCCATCGCGGCGGCCTGACCCACGTCGAAGCCGAGGAACGCGCGCTGGTAGATGTAGAAGGGCAGGTTGGCGCTCGCCGTGCCGGGCCCGCCCGCCGTCATGAGGTAGATCTGGTCGAACGTGTTGACCACGTAGATGATCCCGAGCAGCACGCCCAGCTCCACGTAGCGGCGCAGGTGCGGCATCGTGATCCACGTGAACGTGCGCCACGGGCCTGCGCCGTCGACCGACGCCGCCTCGATGACGTCCTTCGGCTGCGCCTGCAGGCCGGCGAGGACGAGCAGCATCATGAACGGCGTCCACTGCCACACGAGCGCCATGAGGATCGCGACGATCGGGTACGTCGACGTCCAGTCGACCGGGTCGATCCCGACGAGGCCCAGCGTCCAGTTGAACAGGCCGTACGTCGGGTTGAGCATCGCCATCGACCACAGCACCGAGCTCGCGACGGGCATGATGAGGAACGGGGTGATGAGCAGCGTCCGGGCCACCCCCCGCCCGCGGAAGGGCCGGTCGAGGAGCAGCGCGAGCACGATGCCCAGGACCATCGCGACCAGCACGCACCCCAGCGTGATGACGACCGAGTTCACCGCCGCCCCGCGGAACGTCGAGTCACCGACGATGTCCCCGTAGTTGGCGAAGCCGACGAACAGGTCGGAGTCCGGTCGCAGCAGGTTGCGCGAGTGCAGCGAGTACCAGATCGTCACGAGGAACGGGATCTGCGTGACGACGATCGTGAAGAGCAGTGCCGGCAGCAGCGGCCCGCGCCGGCGCCAGCGCTCGGCGCGACTCGTCTGATGCTCGGCGCGCGCGGCGCGCTGCTCCTGCGCGCGGCGGGCGCTCGCCGCCTGGGAGGTGAGCGTGGTCATCAGGAGCCTCCGTCGGTGGTGGCTGCGGCGTCGGCCTCGTCCCGGTAGGTCTCGGCGACGGTCTCGGCGTAGGACTGGGACTGCTCGAGCGCCTCGGCGACCGTCTTCTGCCCGGCGATCGCGGCCGACATCTGCTGACCCACGCGGGTCCCCAGGTCCTGGAACTCGGGGATGCCGACGAACTGGATGCCCGGGTACGGCACCGGCTCGGTCATCGTGTTCTCCTGCGTCGCCTCGCCCATCGCCGTCAGCGTGGCCTCGGCGTAGGCCTCGGAGACCTCGGCGTACTCGGGGATCTCGTACGTGGACAACCGGCTGCCCGGCGGCACCCGCTCCCAGGACAGCTCCTCACCGACGAGCTCGATGTAGTCCGGGTCGGTCATCCAGGAGACGAAGTCCCAGGCGGCGTCCTTGTGCTCGCTCGTCGAGGGGATCGCCAGCGACCAGGAGTAGAGCCACCCCGCGGCGTCCGTCTCGCTGACCGGCGCCGGGACGTAGCCGACGTCGCCGGCGACGTTGGACGACGCCGGGTCCTCGACGCTGGAGACCATCGAGGTCGCGTCGTACCACATGGCGGCGTTGCCCTGGGCGAACCGGGTGAGGCAGTCGCCGAACCCGGAGGTCGCCGCGCCGGGCTGGCCGTACTGCTGGACGGTCTCGACGTACGTCTCGGCGGCGGCCCGGACCTCGGGGCTGTCGAGCCGCGCGTTCCAGTCCTCGTCGAACCAGCGGCCGCCGAAGGTGTTGATCACGGTGCCCATCGGGGCCATGACCTCGCCCCAGCCGGCCAGCCCGCGCAGGCAGACCCCGGAGAAGTCCTGGGCCGGGTCGTGGAGCTCGGCGGCGAGGTCGCGGACGTCGTCCCACGTGGGCCGCTCGGGCATCTCCAGACCCCGCTCGTCGAAGATGTCCTGGCGGTAGGCCAGGAACGACGACTCCCCGTAGAACGGCACCGAGTACAGGTCGCCGTCCACCGAGAGGGCCTCCCGCACGCTCGGCACGAAGTCGTCGGGCTCGTACCCCTCGGTGGCGTCGGCGTACGGCTGGAGGTTCTCGATCCAGCCGTTCTCGGCCCACATGGGGGTCTCGTAGTTGGAGATCATCACGACGTCGAACTCGCCGCCGCCCGTCGCGACGGAGGCGGTGATCTTGGCCCGCGCCTCGTTCTCGGGAAGGCTGACGAACTGGACGTCGACGCCGGGGTGCTCGGCGCGGAAGTGGTCCTGCAGCGAGATGGCGTCCTGCATCTGCGGGTTGGAGACGATCGCGACGACGATCTGCTCCCCGTCGCCGCCGACGGCACCGGCACCGGCGCACCCCGCGAGACCGAGAGTGAGGGCTGCCGCACCGGCGAGGAGCCGTGGTGCCCTGCGTCGATCCGGTCGGCGCCGCGCGCCGGATGGTTGGAACATCGTTGTCCTCACGTCGAGTCGTCCGCTCAGATGAGAGCAGCAGCGCTGCTCATCTGAACCGACCATAGTTCGATATGCTCACGTGAGCAAGGCCATCCGCTCAAACTTTCGCGCAGCGTTGCCGGAGACCAGCGTCGCCGGGGAGACGAGGACCAGTGACCGACGCCGAGCACACGCGCCTCCTCGTGGAGGTGAGCACGGACTACTACCTCGACGGGCTGTCGAAGGTCGAGATCGCGAAGAACCGCGGCATCTCGCGGTTCCAGGTGGCCCGGCTGCTCACCGAGGCCCGCGACGCCGGCATCGTGCGTATCGAGATCGCCGCACCGGCCCACCTCGACGCGGGACGGGCCCGGCGCCTCGCGGAGCGGCTCGGCGCCCAGGAGGTCGTCATCGTCCCGGGCGCCGACGACCGGGACACGACGCGTGCGGCGCTCGCCCGCGAGCTCGCGCGCGTCATGGCGGCCCGGGTCAGCTCCGGTGCGACCGTCGGCGTCTCGTGGTCCCGGACCATCGAGGCGGCGGTCCGCACCCTCGGCACCCTGCCGCCCTGCGACGTCGTCCAGCTCGTCGGCGCGCTGCCCGTGCACGGCAGCGGGAACTCGCTCGAGCTCATCCAGCGCTTCACCACCATGGCCGGCGTGCGCACCTGGCCCGTCTGGTCCCCTCTCCTCGTCGGCGACCCCGCGACGGCGCGCGGCATGCGGCAGCAGCCGGAGATCGCCGCCGCGCTCGACCGGGCCGACGCCCTCGACCTCGCCGTCGTGTCGATCGGCAGCTGGAACGCCACGGGCTCCACCGTCTACCCGCAGGTCACCGAGGCCGAGCGGCGCGCCGCCACCGAGGCCGGCGCCGTCGGCGAGTGCTCCGGCCGGCTCTTCGACACCCGGGGGCGCGCGGTGGTCACGCCGCTCGACGCCCGCGTCGTGGGCGTCACGCTCGACCAGCTCGTCCGCACGCCGGACGTGGTGGCGATCGGCTACGGCACCGAGGCGGCGGCCGGGCTGCGGGGCGCCGTCCTGGGCGGGATCGCCACGGTGCTCGTCATGGACGACGCCGCCGCGGTCGAGCTCGAGCACCTCCTGGCGGACCCGCCCGCCGGCATCCTTGACCACCTCTGACAGGACGCGGGTCGCTCGCCTCGCTGCCCACGCCGCCGTCGCCACCGCGCTGTCCCTGCACAGCGACCACCGGCTGCGCGAGCTCGTGGACGCCGCTCCGGCGATCGGGTCCGGGATCGGTGGCACGACCGTGCGGCTGGACGTCGACGGCACCCCGGTGTTCGTCAAGCGGGTGCGGCTGACCGACCTCGAGCGGCGACCGGAGCACGTCCGCTCCACGGCGAACCTGTTCGGGCTGCCGAGCTTCTGCCACTACGGCATCGGCACCATCGGCGGTCCGGGGTGGGGCGCCTGGCGCGAGCTCGCCGTGCACACCATGACCACGGGCTGGGTGATCGCCGGGGACCACGAGGGCTTCCCGCTGATGCACCACTGGCGGGTGCTGCCGGACGGCGGCCACCCGCTGCCCGAGGAGCTGGCCGACGTGGAGCGAGCCGTCGCCTACTGGGGCGGCGGACCAGCGGTGCGCCGCCGGATCGAGGAGCTGCGGGACTCGTCCGCGAGCCTGCTGCTGTTCCTCGAGCACATCCCGCAGACCCTGCACGACTGGCTGAGCGCCCGGGTGGACGCCGGCGGCGAGGTGGCCGAGGCGGCGTGCGCCTGGGTGGACGACGAGCTGCGGACCGCCGTCGGGTTCATGAGCGCCCGCGGGCTGCTGCACCTCGACGCCCACTTCGAGAACATCCTCACCGACGGCCACCGGCTCTACGTCGCCGACTACGGCCTGGCCGTCTCGTCGCGCTTCGAGCTGGCGCCGGACGAGGCCACGTTCTTCGACGAGCACCAGACCTACGACCAGGACTACGCCGCGACGTACCTGGTGAACTGGCTGGCGGTCGCCCTGTACGGGTACGCGCCGGAGGAACGCCGCGCGTTCGTGCGCGCCTGCGCCCACGGTGTCGTCCCGGAGGGAGCTCCGACGGCGGTCGCGGCCATCCTCGCGCGCGACGCGCCGGTCGCCGCGGTGGTGGGCGACTTCCACCGCCGGTTCCAGCAGGAGAGCCGGGAGACGCCCTACCCGCAGGAGGCAGCCCGGCAGGCGGCACTCGTCAGCCTGCCAGCACCTCCACCGTCACCTGGGCGCCGTCCCGGTGCAGCGACTCCAGCGCCGCGAGGTAGGCGGCCGTGAAGCGCTGGTCGTCCACGAGGTCGCCGAACAGCTCGCGGTCGCGCAGGAACGCCAGCGGGTCCTCGCTCTGCCGGGCGGCCGCCGCGCGGAGCCGGTCGGCGAGCCGGTCCACGATCTCGATCGGCTCGCCCTGCTCGTCGACGCCCTCGTCGTAGCGGGCCCACGCGGCGACGACGGCGGCCGCGCGGTGGATCTCACCGCCGTCGGCCAGGTTCTCCCGCACCACCGGCAGCAACCACTTCGGGATCCGGTCCGAGGACTCGGCGCACAGCCGCGCGAGCGTGTCCCGCACGGCGGGGTTCGCGAACCGCTCGACGAGCGTGCGCCGGTAGTCGTCGAGGTCGATGCCGGGGACCGGCTGCAGCGTGGGGGTGGCCTCGCGCTCCATGTAGTCGAGCAGGAACCGCACGAACGTCTCGTCGGCGCACACCTCGTGGGCGTACCGGTAGCCGGCCAGATAGCCGAGGTAGCACAGCGCCTGGTGGCTCGCGTTGAGCAGCCGCAGCTTCATCAGCTCGTAGGGCTCGACGTCGTCGACCACCTGGACGCCGACCTCCTCGAGCGGCGGCCGCCCGTCGGCGAAGCGGCCCTCGAGCACCCACTGGCAGAAGGGTTCGGCGACCACGGGCCAGGCGTCGTCGACCCCGAACTGCTCGGCGACCATGGCGCGGTCGTCGTCCGTGGTGACCGGCGTGATCCGATCGACCATCGAGTTGGGGAACGGCACGTGCTCCTCGATCCACGCGCCGAGCTCGGGGTCCTTGAGCCGCGCGAAGGCACCGAACATCTTGTGCGCGACCTCGCCGTTGCCCTGGATGTTGTCGCAGCTCATCACGGTGAAGGGGGCGATCCCCCGGTCCCGGCGCCGGCGCAGGGCCTCGGTCACGAGCCCGAACGACGTCGCGGGCTCGGCACCGGGTGCCAGGTCGGCCTGCACGGCCGGGTCGGACTCGTCGAACTCCCCGGTCACCGGGTGCACGTTGTAGCCGCCCTCGGTCACCGTCAGGGAGACGATGCGGATCTGCGGCGAGGCCATCTTCTCGATGACCGCCTCCGGGTCGTCCGGGGCGAGCAGGAAGTCCACGACCGACCCGATCACGCGGCCCTCGAGGGCGCCGTCGGGGTGCTTGAGCACCAGGGTGTACAGGCCGTCCTGGGAGCGGAGCGCGTCGCGCATGCGCGCGTCGTGCGGCAGCACCCCGACGCCGCAGATGGCCCAGTCGAGCGCCTCGCCCTGGGCCATGAGCCGGTCGAGGTACATCGCCTGGTGCGCCCGGTGGAAGCCGCCGACCCCCAGGTGCACGATCCCCGCGCGGAGCGCGGAACGGTCGTATCCCGGCAGGGCCAGCCCGCCGGCGCCGCCCCCGGCGCTGCGCAGGGTGCCCAGGTTCTCGTCGCTGAGTGCGGTCATGGCGCGTCCTTGCTCCGTCGGGTCCAGGGACTCCAACGTAACAGATGAGCGATGGCGCTCGCCCAGATGAGCACCCACCCCGTTCGCCGAGTGTCGAGGTCCGGACCGCTATGACTCCCGATAACGGTCCGAACCTCGACGTTCGGCACCTCGGCGTGGGGCCTCGGCGTGGGGCCTCAGCCGAGCGTGGTCGGCAGGACCCTGTCGCCCTCGCCGTCCGGCACGTCGAGCACGTGCTCGGCCAGGAACGCCAGCACGCCGGAGTACCAGACCTTCGCGTGCTGCGGTGCGAGCACCCAGTGGTTCTCGGTCGGGAAGTACAGGAACCGGTGCACCGTGGTGCCGTCGTCGGCGGCCGGCAGCCCGGAGTCGGCCAGGAGCTCGCGCCACAGCCGCAGGCCCTCTCCGATCGGCACCCGGTAGTCCTTGTCGCCGTGGACCACCAGCACCGGCGTGCGGATGTCACCGACGTACCGGTGCGGGCTGTGCGCCTCGGCCATCTCCGGCGTCATCTCGCGCGCCCAGTAGTAGGCGTGGTCCGTCGTCGGGCCGAACTGGTCGAGCGCCCACAGCGAGGCGTGGGTGACGATCGCGCGGAACCGGTCCGTGTGCCCCGCCACCCAGTTCGCCATGTACCCGCCGAACGAGCCGCCCATCGCCGCCGTCCGCGAGGCGTCGATCTCGTCGAGCGCCTCCGCGGCGTCGGTGATCGCCAGCAGGTCGGTGTACGGCTTGTCGCCCCACGCACCCCACCCGCGCTGCACGAACTCCTGCCCGTACCCGGTGGACAGCGCCGGGTCCGGCAGCAGCACCGCGTACCCGCGGGCGACCATGATCCACGGGTTCCAGCGCCACGACCAGGCGTTCCACGAGTTCAGCGGCCCGCCGTGGATCCACAGCAGCAGCGGCGCCGGGTCCGCGGCCGAGGCACCGGCCGGCAGCGCGAGCCAGGCCCGCACGCGCGAGCCGTCCTCCGCCGTCGTCTCCACCTCGGTGAGCGTGCCCGGCAGCTCCGGCGCCGGCGCGGGCGACGGGAGGACGACGGCGGCCACCGGCTCGCGCTCCCCCGGTGCGCCGGACGCCACGAACGCCGCCAGGTCGACCCGGACGGGCTCCGACGGCGCGGCGTAGGAGGTGCGCAGCGCGTAGAACGCCGAGCCGTCCGGCGCCACCTGGACGTCGGTGAACGTCGCGGCGTCCGCCGTGACCCGCTCGACCGTCACCGAACCTGCGCCCGGGGCGCCGAAGGTCAGCAGGAACACCGGGCCGCGGCCGTCCTCGTCCGCGGTGACCAGCAGGCCCGACGCGTCGGGGAGCCACGCCAGCGACGTGGGCCAGCGGTCCCAGTCGTCGGCGAGGACCTCGGGCTCACCGCTGCCGTCCAGCGCCACCAGGCCCGCCCGCACCACCGGCGACTCGGTCGGCGAGGTGATCGTCGAGGTCACGTAGGCCACCCAGCGCCCGTCCGGCGAGACCACGGGCGAGCCGACCTCGGCGTCGGGGTCGTCGACCAGGGTGCGCCGCTCCCCCGTGGCCGTGTCGACGGCGACCAGCGTCTCGCGCCGGGCGGCACCGGCGTCGTCCACCGTCCAGGAGGTCACGAGCGTCGCGCCGTCGGGCGACAGCGCGGCTCCCGCCTCGTCGAGCTGGCGGCCGGCCCCGGTCAGCTGGCGCAGCTCGGCCTGCTCCCCCTCGGCGAGCCGGCCGAGCGACAACGCGAACCGGCGGTCCGCGTCCGGGCCCAGGTCGTGGTCCCAGTGCCGCACCGGGTAGCCCGTGTGCCAGACGGCGTCCACCTTGAGGTCCTTGCGGGTCTTGCGCAGCCCGGCGTCCTCGGCGAGGTCCGCCGCCGAGGGCAGCACCGGCGCCGTCACCGACACGACGTCGGCGTCCCGCGCCGTGCAGATGCCGCCGAGGCCACCGGGAGCGGTCGCCACCACGCGTGCCTCGCCGCCCCCGGCGGGCAGGCTCCACAGCGCGGCGCGGGCGTCGTCGTCCGGCGTGCCGTCCGGGTCCGGGCGGGCCGAGGTGAACAGCAGGTCACCGGCGGCCGTGAACGCCGCGGAGGACTCGCCCTTGGCGCTGCGGGTGAGGCGCCGGGCCGGGCGCTCGCCGGCCGGGTCGACCTCCCACAGCGCCGAGACGAAACCGGTGCGCGCCGGGTCGAGGCTCTGCACCGCGGTGACGAGGCGCGTGCCGTCGGGGCTGAGCACCAGCCCTCCGACGCGCCCGAGCGCGAGGTAGGAGTCGAGGTCGTGGAACGGGGTCTGGGGGTGCGGAGCGGCGTCCGCCGAGGTGTCCTGGGTCACGCAGACGGGTCTACCACAACTGCCCGGGACCGCCCGGCGGACGGGCCCACGGACGGCCCCGCGGAGGGCCCCGCGGAGGGCCGGCGGAGGGCCGGCGCGACCCTGCGGGAACGCCGGACCGAACCGCAGGTGAACACTGGCCGAACACCTTGTCCACAGGCCATCCCCGCCTTGAACGCCGGCCATGTGCTCAGGCAGATTCTGGACGTGAACCACGACAGCGCGCAGCCCCCGCTCCCTGCGAAGGTCGACCTCGCGGTCGTCGGAGCGGGTGCGGTCGGGCTCGCGCACGCCGTCGAGGCGCACGCGCGCGGGCTGTCGGTGCTCGTCGTCGACGCCGCCCGGCGACCGGTCGGCAGCGCCGCTCGGCGCGGTGGTCACCTCGCCATCACGACCCAGGACACCACCGCGCTCGCCTGCGCCCTGGCCTCCCGGGAACGCTGGCTGAAGCTCGGCCGCGAGGCGGGCTTCGGCGTCCGGGAGTGCGGCGCCGTCGTCGCCGCCGGGCACCCGGACGAGCTCGCCGTCCTGGACGACCTCGTCGCCGCGCGCGCCGGGGACGCCACGCTCCTGACGGGCCGCGAGGTCGCGGACCGCACGCCCGTGGCCGACGCCGTCGGAGGCGTGTTCCTGCCCCTCGACCTGCGGGTCGAGCCCGCGGCGGCGCTCGGCATCGTCGCGGACTGGCTCGGCGGGCGCCCCCAGGCGCACGTCGCCTGGTCGACCGCTGCCCAGACCTTCGACGCCGGCAGCGGCTGCACCCTCGTGCGGACCTCGCGCGGGGAGGTCGTCGCCAAGCGCGTCGTGGTCGCGGTCGGGCACGACGTCGGGCAGCTCTTCGGCGAGGTCGGCGACCGCCTCCTGCCCGTGCGTCGCCAGATGCTGCGGATCGCGCCCCCGCTGCCCGACGGCGGCCCACCGGCCGAGCGGCTCGCCACCGGCCCCGTGCTGGTCGGCGCGAGCACGCTCGTACGCGACGGCGCCTACCTGCACAGCCGCGCACTCGGCGGGGTCCGCGAGCGCCTGCGCACCCGGCACCCCGAGCTGCTCGCGGCCGAGATCCACCTGACGCTCACGGCGCAGCAGGACGGGTCCGTCGTCGTCGGCGACGGGCGGGCGCCCGCGGACGCGACGGGCCGCTCGGAGGACGTCGACGAGCTGCTGCTGCGCGAGACGGCGGCGCTGCTCGGCACCGGCCGGCCGACGGTCCGCAGCCGCTGGTCGGTCACCGAGATCGTCCGTGCCCCGGGGCCCGGCGCGGACGACCCGTTCGTGCTCACCGAGCCCATGCCGGGCGTGCGGACGGTGACGGTCGCGGACGGCCTGGCGACGACGACGGCGCTCGGCCTGGCGCCGCGGGTCCTCGACGGGCTGTTCTGACAGCCCGTCGGGCACGTGCCGGCGCGTCGGCCGGTCGGAGCGTCAGCGGCCGGCGGTCTCGTCCTGGTCGGCCATCCGGGCCAGCATGTCGTTGTAGGCGGTGAGCTCCGCGTCGCCGTCGCGCTCGGCCTGCCGGTCGCGGCGCCGGGCCTCCCGCTCGTCCGACCGGGTCCACTGCACGGCGACGATGATCGCCAGCGCGAGCGTCGGCAGCTCGCCGATGCCCCAGGCGATGCCGCCGCCGCGCTGCTGGTCGGCGATGGCGCTCAGGCCCCAGTCGCGGCCCATGTTGCCGTACCAGTCCGCGACGAGCAGGGACGTGCCGGTGGTCAGCACCACGCCGAAGAACGCGTGGAACACCATCGTGGCGAACAGCAGCACGAGACGCATCGGGTAGCCGGGACGCTGCGGGCCCGGGTCGATGCCGACGAGGGCGTTCGCGAACAGGTACCCGACGATCGTGAAGTGCACGATCATCCACAGGTGCCCCAGGTGGTTCGTCAGGGCGAGCTCGAACAGGGGCGTGAAGTAGAACGCGATCATGCCGCCCGCGAAGAGCACGGCGGCCACCACCGGCTGCGCGAGGAAGGTGCCCACCCGGGAGTGGACCAGCGCCAGCACCCACTCCCGCGGCCCCCGCGAGCCGTCCTTGCGGGCCGGCACCGCGCGCAGCAGCAGCGTGACCGGGGCGGCGAGGACGAGCAGCAGCGGCACCAGCATCGCCAGCGTCATGTGCTGGACCATGTGGCCGCTGAAGATGACGTGCCCGTAGACGGTCGGGGCGCCGTTGGTGGTCCAGATCAGCACGAGCATCCCCGCGCACCACGTCAGCGTCCGCCCCAGGGGCCACCGGTCGCCGCGCCGCCGCAGCCGCAGCACCCAGCGCACGTAGACGACGATCCCGGCGACGCAGGCGAACGCGAGGATCGGCTCCACGGCCCACTCGGTGAGCCAGCGCGTCGCCGTCGGCTCCGGGGGCAGCGCGTAGCCGGTGAGCTGGTAGGCGGGCGAGGCGTCCGTGGGCACCTCGTCCGGCACCGGTGGTGCGGTGGACCCGAGCGCCACCGCCACCCCGGAGACCGCGCCGATGACGAGGAGCTCGACGGCGAGGAGCTGCCAGAACAGCCGGCGCACCGCGGACGCCCCGCGCTCCAGCCGGCCGACGATCCAGGTGCGGTGCGCCCACCCGAGCACGCCCAGGGCAGCGGTCAGGACGATCTTCACGACCAGCAGGACGCCATAGCTCGTCGCGAGGTCGTCGAACCCCTCCATCCGGATCCACGCGTTGGCGACGCCGGACACCCCGACCGCGACCAGGCACCAGGCCGCCACGGGCGAGTACCGCGCAACGGCGGCGGTGGTGACGTCGTCGAACCGGCCGACGACGAGGACGGCCAGCGCCGCGAGCCCGCCGAGCCACGGCGCGGCGCCCATGAGGTGCAGCCACATCGCGCCGATCGCCAGGAAGTGGTCGGCCGCCCCGGCGGCGTGGCCGGTGGTGGACTGCAACGTCAGCGCCGCGACGGGCAGCAGCGCCGTGCAGAGCGCACCTACCGGACCCCGCACGGCGAGCGCGACCCCTGAGGTCACCGCCGCGAGCGCGATGATGCCGAGGGAGATGCGGCCGAGCTCGACGTCGATCACGAACTGCGTCAGGCCCTGCCCGAAGTTGCCCGCCGTGGGCGACAGCGCCGAGACCACGGCGTACTGCAGGACGAGCTCGACCACCGCGGCGACGGCCCACACCGCGGCGGCCCACCCCGCGACGTCGAGCAGGCGCGCCTGCGCCCGCCCGGGCGGCACGAGGCACGCCGCCGCGAACAGGCTGCCGAGCGTCACGGCCACGCCGAGCTCGGCCAGGACGGTGGCGAGGGGCGACCCCCAGCGGGCGACGGCCCCCGGGTCGGAGAACGTCCCGAGCGCCTCGAAGGCCCCGGACCAGGAGCCCGCGAGGAGCAGCGCGAGGATCGCGGCCACGACGGCGCCCGGCCCGGCGGCGATGATCCACCAGGGCCGGGCGGGCGCGGGCGCGGTGCCGCGCGGGCGCTGGCCGGCAGGAGCTGTGGAGGTCACCTCACCAGACTAGAGGGGCCCGCCGGCGCTCCCGGACGCCACCGCTGTGAGACGCGACGCGCAGTGCAACCTGTCGATCAGAACCGGTGCAACCTGTCGGTCCAGTCCTTGATGAGGAGCGGTGGAGTACAGACGCCGTGTCGTCGACGATGAGTTGAGGATCGCTCTGCAGACGTCCGGGGCCGTCTTGATCGAGGGGCCGAAGGCGTGCGGCAAGACAGCGACCGCCCAGGAAGCCGCGACGGCAGTGCGCCTCGACACGGATCGCCCCGCACGGGAAGCCGCGTCCGTAGCCCCCGACGCCGTGATCACGGCGACGGGGTACGGGTATCGCCGCGACGACGGTGTTCAGGTCATCCCGGTCGGGGCGCTCGGGCCCTGACGTCCCGCCGCAAGCGCCTCACAGGCGGTCTCCGACCAGCGCGAGGCACTGCATGGCCGCCAGGCCGTACTGCGCGCTGGCGTTGGTCGAGAAGTTCGCCTCGTCGACCGGGTGCAGCACGGCGGGCGGCTCGATGCGCCGCGTGCCCCAGTCGTGGTCGTCCGGGTACCCGGCGTGACCGGTGCGCAGCTCCTGCCACGCTCGTGCCGCCAGGGCGTCGTCCTCGAGCCGGACCGCCGCGTACGCGGTGGCCCGCGCGTACGACTGGCGGAGGTTGAGGCTGCCCCAGTGCTCCCCCGTGACCTCTGCCTGCTCCTCCCGGGAGGCGTTGTACAGGCGGCAGAACTCCACCCACTTTGCCTCGACCTCGGGCTCGTCGACCAGGTCGAGGAGCTCGGTCATGACCTCGATCAGGCCGAAGACGGAGCTGAGGCTGCCGACGGCGACCTCCTTCTCGTCGCCCGAGCTGAAGACGGCGTCGTGCAGGTTGTACGTGGTGCCGGCCTGGACCCAGCCGTTGGGCAGCGCGGCGATCGACCGCGCACTGCGAAGCAGCCGCCGCTTCGCCTCCGGGTCGCCGCGACGCTCCCACTCCGTGAGCCACGCGCCGGCGATGGCGCCCCAGTCCGTCGTGGTGCCCAGCGGCAGGGCCCGTGGGTCCGGGTCGTACTCGCCGGTCGAACCGTCGATCTTGCGCGTCGCGTTGAGCTCCAGGTACGTCCGGTCGGAGTCGACCAGCTCGCGCAGCAGGTCCCCGCAGCGCTCGTCGCCGGTGAGGTAGTAGTAGAACCTCCGGTAGTTGGCGTTGCTGATCCGAACCTGCTTGGCGCTGTCGCCCCAGTGCTGGACGTTGTGCCGGGTGCCCAGGCCCTTCCAGACCCCGAGGTGGTAGACGTCCACCTCCCCCGTGTGCCGGGTCATGGCCTCGGCGAACCGGAACGCCGCGGCGTCGCCGGTGCGCAGGTAGTGGTACCAGAGCCACATGTCCGTCGACAGCTCCGAGTTGTCCCACGCGTACCCGCCGACGTCGTACCGCCACTGGTGCCGGTCGCCGTCGTAGGAGTGCATGACGTCCCCGTAGTCCCAGAACCCGTACCAGGAGCGCTGGTCCACCTGCTCGAGGTGGTACCGGTGGATCGCGTCGAGCCGGTCCTCCAGCTCGGCCTTCGCGGCGTTCGAGCGGTCGACCGGCGTCCAGGAGCCGAACACCCCCGTGGAGTGGTTGTGCTGCGGGCTGCTCGCCAGCAGCGGTGGCGTCGCGCTGGCCTCGGCGAGCTCGGCGAACCGGGCCGGCGTGGGCGTCGCGGGCAGCGCCCAGAACATCAGCTCGGTCGTGCGGGCGACGCCGTACGGCGTGCCGAAGCCGGGCTCGTAGTCCTCGTAGGTGATGTTGAGCGCGTCGAGCTGCTCCTCGTACGTGTCCTGCCCCATGCCGTCGTGGTAGAACCGCACGTCCATGGCGTCGGCGCGGGGGAACCACATCCAGACCGTGGCCTCCGCCTCGTCGCCCGCGGCCCCGGCGATCTCGAGCTCGGTGGGGTGCAGCTGCCAGAAGTTGCGCATGCCGAAGGCGAGCCCGCCCGAGGGCGTGCCGACGTAGGCCAGGCCCGCCGAGCGGGTCCCGGCGTCGGACCGGACCCACGAATGCCCGTTCCCCGTGCGCTTGCGGATCTCGAAACCGTGCGCCGTGAGCTGGGAGAGGCTGTAGTCGCCCCAGGCGGGGATCCAGTGCAGCCGGTCCGTGACGCGGGTGTCCCACGTGCTGGGGTCCGGCAGGGCCCGACCGTCGACCTGCGCGGCCCGCACCGCCTCCCCGGGGTCGCGCCGCAGCCCGGTGATCCCCCGGACCGCCTCGGCGAGGACGCCGCCGTCCGTGCCGGCGAGGCGGACGTGCCGGTCGTAGAGCTCCCCGCGCATCGGGACGGTGAACCGCACCCCCAGGCTGCGGACGAAGTCGCGCTCCTCGTCACCGTCGTAGAAGAAGGTGTGGACCAGCCGGATGCCGTCCGAGCCGGCGAACAACGCGAACCGCAGCACGAAGGGCAGCCACTCGCGCGCCCCGCGGCGGTGCTTGCCCTCCACCTTGATCACGGCCCGGACCGGGCCGGCCTGCTCGACCGTGACGTCCTCGACCGTGCCCTCGAAGTCCTCGTACCGCACGCTGCGCGGGTCGTCCGTGTCGGCGGCGTCCTGCCGCGAGGCGACGAGCCGCCCGTGACGGGCGATCACCTCGCCGTCCCGGGTGATCGTGCGCACGACGCGCTGGCCGTGACGTGCGAAGACGACCTCGATGGTCCCCGTGTCGACGACGACCCGGTCGTGCCGCTCGGCGACGACGACGGCCACCCCCGGCCGGGCGGGTCGGCCGGGCCCGAGCCGGTACGACGCGGCCCGTGGGGCGTCGCCGCTCACCGCGTGCGCCGTCCACTTCACCGAGCCGTCGGGCCACCAGGCGGTCGGCCACGTCTGGAGCGGGACGTCCTCGCCGGTGGTGGCCGTCAGGGCGAACCGCTGGTTGGTCCCGAGCGCACCCCGCGGCCAGGGCACGCCCCACGTGGTCCCGGCGGCGAGCGCCGCGGGCGTGCCCTCCAGCCACCGCACGTCGACGGGGTCGTGACCCGTGAGGTCTGGCGCGGCGGGCAGCGCCGTCGTCGGCGCGGCGTGGGCGGTCTGTGACCCGAGCGCGGTGGCGGCGCCTGCGGTCAGGGCGCTGGTCAGGACGGTTCGGCGACTGACGTCGGCCATGGTGGTCACTCCTTCGTGACGGGTTGTCGTGCCCCTCGATGGACACCCTCAGGGTGGGAGGTCCGTGGCGGACCCGCGGTCAAACGATCAAAACCGGACGCGGCCAGGTGGACGGCACGTCAGGCCGTCCGGGCCAGGTGCTCGGGCCGGACGGGATGCGCGAGTCCCCGGCCCGCGGCCAGCCGCTCCACCTCCGCGACGGCGCTGTCCCCGAGCCGGCGCAGCTCGTTGCCCGACGACCCGGCGACGTGCGGCGTCAGCAACGCACCGGGCGCCCCGTACAACGGGTGGTCCGCGGGCAGCGGCTCCGGGTCCGTGACGTCGAGGATCGCCCGCAGCCTGCCGGCGAGCACCTCGGCCGTGAGCGCGGCGGTGTCGACCAGCTGCCCGCGTCCCGTGTTGAGCAGCGTGCTGTGGTCGCGCAGGAGCGCGAGCTCACGCCCGCCGATCATGCGGTACGTCTCGGGCAGCGCGGGGGCGTGCAGGGAGACGACGTCGGACCGGCGCAGCAGCTCGTCGAGCCCGACGGCGGTGGCCCCCAGGGAGCGCGCCTCCGCGGCGTCGACGAACGGGTCGTGGAGCAGCACGTCCGTGTCGAACGGCGCGAGCAGCTCCAGGACCTGCCGGCCGGTGCGCGAGGCACCGACGAGGCCGACCACCAGGCCGTTGTTCCCGTGCGGCGGCAGGTGCCAACCGGTGAAGGACCGATGCCGGTCGAACGCCGCCGCCGACTCGAGCACCCGCTTGCCGGCCAGGAGGATCATCGCGAGCGTGTACTCCGCGACCGGTCGGGCGTTCGCCGTCGCGGCGCTGGAGACGTCGATCCCCCGCGTCCAGACCTCCTCGGTGACGAACTTCTTCACCGACCCGGCCGCGTGCACCACCGCGCGCAACCGCGGCGCGCGGGCCAGCAGCTCCGCGTCGAGACGAGGCGCTCCCCAACCGGTCACCAGGACCTCGACGTCGCGCAGCACACGGTCGACGCCCTCGCCGTCGGCGGCCGTGACGGCCTCCGGGGCGACGTCCGCCACCGCCGCGAGGCGCTCGCGGGCCGTGGCGTCGAACAGGTCGGGCAGGAGCTCGGGCCGTCGCAGCGCGAAGGCGGCACGCAGACGCCTCATGCGTCGTCCCCCTCGGTCACGGACAGGGTGTCGACCCGGCCGTCCCGCCACACGACGTGGACCTCGCCCTCGTCGTGCCGCACCTCGGTCACCGCGTCGACGTCGCGCACCCACGGGGTACCGCGACCGCTGAGCACGACGAGCGCCGCCGAGACGTCGCCGGGGCCGACCGTGGACCGGCTGCGCACCCACGGGGTCACGGACGCCTCCCCGTACGGGTCGGCACCGGTGCGGGAGGTCGTGCCGGCGCGATCGAGGCCCCGCAGCCCGCGGACCAGCGACGAGGTGCCGTCCTGCCGGGTCACCCGCACCCAGTCCACGTCGGTCTCGACGTGCAGGTCCCGGTCGCGCCCCGCCGCGAGCGGCCAGCCGCCGACGTGCAGTTGCCAGGGTCCGGGGTCGGCCGGCCAGGCCGCCTCCGCGTCCAGGGTGGCGGCGGGGACCGGGGTCGCGGGCGGCAGCCCGACGTCGGCACGCACCGGGTCCCACCAGGCGAGCCGCACCTCGAACCGGCCACGGACGACCGCCGCCGTGGTCACGAACGGTCCGCGTCGCATCGAGGACCACACCGCCGCGTCGCTCGGCCGGCCGCCCGGCAGGTCGAGCCAGTGCACGCGCGACCTGGAGACGGCGACGTCCTCGGACAGCCGGACCCGGTCGATGCCGTCGCGGTGCGACGGGGCCCCCGAACCGTCGAGCAGCGCGACATGTGACTCGACGGGCGCCGCGACGGCGTCGGTCGTCAGCTGCGGCGACGTCACGTTGGAGTATCCCAGCCGGCGGTAGAACGGGTCGTCGGCACGCTGCTGCACGACCGGTTCGAGCAACCGGTCCGACCCGTGGTTCAGGACCCGGACGATGCCGTCGCCCGGCGTCGCGGACACCAGCCAGCCCGGCACGGGCAGGGCGGTGACGCGGTCCTCCGCCCACGACGGCGGCAGCTCGGGCGCGGCCGTCCACACCGGGTCGTCGGCGTCGAGCAGCAGCCCGAGGAACCCCTTGCTCGCCCAGTACGGCGACGAGCCGCCGCTGTAGAGCTGACGCACGCCGTCGTACCGGTGGTGCCACCCCGTGGGGAGAAGCCCGCGCTCGTCGACGGATCCCGCGGCCACGAAGTGCTCCGCGACGGCGGAGGTGATCGCCCGCGTCGCACCCGGTGGCAGCGGCGTCGAGCCCGCGAGCGCCCCGGCCCAGAAGGGCGCCAGCATCGCGAACCGGTAGGTGATCGACCTTCCCTGGAGCACGGGCGCGCCGGTCGGGCCGACGAGGTGCTGCGCCTGCCCGAGGTAGGCGTGCAGCCGCTCCGCGTGCCGTTGGTCCAGCGGACGGCCCTCGATCCGCGCGTGCAGCAGCGGGTACAGGTGCCACGCCCATCCCGCGTAGTAGTCGAACGACTGGCGCCGCCCGTCGCGTCCGCGGCCGTCGGAGTACCAGCCGTCTCCCACGTAGAGGCCCTCGGCGAGCTCCTCGTTGCGGTCGAGGTCAGCCTGGTCCCACGGGCCGCCGACCGAGGCGAGGAACGCCTCGACCACGTTCTGGAACCAGACCCAGTTGTTGCGGTAGCCGCTGGTGCCGACGATGCCCGCCAACCAGTCGACGACGTGGCCTCGGGTGGCGTCGTCGAGCCGGTCCCAGAGCCACGGGCGTGTCTCGGACAGGCCGATCGCGACGGACGCCGCCTCGACGACGGCCTGCCGACGCTCGTCGATCCGGGGCCACCGCTCGGCGCCGGCGGGATCGGTACCGTGCCGCAGCCCCTCGGCGTAGCGTTCGAGCAGCCCGTGCGGGTCGGCCCCCTGCTCGCCCCGCACGCGGAACGCCGCAAGGAGGAAGGTGCGTGCGAACCCCTCGAGCCCGTCGCTCCAGGCTCCCGAGGCGCTGGTGGGCCCGGGCAGCCGGATCAGGGAACGCCCCGACGACGCGTACGGCTCGACGGCGGCGAGCAGCCTGTCGGCCGTGGCGAGCCAGTGCTGCCGCTCCCACCGTCGGGTCGGCTCCAGTGCCGCGGTGACCACCGCTGTCGTTGCATCCGTCACATCGGCATCCTGCGTGCGTGCGGAGCCGATGTCGTCCGCTCGGACATTTTCGATCAGCCGCCCACCGTCCGCGCTACAGTCCTGGGGTCCGGACCGCCACGAGACCACGGCGCGCGACCGACGTCGACGGAGACGGGAGATCCATGCACCTGCCCCGCGCACGGCACGAGTACCTGCTGCGTGAGATCGCGCTGCGCGGTAGCGTCCGCTCCGGCGAGGCCGCGACCCACCTGGGCGTCTCCGAGGTGACCGTCCGCCGCGACATCATCGAGCTCGACCGCGCGGGCCGGCTCGCGCGGGTGCACGGCGGCGCGATCGCGCTCAGCGCGAACCGTGGGCCGCAGGCGGCGCGAGCTCTCGTCGGGCTGGTCGTGCCGAGCACCACCGCTCACTTCCCCGACGTCGTGCGCGGTATGGAGGCCCTCGCTCCCGCGCTCCGCGTCCGCCTCGTCCTCGGTGTCTCCCACTACCGCCCCGAGGTAGAGGCCACCCAGGTCGACCGCCTGCTCTCTCTCGGTGCCACGGCGCTGGCCGTCGCCCCCACCACTCGTGGGCGGACCTCGGAGGAGCTCGCCGCCTGGCTGCGATCGATCCCCGTACCCGTCGTGCTCGTCGAACGGCGGATCGACGGCACCACGAGCCTCAGCGAGCTCGACCTCGTACGGACGGACCACGCCCACGGTGCCGTGGTGGCCGTCGAGCACCTGCACGGGCTCGGTCACCGGCAGGTAGCCGTCGCCGTCTACGACCGCACGCCGACCGCACGCCACGTGCGGGACGGCTTCACGACCGCCGTCGAACGCCTCGACCTGGTGTCCGGGCCGGACGTCTCGTTGTCCAAGGGCGACGACGACCCCGCGAGGCTGCGTGCCGAGCTCGAGTCGTTCCTGGACGACTGCCTC
This sequence comes from Isoptericola sp. S6320L, assembly GCF_023015685.1. Classification (NCBI taxonomy): domain Bacteria; kingdom Bacillati; phylum Actinomycetota; class Actinomycetes; order Micrococcales; family Promicromonosporaceae; genus Isoptericola; species Isoptericola sp. S6320L. The sequence goes on from NZ_JALKAT010000030.1 coordinate 46,772, forward strand.
GCGACGGGGACGCGCGCCGCGTTCGTGCACACCGACGACCATGCGGCCCGCCTCCTCGAGGTCGCGCTCGACCGGGGGGTCACGGTGCCGGACGACTTCGCCGTCGTCGCCTACGACGACGAGAACGCCGAGCTCGCGGCGGTACCGCTCACCACCGTCACCCCGCCCCGACGCGAGCTCGGTCGCGAGGCGCTGCGGCTCCTCGTCGACCGGCTCACCGAGGACGACGGCGACCGGCGGCCCCCGCGGCACGTCGAGCTGCTCCCCCGGCTCACCGTCCGGGAGTCGTGCGGGGCCGTCGCCGCGGTCTGAGCGGCACCTCGGCATCTCGGCACCTCGGCATCTCGACGCGCAGCCGGCAGCGCAGTGGCCGCCGGCACGGGATCAGGGCCCGTGCCGGCGGCCACGTCTCGTGGGTCGCCCTATCCCAGCAGGTCGGTGCCGGCGAGGAAGAACTGCTCGACACCGTCCTCGACGGACAGGGCACCGAAGCCGATGTCTTGAGCGATGCGGGTGAACTCCGCCTCGACGGCACCCGCACCTTGGGGCGGCGGCGCGGGGGCGTCGATCGCCGTGGCCTCGACCGACTCCCAGTACGCCAGGATCTCCTGGTCGAGGCCCTCCGCCTGGATCCCCTCGCGCGCGCCGGCCGAGATAGGCACACCGCGGGACATCTCGAAGATCTCCTCGACGGCCGGGTCGTTCGTGAGGAAGTCGATGAACTCCGCCGTGACCTCCGGGTGCTCGGTCTGGGCCGACATCGACAGCTGCAGACCGGGCTTGAGGTAGACGCCCCGGTTCGCCGGGTCGTCCGCGGGGACGCCCGTCATCGAGAACTCGTCGCCGCCGGTGCCCTCGGTGAAGCGCACCAGAAAGTTGTAGAAGCTGATCTCGCTGGCGGTGTACTGCGCGCTCAGCGGGTCGCTCTCGATCTGCTCGGCCCTGCCCGGGTCCATGAACCCGCCGTTCGCGAACAGTGGCGCCGCCCGGCCCCACCAGGCCGCCAGGTCCGCCTCGGTGAAGCCGAACCCACCGTCCTCGGCGTACAGCGACTTGCCCTGCTGCAGCAGCCAGATCTCGAAGACGGACCAGATCTGCACGTACTGGACCGACCCTTCGATCCGGGGGTCGGCGTCGGCACCCGCCGCGCCGACCTCGCCCAGGAACGCGTCGTACTCGTCCCAGGTGAGGTCACCCGACGGCACGTCCACACCCACCTGGTCCAGCAGGTCGTTGTTGAAGAAGGTCCCGAGGATCGTCGTCTGCGTGGGGATGCCGTAGATCTGGTCGTCGATCTTCGTCGCCGGCATCACCGACTCCGGGAACGAGGAGATGTCGATCTGCTCGCCCACGTACTGGTCGAGCGGCTGGATCTGTCCCGTCGCGCCGTACTGCCGCAGGTAGGCGACGTCCATCTGGAAGACGTCCGGCAGGGCGCCGCCGGCCGCTTCGGTGTTGCGTGCCGTCCAGTAGTCACCCCAGCCGGCGTACGACGTCTGGATCGTCACCCCGGGATTCTGCTCCTCGAAGAGGTCGATCGCCTCCTCGTACCGGTCGGCGCGGGTCGCGTCACCCCACCACGCGAACGTGATCGTCGCCGCGCCGTCGTCGCCGGCGTCTCCGTCGGCCCCGCCCGCACAGCCGGTGAGCGCCAGCGCGCTCGCGGCGAGGACGGCGGTGCCCCCGCGCACCCGTCGACCAGTCATGGTCACCATGTGTGCCTCCTTGCGCACGTGTGCCGTCGGTCGACGGCGTCCTGGCCCCGATGCTGGCAGCCCGAGGGAGCGCCGGAGGACGAGCGGACAAAAACGTGCACGCCCCCGCCACCGTCACCGTGCCGAACGTCGTGGTCCGGACCGCTTTGGCACGCCAC
>NZ_JALKAT010000031.1:0-46764 GCF_023015685.1 Isoptericola sp. S6320L
CGGGACCCGACACCCGGCGGAACCCCCACCGCGCCACTACCTCGACCCGCGAGGTACTACGTCGCGCAACGCAGCGCTACCTCGGCGTGAGCGTTACTACCTCGCGGAAGCCGGCGCTACCTCGCGGGAATGTTCGTGCGAGACATTTGCTTGACGCAAGCATCCATCATATGGTGCCCGAGGCAACGAAAGGGGTCGACGTGTCGGAACGTGCCTCCACAGCACTCGTCGCAGCGCTCGAGTCCCTCTCGCGCGCCCAGCGCGAGGCAGCGGCCCGGATCGCACGCGACCTCGACTGGCCGCGCTCCGGGCTCGGCATCGTGCGCATGGTCCGGGCGCGCGGCGCGGTCCAGCTCTGCGAGGTGGCCGAGGCCCTGCGGGTCGACGCCTCCGTCGCCAGCCGCCAGGTCAGCGCCCTGGTCGACGCCGGCTACGTCCGCCGCACCGTCGACCGCGCCGACCGACGCGCCCGCACCCTCGAGCTCACCGACGCCGGGCACGCGTTCGCCGCGGAGTCCGACCGCTACTTCGACGACTTCGTCGACGAGGCCTTCGCGGACTGGTCCGCGGCCGACCTCACCGACGCCATCACCCAGATCCGCAACGTCGCGGCCGCCATCAGCTCAGTGACCCAGGAGGCCCCGTCCCGATGACCGACACCACCAGCTCCACCCCTGCGACCGATCCTGACGTACCGCTCGTCGACGCCCTGGCCGACGACAACCCGGCGATGACGCGCCGCGAGACCCTCGAGGCGCTCTCCGGGATCCTGCTCGGCGTCTTCGTCTCGCTGCTCGCCACCACGATCACCTCGACCGCCCTGCCGCGCATCGTCGCGGACCTCGGTGGGTCGCAGCACTCCTACACCTGGGTCGTCACGGCCATGCTGCTGACGATGACCATCTCCACCCCGCTCTGGGGCAAGCTGGCCGACCTGACGAACCGCAAGGTCCTCATCCAGGTCGCCCTGGTCATCACCGTGGTCTCCGCCGCGGCCGCCGGGTTCTCCCAGGACATGACGACGCTGATCACCTTCCGTGCCCTGCAGGGCGTCGGCGCCGGCGGGCTCATGTCGCTGGCGACCGTCCTGATGTCCGACATCATCAGCCCGCGCGAGCGCGGCAAGTACATGGGTCTCATGGGCGGCGTCATGGCCGTCGCGCAGATCGGCGGCCCGCTGCTCGGCGGCGTCATCACGGACTCGTTCCTCGGCTGGCGCTGGACGTTCTTCGTGGGCGTCCCCTTCGCGATCGCGGCCCTCATCGTGCTGCAGAAGACCCTGCACCTGCCGCCCCGGGACCAGCGCAAGGTCACCATCGACTACCTCGGCGCCACGCTCATCGCCCTCGGGGTCGCGCTCCTGCTGGTCTGGGTCACCTTCGCGGGCGACCAGTTCGCGTGGGCGTCCTGGCAGACCGCCGCGATGGTGGGGGCCGCCGTCGTCTCCCTCGCCGTGGCGGTCCTGGTGGAGCGCAAGGTGGCGGAGCCGATCATCCCGCTGCACCTGTTCCGCAACCGCACCTTCGTGCTGTCGATCGTCGCCTCCGCGGCCGTCGGCGTGGCCATGTTCGGCACCGCCGTCTTCCTGTCGCAGTACCTGCAGCTGGCCCGCGGCAAGACCCCCACCGAGGCCGGGCTGCAGACCATCCCGATGGTCGTCGGCACGATGCTCGGAGGCATCGTGCTCGGGCGGATCATCTCCCGCACCGGCCGCTACAAGGCGATCATGGTCGGCGGCGCCGCGGTGCTGTCGCTCTCCCTGTTCGGCATGTCCACCATCAGCACGGACACGAGCTTCGTCATCATCTCCGTCTACCTGTTCGGGCTCGGGCTGTCCGTGGGCGCGCTCATGCAGAACCTGGTGCTCGCCACGCAGAACACGCTCGACGTCCGCGAGATGGGCGCGGGCACCGCCACCGTGGCGTTCTTCCGGTCGCTCGGCGGCTCGGTCGGCGTCTCCGTGCTCGGCGCGATCCTCGCGCTGAACGTCAAGGACGACATCGCCGCGGGCCTGGCACGGCTCGGCGTCCCGGCGTCCGCCATGGGCGACTCCGCCGGCGCCGTGCCGGACATGTCGCAGCTGCCCGCACCGGTCGCCGACGTCGTCGCCAACGCCTACACCGACGGCATCACGGGGATCTTCCTCATCGCCGTGCCGATGGCGCTGGTCGCCCTGGTGGCGATCTGCTTCATCCGCGAGATCCCGCTCGGGGAGCGCTCCGGCATCCAGCAGGCCCGCGACCTGACCGCTGGGCAGCCGGCCACCGAGCGCTGAGCGCCGAGCGCCGAGCGCCGGACCCGGCCCGGCGGTCAGGCTCCGTCGAGCCAGGCTCCCGGCCCGGGCAGCAGCGCTTCCGCCTCGGTCCAGAACTCCTCGGGCAGCGGTGCGGCGCAGGCCTCCAGCGTCTGCGCCACCCGCTGCGGCCGGGAGATCCCGACGATCGTGGAGGCCACCCGGGGGTCGCGCACCGAGAACTGCAGCGCCGCCGTCGGCAGCGTCGTGCCGAACCGGGTGCACAGCGCGCGCAGGGCGTCGACGGCGGCGAGCGTCTCGGGCGGCGCCTCGCGGTAGCCGTACCGCCGGGCGCTCGGCCGGTCCGACGACGGCGTCTGCTGCGCGAGGATGCCACCGCCGTAGACGGCCGCGTTGAGCACGCCGATCCCCCGCTCGGCCGCCGTGGCGATCAGGGAGCCGGCCGAGCGGTCCACGAGCGTCCACCGGTTGTGCACCAGCAGCACGTCGAAGACCCCGAGGTCCAGGTACCGGCGCATCTCGGGCACCGGGCCTCCCGCGAGGCCGATCGCGCCGACCTCCCCGGCGTCGCGCAGCGCCACCAACGCGTCGACCGCACCACCCGGAGCGGTGAGCTCGCCGATGTCGAAGTTCTCCGGGTCGTGCAGGTGCACCAGCGGCAGGTGGTCCAGGCCGAGCCGCTCGCGCGACTCGTCCACCGAGCGCCGCACCCGGTCTCCCGAGTAGTCGCCGTCGCGCGGGTCGACCTTGGTCGCGACGACGACGTCGTCCGGCAGCGCGCCGTGCCGCTCGCGGTAGGCGGCGAGCCCGAGGCCGACGCGTCGCTCGCTCTCGCCGTCGGAGTAGCCGTTGGCCGTGTCGAGGAACCGGACCGGGGACCCCAGCACGGCCAGCACGGTCTCGACGGCCTGCTCGGTGGCGACGTCGTAGCCGAACAGGCCCGGCATCGAGCCGAGCGGGCCGCCGCCGGAGCAGACGGCGCTCACGGTGAGGCCCGTCCCGGGCAGCGGCCGCTGCCAGCCGGGGGCGTCCGGGGCCGGGACGGCGTGCGGATCGGGGACGCGGTGCGGGGTGGTGGCGCTCATGCCAGGAGCGTAGGGGCGCCTTTTCACCCGGCGCGAGCGCGGAATCACCCGAATCGTGACCTGGAGAAGGCCCCGCAGGCCTCCGGACGAGTCCATGATGGGGCCATGCACGACGTCGACTCCGCAGCCACCGTCCCGGACCCGCAGGCCGATCCCTTCGGGTCGCTCGAGCGCGAGGTCCGTGTGCTCATCCGGCGCGCCCACTCCACCTCGGCGCAGATGGCACGGCTCGTCCATCCGGAGCTCGACGCGTCGGCCTACCCGCTGCTCGCGCACATCGCGATGCACCCGGGCACCCGGGGGTCCGACCTCGCGGCACACTTCGGCGTCGGCCGCGCCACGGTGTCACGTCAGCTCAGCCGGCTGTCCGAGCTCGGGCTCGTGCACCGCGAGACCGACCCCGAGGACACCCGCGGCCAGCGGATCACCCTGACCGACGACGGCGCGGCCCGCTTCCGGCGCGCGCGCGACGCCCGCGTGGCCATGCTCGAGGGCGCCCTGTCGCAGTGGGAGAAGTCCGACGTCGCGGCTCTCGCCCGCCTGCTGAACCTCTACTCCACGGACGTCGTCACCTGGCTGGGCAGCCAGCAGGCGGCCACCATGCTCAGCGCAGCAGACGCGCGCGCAGCGCGCTGACCGTGCCCGGCTCGCCGCCGTGCGCGGCGAACCAGCCGGCCGCACCGTCGTCGTGGGCCGCCAGGGCGTCCAGGACCGCCTCCATCGCGTGCGCCGGCGCCGTGAGCAGCTCGGGCGGGAGCGTGGCGAGCACGTGCGCGTCACGCTCCGGCGTCCGGTGCGCGGGCCGGGCGCGGGCGATGATCCCCGGCATGTTCGGCTCGGTGCGGACGTAGTCCGTGACGATGTCCGCACGGTCGACGCCGACCAGGGAGAGCAGGATCGCCACCAGCACGCCGGTCCGGTCCTTGCCGGCGGTGCAGTGCACCAGCACGGGGGCGTCGTCCGCCGCGACGGCGCGCACACCGTCGACGAGGTACGCGGCGCCCGCCCCGTGGAGCAGCTCGACGTAGAACCGGCCCAGGTCGAACGGGGCGACGTCGCCCGCCCGGTCGGCCCGGGTGGCGCCGGTGAGGACGGGCAGGCTGACGACCCGGGCGACCTCCCGGAGCGGGTGCTCGCGGCCGCCCTCGCCGACGTCGCGCAGGTCGAGCACCGTGCGCGGCGGCCAGACGACGTCCCGCGGCCCGACGTCGCCGGGGTGCGGCGCGTCGGAGCGCAGCAGCACGCCGCGCCGCAGCCGGTCGGACGCGGCGCCGACGTCGCGCAGGTTGACCAGGCGGTCCGGCACCACGGAGGTCTCGGCACTCATGGGGTCGACCGTAGCGGTCGCGGGTGCCCGGTGCCGTCAGCCGGATCAGCCGGTCACGCGGATCAGACGGGTCAGTCGCCGGCGGGCTCGAACGTCAGGCTGACCGAGTTCATGCAGAAGCGGTCGCCCGTGGGGGTCTGCGGCGCGTCGTCGAACACGTGGCCCAGGTGGGAGCCGCAGCGGGCGCAGCGCACCTCGGTGCGCACCATGCCGAGCGAGCGGTCCTCGATCAGCTCGACCCGGTCACCGGCCAGGGGCGTGTAGAACGACGGCCAGCCGCAGTGCGAGTCGAACTTCGACTCGCTGCGGAACAGCTCGTTGCGACAGGCCCGACACCGGTAGACGCCCTCGCGCTTCTCGTCGAGGAGCTCACCTGTCCAGGCGCGCTCCGTGCCCGCCTGGCGCAGCACCGTGAACTCCTGCGGCGACAGCTCGACGCGCCACTCGTCCTCGCTCTTCGCGACCTCGTACGTCATGCCCTGGTCAACAGACGACGGCCGGGCGGTGTTCCCGCCCGGCCGTCGTTCGTCCTGGAGTCTCAGCGACGCCCGCGGGCCCCGCCCTGCGCGGACCCCTGCGTGGTGCGGCCACCCGTCGCAGCGCCCTGGCCACCACGGCCCCGACGACGGCGGTTGCGGCCGCCGCCGGCACCCTGCGGGTTCGCGGCACCCGAGCGCGGCTGCCCACCGCCCGAGCGCTGGCCCTGCGGCTTCTTGCGGGCGGGCTGCTGCTGCTCGACCGGCGGAGCCGGCTTCACGTACGCCGCGACCTCGCCGACGAGCGCGGCCACCACGGGGTCACCCGGAGCCACCTGCTGCGGGCGGGCGGTGATGCGGGCCTTGCGCGTCAGGTCGCGCACGTCGCCGCGCTCCTCGGGGAGCATCACGGTCACGACGTCGCCGACCGAGCCGGCGCGGGCGGTGCGGCCGGAACGGTGCAGGTACGCCTTGTGCTCGGCCGGCGGGTCCACGTGCACCACGAGCTCGACCTCGTCGACGTGGATGCCGCGCGCCGCGATGTCCGTGGCGACCATGACCTTGACGTCGCCGGAGGAGAACGCCGCGAGGTTGCGCTCACGGGCGCCCTGGCCGAGGTTGCCGTGCAGGTCGACCGCGGGCACGCCCGCCGCCGTGAGCTGCTTGGCGAGCTTCTTGGCCTGGTGCTTGGTGCGCATGAACAGCACGCGGCGGCCGGTGCCCTGGGCGAGCTGGTGCACGACCTGCTTCTTCGCCTCCTTGTCGGCCACGGCGAGGATGTGGTGGGTCATCTGCGGCGGCGGGGCCGCGGCGTCGTCCACCGAGTGGGTGACGGGGTCCTTGAGGTACCGCTTGACCAGCACGTCCACGCCGTTGTCGAGCGTGGCGGAGAACAGCAGGCGCTGACCCGTGCGGGGCGTGCGGTCCATGATCCGCTTGACGCCCGGCAGGAACCCGAGGTCGGCCATGTGGTCGGCCTCGTCGAGCACCGTGATCGAGACGTCGTCGAGCGTGAGGACCTTCTGGTTGAGCAGGTCCTCGAGCCGGCCCGGGCAGGCGATGACGATGTCGACACCCTGGTTGAGCGCCGTGACCTGGCGCGACTGCGCCACACCACCGAAGATCGTCGTCGTGCGCAGGCCGAGCGCCTGGGCGATCGGCTTCATCACGGCGTCGATCTGGTTGGCGAGCTCGCGGGTGGGGCACAGCACCAGGGCGCGGGGCGCGGAGGAACGCAGCCCGCGCCGGCCCGCGGCCTTGTTCTGCGCCGTCTCGCGGGCCAGGCGCGTCACGACCGGCAGGGAGAACGCCAGCGTCTTGCCGGAACCGGTGCGGCCGCGGCCGAGCACGTCGGTCCCGGCCAGCGTGTCCTGCAACGACGCGGCCTGGATGGGGAAGGGGGTGGTGATACCGGCGTCCGTCAGGTGCTTCACGACGGGGGTCGGCAGGCCGAAATCGGCAAAGGTAGTCACAGATGAGCCTCTCTGGGGACGTCGTACGACGTCCGGGTCGGGGTCCGCCGCACGCAATCCGGGGGGATCTCCACGACGTGGGGCGCGCGGGTTCGCACTGCCCTCTCACGACCATTGTCGCACGTCGACGCCGATCGGCCGCATCGGCACCCAGCGGGGCGTGGTGCAATGTGGCGCGTGGACGACTTCTTCGCGACCGTCGGTGACGTGCTCGGACAGATCTGGACGGCGGCCACCACGCCGGTGGACCCGCCCGACCAGACCGTCGTGCTCGCCGTGGCCCTGGTGGCGCTCGCCGTCGTCGTCGTCGGCCCGGTGTGGCGGGTGGCGCGGCACGTCGTCACCATCGCGCACGAGGGCGCGCACGCCGTCGTCGCCATGCTCACCGGACGCCGCCTCGACGGGATCCGGCTGCACTCGGACACCTCCGGCCTGACGGTCACGGCCGGACGACCGCGCGGGCTCGGGATGGTCCTCACGGCGTTCGCCGGGTACGTGGGGCCGGGCCTGGTCGGACTCGGAGCGGCCTGGCTGCTCCGCGCGGGGTACGCCGTCGGCCTGCTGTGGCTCCTCGTGGCGCTGCTGGCGCTGCTGCTGCTCAAGATCCGCAACTGGTTCGGGCTGTGGTCGGTGCTCGTGAGCGGCGCCGCGCTGGTGGGCGTCTCCTGGTGGCTGGAGCCCGCGACGCAGTCCGCCGTCGCCTACGCCGTGACCTGGTTCCTGCTGCTGGGCGCGGTCCGGCCGGTCCTCGAGCTGCAGGCGCAGCGTGCCCGGGGCCGGGCACGCTCCTCCGACGCCGACCAGCTCGGTCGGCTCACGGGCGTGCCCGGCATCCTCTGGGTGGTCGTCTTCGGGCTCGTCACGCTCGGCTGCCTGGTCCTCGGCGCCGGGTGGATCGTGGGACCCGTCGCCGCCTGACGGCAGGGAGGCAGGTCAGAGCTTCGCGTACCGGGCCCGGGCGAAGGAGTAGACGCCGTACGCCGCGATGCCGACGCCGGTCACGACCAGCAGCACCGTGCCGAACGGCTGCTCCCGGATCGCCTGCAGCGCGTCGTCGAGCCCGCCGGCCTTGTCCGCGTCGTGCGTCACGCCCGCCGCGACGAACAGCCCGCCCAGCACACCGAGCGCCACGCCCTTGGCGACGTAGCCGATCTGCCCGAGCCGCACCACGGCCGCGCCGACGGAGCCGCCGCCCGTGCCGCGCAGGTCCTCGAGGAACTTCTTGCGCCAGCCCTTGACCACGTGGAACACGCCGACGCCGACGACCACCAGACCGACCGCGACGACGAGCCAGCGGCCTGCCGGCGCCTGCATGAGCTTCGCGGTCAGGCTCTCCTGCTGGCCGCCTCCCCCGCCGTCGCCCGTCGCGTAGCGCGCGGCCGAGAAGGCGAGGACGCCGTAGAGGACGCCCTTGCCGGCAGCCTTGACGCGGGCAGCCGCCTCCGTGGCGTCCTCCACGCCCGGGACACCCACGGCGGCCTCGGCGAGCTGCCACAGCGCGAGCGCGGCGAACCCGAGTGTCACCGCCCAGAGAGCGACCGTCCCGCCGGGGGCGCTCGCGAGCTGCTGGAACGCGCCCGACTCGTCCGCGCTGCCGGAGGAGGAGCCGAGCGCCAGCTGGACGGCCAGCCAGCCGATCAGCAGGTGCACCACCCCGGACGCCGCGTAGCCGCCGCGGGCCAGGGCGCGCAGCCCCGTGCTGTGCTGGGCGCGGCGAGCCGCTCCCTGGGCTTGTCCTCGTGCAGACACCAGTCACCTCCGTGGGCCGCGGATCTCGCGGCGTCGACGCCACCCTGTCGTAGATCCGTCGTGCACGCCATCATGAGCATCTCGCGCGCCGCCGGCCGCACCGCGCGAGACTGACGGAGGCACCACCCGGACCAGCACACCTGGAGACCCGACATGGCCGTGTTCACCCGAGGGTTCGGTGGCCACCACCCCGAGGCAGACCGACCGCTGCCGCCGGGGCAGCACCTCACCGCGGACTTCCCGGTCCTCTCGGCGGGGCCGACGCCGAACGTCGACGCCTCGCGCTGGGAGCTGACCGTCCGCACGGAGTCGGGCGCGGAGCACCGCTGGGACTGGGCCGGGCTGCAGGCGATGCCGGCCGAGGACGTGACGGTGGACATCCACTGCGTCACCCGGTGGTCCAAGCACGACACGCGCTGGCGCGGTGTGCCGGTCGACGCCTTCTTCGAGGACGTGGAGACGGCCGCCGACTTCGTCGTGGCGCACTCGTACGGCGGCTACACGACCAACGTGCCGTTGGACGACCTGCTGGACGGGCGCGCCTGGGTGGCCTACGAGTACGAGGGCGACCCGCTCGAGCCGGTGCACGGCGGACCGGTGCGGCTGCTGGTCCCGCACCTGTACTTCTGGAAGTCCGCCAAGTGGCTGCGCGGACTGACGCTGCACGAGCACGACGAGCCGGGGTTCTGGGAGCAGAACGGCTACCACCTGTACGGCGACCCCTGGTCGGAGCAGCGGTACTCGTGAACACCTGGCACGTCGCGCAGGTCGTCGCCGTCGGCCGCCTCACGTCGACCGCCCGCACGCTGACCCTGGCGGTGCCGGGCTTCGCCGGCGCCGTCGCCGGGCAGCACGTCGACCTGCGGCTCACCGCCCCGGACGGCTACCAGGCGGTGCGGTCGTACTCCCTGGCGCGGGTCGGCCGGGACGAGGTGGTGGAGCTCGCCGTGGACCGCGTGGACGGCGGCGAGGTCTCGACCTACCTGGTCGACGTCGCCGAGGTGGGCGACCGGATGGAGGTGCGGGGCCCGCTCGGCGGCTTCTTCGTGTGGCACCCGGACGACGTCGGCCCGGTGCAGCTGGTCGCGGGAGGCTCCGGCGTCGTGCCGCTGGCGGCGATGGTGCGGGCGCGCGCGACGTCGGGGTCGCCGGCCCCGTTCCGCCTGCTGTGCTCGGTCCGCTCCCCGGCCGACGCCTTCTGGGCCGACGAGCTCTCGGCGTCCGACGGCGTCGCGACGACGTGGGTGTACACCCGCGAGGCGCCCCCGGGCGTCATCCGCCCCGTGGGCCGGCTCTCGGCCGACGACGTCGCCGCGCACGTCATCCCGCCGGGCGAGCGCCCCCGCGTGTTCGTCTGCGGGCCCACGGGGTTCGTGGAGTCCGTCGCCGAGCTGCTGCTCGACGCGGGGCACGACCCGGCGCGGATCCGGACCGAACGCTTCGGAGGTACCTGATGACGGACGACGACGTGCTCGCCGGCGATGTTCTCGACGGCGATGCTCTCGACGGCAACGTGCTCGCCGGCCCGTTGGCCGGCGTCTGGGCGCTGGACGTCACGGTCGCGACCGGACGGTGCGCAGGGTGCGGCGACGTCGCCGTCCTCGCGGGCGCCGTGGTGTTCGCCCACCCCATGGGCCGGGTCGCCCGCTGCCGTGCGTGCGGGCAGGTGCTGATGGTCGTGGTCGAACGCCCCGACGGGGTCCAGGTTGCGGCCCGCGGGCTGGCGTGGGTGCGGGGCTGAGACAGCGCGACGGCGGGCCGCACCCGAGGGGCGACCCGCCGTCGGACAGGCTGGGGAGGCTCAGGCCTGCTGGGGCGTGAGCACGAATCCCGGGCCCTCGGTGGAGGGCTCGGCGTCGAGCTGCAGCGACTCCAGGGCGCCGGCAGCCTCGTTGTCGACGAAGACCTTGGTCTCGCCGGAGTCGTCGACGACCGTGTCGTCGGGCTGGGGCGCGGGCACGAGCGCGAGCTCGAAGTTCCCGGGCTGCCCCGAGGACTGCGCGATCCGCAGCCCTCCCTCGTGGGGGACGCCGGCCTGCTGGGCCAGCGATTCGACGGCGGTGCGGGCGTTGTCCGTCACGGTGAGCACGATTGCTCCTCTCGTCGGGTACGCGACCTCTCCACCGAAGCAGTACCCGGGGTCGTCGCGCAACGCGGGGACGAAATCGTCACGCGATCTCTCGGAGGCCGAGACATCCCCTGCCGGTGCTCCGCGCCCGCCGTATGCTGCCCTCCGGGCCTGCCGAGAGGCCGGTCACACCGGAGTCGGCACGTCCCGCGGGGCGTGCCGCCCGCGTAGGCTGGCCCGCAGCCGTCGCTCGCCGACCGAGCGGCCGCGGGCCTCTAGCTCAACTGGCAGAGCAGCGGACTTTTAATCCGCGGGTTGTGGGTTCGATCCCCACGGGGCCCACTCCCCCACGAGGCGGTCACTGGCCGTGCGCGACGACCCGCCGTGCAGTCGGCGCTGGCCCGACGGCGTCACGCGCGACAGGATGGACCGGGTGACCACGCTCCTGCCCGCCGCACCGCACCCGACCGGACCCGTCGTCGTCGCGCACCGCGGCTACTGCGCCGTCGCCCCGCAGAACACGCTCGTCGCCTTCGAGGCGGCCTGGCGCGCCGGTGCCCCGGCCCTGGAGCTGGACGTGCGCCGCACGGCCGACGGCGTCCCCGTGGTGATCCACGACCCCGTGGTCGACCGGGTCACCGACGGCGTGGGCGCGGTGGACGAGCTGGACGCCGCCACGGTGCGTGGCCTCGACGCGGGCTCCCGGTTCTCGTCGGTCCACGCCGGGCAGCGGATCCCCACGTTCGCCGAGGCGGTGGACTTCCTCGCCGCGCGCCCCGGCATGGACCTGCTGTGCGAGTACAAGGGGCTGTGGACGCCGGCGGAGCTCGAGCCCACCGTGGCGGCCATCGACGCCGCCGGGCTCAGTGGCCGCACCGTCGTGCAGGGGTTCGACCGCCGCACCGTCGCGGCGCTGCGGCAGGCGGCGCCGCACCTCCCCCGGGGCTACCTCTGCGAGGCAGCCCCGGCGGACCTCCTCGAGGTGGCGGCAGAGCTCGGCGTGGTCACCGTGAACCCGGCGGTCGCCGCCGTGCTCGCCGACCCGGGCCTGGTCGCCACGGCGCACGCGGCCGGCGTCCGGGTCATGCCGTGGACCGCGAACGAGGCGAGCGAGTGGGAGGGCCTGGTCGCGGCCGGTGTCGACGCGATCATCACCGACCGGCCCGGCGAGCTGCGGGGCTGGCTCGCCGGACGCGCGGGAGCGGCGCTGCGCTGACGGGGCTGCGCTGACGGGGCTGCGCTGACGGCGCTGACGGGCTACTGCCCGCCGTCGCCCCCGTCGCCCCCGTCGCCGCGAGCGCCACCCTCGCCAGGACCGTCCGTCGGACCGCCGTCCCCGGAGTCCGGGGCGACCCGGTCACGGGCGGTGCCGCGCGACGTCGCCCGCGGCTCGCCGTCGTCGTCGATCTCGATCTCGCCGGTCATCCGCCGCTCGGCCAGCGCCTCGCGCTCGGCGATGGCGTCCTCGCCCGGTCCCTCGAAGTTCTCCCGCCGCGCCTCGGCCTCCTCGCTGCCGCTGTAGAGGCCCGCGGGCTGCGAGGGCGGCATGATCGTGGTCTCGTCCACCCCGCGCTGGGGAGCCGGGACCTCGCCGAGCACGACCGTCGCGTCCTGGGCGGGCTCGACCGGCGGCACGCCGGACCGCATCCGCTGTCGGTGGAGCACGGAGGGGCGGCGAGGCCGGCTGGTGCCGGTCCGGCCGGGGACCACCACAGGTTCGCCGTCACGCCGGCCGACCCGAGGGGCCGGCGCGGAGGCGGCGGACGCGGCGCTCGACGGCGGCTCGACGGCGACCGGCAGCGGCTTGCGCTCCTCGTCGGCACCGGTGAGCGCCGACGCTGCGTCCGCGTCCCGCGCCGCCGGCGTGCCCTCGGGCAGTGCGGTCGCGCCCTCGTAGCGACGGCGGGGCAGGGCGTACGGAGCCTCCCGTTGGAGCCACTCCACGAGCCCCTCCCGCACGTGGCAGCGCAGGTCCCACAGCGTCCCGGCGTCGGCGGCGCTGACGAGCGCGCGGGCCTGGACCACGCCGCCGGTCGCAGCGGTGACCTGCAGGATGCCCATGCGGCGGTCCCAGAGCGGCGACGCCTCGAGCAGCCGTTCGAGCTCCGCACGCATCGCGGGCAGCGGGACGTTGTAGTCCACGTCGACCTCGACGGTGCCGAGGAGATCGGCGGCACGCCGGGTCCAGTTCTCGAACGGCGTGGTCGTGAAGTAGGTGCTGGGCAGGATGAGCCGGCGGTCGTCCCAGGCGTGCACGACCACGTAGGTGAGGGTGATCTCCTCGATCCGGCCGAACTCCCCGTCCAGGACGACGACGTCGTCGACGCGGATCGCGTCGGTGAAGGCGATCTGCATGCCGGCGAACGTGTTGGCGAGGCTCGACTGCGCGGCGATGCCGGCGACCACGGAGAGCACACCGGCCGAGGCGAGGATGGAGGCGCCGGCCGCGCGCATCGCCGGGAACGTGAGCAGCACCGCCGCGATGGCGAGGATGACGATGATCGCCACGGTGACCCGGCGCAGGATCGAGATCTGGGTCTGGACCCGCCGCGCGTGCCGGTCGTCGCCCGAGTAGCTGACCCGAGCCAGGGTGCGGTCCTCGACGACGAACGCCATCGCGCCGACCAGCCACGCTCCCGCGACGATGGTGGCGATGAGCAGGCCGTGCTGGAGGAAGTCGAACCACGCCTCGTCCTCGTGCGCCGAGAGCCGGAACGCGACCCACACCGCGACGATCATCAGCAGCACACGCATGGGTTGGCGCAGCCGGGTGGCGAGGTCACGCAACAGGGGGCGACGGCTCGCGAACCTCCGGACGAGCACCGAGAGCAGGGTCACGACGACGTAGGCCGCCACCAGGGCGGCGGCCGCCCACGCCAGGGTGACGGTGAGGGACACGGTGGACTCGACCGTGCCGGGATCGATCGGGGAGTCGGAGTCGGAGTCCAGGAACATGGCTCCACACTAGGACGGGCACCTGGACGCCCGCTGCGCGTCGGCGGTGCGGTCCCCGCTCAGCGCTCGCGGGGCGGCCGGTGCAGCCACCCCTGCAGCCGGCCGGTCACCAACGGCAGGACCCAGAAGGACATGATCGGCGTGAGGACGAGCGTGGAGACGAGCACCTGGAGCACCAGGAACAGGTCCCGGAAGCCGGGGACCAGCCAGGCGACGAGCGCGGTGAAGGCCAGGTTGACGGGGAAGAAGCCCAGCCAGATCGCCACGGACTGCTTCCACCGGGGCGGTGCGTGCAGCAGCGGCGGGCCCGACGGCTCGTCCTGACGCACGGGCGGGTCGAACCAGCCCTCGATGCCGGTGCGCTTCGTGACGGCCTGCTCGGAGACGAGGTGCTCTCCGCGGGCGAGCCATGCCTGGCGCTCGGCGGAGCCCTCCCACGCCTCGAGCCGCTCGGCGTCGGCGAAGCGGTAGAGCATCACCCAGTCGGTCGACCCCTCGGCCACGCGGATCCACCCGGACCCGAGGAACCCGGGCCACCGGTTCGCCAGGTTCACGCCCGCCTGGACCCACGCGGTGACCTCCGGGACGCGTTCCGGGCTCACGACACGGTGGATCGACACGGTGACGGGTGCTGGGCTCATCCCTGCAGTGTTCGGCACGAGCACCGCGGTCGCGTCCCGGGGTGCGACGGCCGGGACCGCACGTCCCACCATCCGGACCTGTGTTCGCGCTCATACCGGCAATCGGGGGCGAGACGCGACATGTGTCCGGACTTCACCGGCGGTCCGCGAAGTCCCCGCGTGATGGCCCGCCAATCCTCGCGGCTCTCCCAGAGGGCGGTCACATCCGGCCGTCACGATGGACGGCGGCCCCGAGACCCGAGGAAACACACCCTTGAGCACACGTCGATTCACCCTGCCCCGGCTGCGTCAGACCCGCAATTCCGGCAGGCACCTCCAGCAGCGCACGCGCCGCACGACGGACAGCGCTCGTACCTACCGCACCGGCATCGCCGCGCTGACCGCCGTCCTGGCGCTCACGGCCGGTACCGCCACCGCCGTCGGCCCGCTGACCGGCGGCGCCGGCGAGAACAGCTCCACCCCCGCGGCCGAGTCCGCGCCGTCGACCGACCCCACCGCCGGGTCGCAGCCGAGCGCCGGCACCACCGCGAGCACCGCCACGGACGCCACCGAGGTCGCGGCCACCACCGCCCTCCAGCGCGCGGAGCACGTCATCACCGAGTCGACGTCCGTGTCGAAGAAGCAGCAGAAGAAGATCGCGGCGCAGGCCGACGAGGTCACCGAGATCCTCACGAGCCGCAGCGACGAGGCCGCGTCGCGGTCAGCCGAGCGCACCCCTCTGCCGGCGCCGGCCCTGCGCGACGAGGACACGGCCGAAGAGCCCCCGGCCGACGACGCACCCGCCACCGCGGAGCCGTCGGCGTCCTCGGCGCCGGCCGAGACGGAGGCGTCCGGCACCGCGGCCGAGCCCGAGGCGGAGCCGTCTGCCGAGCCAGAGGCCGCGGCAGGTGACGCCGAGGCTGCCGAGGCGGAGGCGGCGCTCACCGCGGCCACCGAGGAGCTGACCGTGCTGCTCGAGGACGCCGAGTCCACCGTGGAGGTCGACGCCGCGCCCCCGACGCCGGCAGAGATCCTGGCCAACCAGAAGGCCAAGGCCGACGAGGCGGCCGCCGAGCTCGCCAAGCAGGCCGGGTCGGTCGCCGCCTACGAGAACGGGCAGATCCCGACGGCCGCGATGTGCGAGCTCTCCTTCGCCCCCGGCGAGACCCTGCGCTGCGACGCGGGCGCGCAGCTCGAGCGCCTCGACCGCGCGTACAAGGCGAAGTTCGGCTCGCACCTGTCCATCACCGACTCCTACCGCTCGTACGCGTCGCAGGTCGCCACCAAGGCCGCCAAGGGCTACCTCGCCGCCGTTCCCGGCCACTCGAACCACGGGTGGGGCGTCGCGGTGGACCTCGGCGACGGCGTGGAGTCGTTCGGCACCGCGCAGTACGACTGGCTGCGCGAGAACGCCCCCGCCTTCGGCTGGGACAACCCGGGCTGGGCCCGGGCCGACGGCCGCAAGCCGGAGGCGTGGCACTGGGAGTACACGCCGCTCGACTGAGAGCGGCGGTCTGTCCCCGTCTGCGCGCTCAGCCCCAGCCGAGGGCGTGCAGCCGGTCGTCGTCGATCCCGAAGTGGTGCGCGATCTCGTGGACCACGGTGACGGCGACCTCCTCGGCGACGTCGTCCACGGACTCGCAGAACGCGAGCGTCGGGTTCCGGTAGATCGTGATCCGGTCCGGCAGCGAGCCCGCGGCCCACGACTCGCCACGCTCCGTGAGCGGAACGCCCTCGTAGAGCCCGAGCAGCTCGGGGTCGTCGGCGGGCGCGTCGTCCTCCACCAGGACGACCACGTTGTCCATGAGCCTGGTCAGCTCGGCCGGTACCTGGTCCAGGCCCTCGGAGACTGCTGTCTCGAAGTCCTCGCGCGACATCTCCACCACGTCGCCCATCCTCTCCCACGACGGCACCGGACGTCCGCAGGTTCACCCTGCGCGGCTCCCCCGGTATGCTGTCTCGGCCGGCCCCCATCGTCTAGCGGCCTAGGACCCCGCCCTTTCACGGCGGTAGCACGGGTTCGAATCCCGTTGGGGGTACTCGAGTGACGTGACCCCGGTCACCTCGGTTGCCCCGTCACGGGGCATCGTGCCTGGTCAGGATTCGATTTTAGGATCCAGCCAAGCATGGGGTACGCTTTTCCTCGGCTCGAAAAGAGCCCCTGGATCGGACGTTCACGACCGATCTTGGCCCTGTAGCGCAGTTGGTTAGCGCGCCGCCCTGTCACGGCGGAGGTCGCGGGTTCAAGTCCCGTCAGGGTCGCGCATGTAGCGCCCGGTTCGTCGGTATCGGCGCCCCGGGCGTTCGTGTCACGGCTCGGCTCTGTAGCTCAGTTGGTAGAGCGTTCGACTGAAAATCGAAAGGTCACCGGATCGACGCCGGTCGGAGCCACCACCGAAGACCCCCGGGCAGCAGCCCGGGGGTCTTCGTCGTTCCCGGGTCGTTCCCGGGCTCCCGCACAGGCGGCGACACGCGCCCCACGATCCCGTCGTCCGGCCGCCGGCAGACGACCTCTTCGGCAGACCCGGGGCGACTCACCGGGGCTCTGGAATTGCCTGGACCAGTCAGGACGGGTTGAGTGGGACCACACGCACACACTCGTCGAGGATCGGAGCAGCCGATGACGGACTGGGACGACGGGCAGACACCACCGGCAGACCGGCCTCCCAGCATGGGCCGGCTCGTCGAACAGCTCTCGGAGCAGGCCACCCGCCTGGTCCGGGCCGAGATCGCCCTCGCCAAGGCGGAGCTGGGCGAAAAGGCCAAGCGCTCCGGCATCGGCGTCGGGCTCGTGTGCGCGGCACTCGTCATCGTCTTCTACGCGGTGGGGGTCCTGGTGTTCACCGCGATCGCGGGCCTCGACGTGGTCTGGCCGCTGTGGCTCTCGGCCCTCGTCATCGGTGTGGCGATGCTGCTGTTCGCCGCGCTGCTGGTGCTGGTGGCCGTCCGCCAGCTCAAGCAGGCCGCGCGCCGGCCGGAGACCATCGACCGCGTCAAGGACGACGTCACCGCGCTCAAGGAGGGGATCAAGGGATGAGCACGGAGCGAGCAGCCCAGACGGCGGCACCCGGGGACAACGGCACGGCGACCATGAGCCGGGCGGAGCTGGAGGCCCAGGTGGTCGAGGCGCGGCGCGAGCTCGGCGACGCCCTCGACGAGCTGACGACCCGGCTGTCACCCTCCTACCAGGCGGCGCAGCTCGCGCACGGGACGAAGCAGGCCGCGGCCGACGTGGGCGGGCTGCTCACCGGCAACGGCCTCCCCGAGCACGACCCGTCCCGGTCGCGCAACGCCAAGATCCTCCTCGGCGTGGCCGCCGTCGGGGCGGCGACCGTCGCGATCATCCTCGTCCGCGCGGTCCGTCACTGATCCCCGGTGGTCGTCGGCCCGGTCACGGGCCGGCGACTCACCGCTGCCGGTCGTCCTTCCCGGGGTCTGCCGCCGCGGCGTTCGCCGCCGCCTCGGCCTCGGCCGCCTCGGAGGCGGCACCGAGCAGCGCCCGGACCTCCGACTCCTTGTAGCGCCGATGCCCGCCGAGCGTCCGGATGGACGAGAGCTTGCCGGCCTTGGCCCAACGAGTCACAGTCTTCGGATCGACACGAAAGAGGCTGGCGACCTCGGCGGGCGTCAACAGGACCTCGGAGTCACCGTGAAACGACATCCCCTGCACCTCCTGGCACGCGGCCGGTCCGGGCGGCGCCCTGAAGCTCCACGGCCGTGTCGTTCCATTGTGTGCAGAAAGCGGGATTGAGGCGACTTGAACCGAGCAGAGGCTTTGCGGTCGTGAGGTCCTGCTCGCCCCGTGGGTCCGGATCGCCGCGCTTCCCGACGTGACATGAGTCACGCCCCGGACGGTCCCCGACCTGACCAGGCGCAGACTGGTGAGGTTCTGGTGCCGCGCCGAGTGGAGGGAATGCCGTTCCAGCATGTACCGTTGGAACCTGAACAGACGAAATCTTCTCTCGGGGCCGCACGTCTGCGACGTTGCCGCCCCGCTCTTACGTTGAGGGGGTCGGAGCCATGGGCCGGGGCCGTCAGAAGGCTAAGCACACGAAGGTCGCTCGCGAGCTGAAGTACTACAGCCCCGAGACGAACTACCACGCTCTGGAGCAAGAGCTCAAGGCCGACCAGTCGACCGACGTCGTCACCGAGGACCGCTGGAACGACAGCGCGGACTCGGCGTACGACAACGGCTACGCCTCGTGGGACGACGACCGGCGCTGAGCCGCACCTCCGTCGCCAGCACGCGTCTCGACAGGGTCGGACGGCAACCGCCGTCCGACCCTTCGTGCGTCCGTCAGCGGTAGTCGCCGACGAGCCGGACCGCTCCCGCGTGCACGCCCTTCGTCCCCACCACGAGGTCCTCGGCCGGGGCCGCGGGGTCGTGCTCCGCCACCGTGCCCATGGTCCAGGCGTCCACACCGAGACGCCGCAGGTGCTCCAGAGCCGCGTCCACGCCGTCGGGCCCGACCACGGCGACCATGCCCACGCCGAGGTTCAGCGTGTTCTCCAGGTCGCGGCGCGGCACCCCGCCGAGCTCCCGCACCGTCCGGAAGACGGCCGGCACCTCCCAGGAGGAGCGGTCCACCGTGGCCACCACACCCTGCGGGAGCACGCGCGCGAGGTTCGCGGCGAGCCCTCCCCCGGTGACGTGGGTGAACGCGTGCACCTGGGCCGCCTCGTCGCGGGCCAGGGCCAGGCAGTCGCTCGCGTACACGCGCGTCGGTTCGAGCAGCTCCTCGCCCAGCGTCCGGCCGAACTCCTCCACGTGCCGGTCGAGCTCCCAGCCGGCGTGCTTGATCACGGCCCGCACGAGCGAGTAGCCGTTGGAGTGGATGCCGCTGGACGCCATGCCGACGAGCACGTCGCCGGCCCGGACCCGCTCCGGGCCGAGCACCGCGTCCGCCTCGACGATCCCGGTGGCCGCACCGGCGACGTCGTACTCGTCCGGGGCCAGCAGGCCGGGGTGCTCGGCCGTCTCGCCGCCCACCAGCGCCGTCCCGGCGACCTCGCACGCCTGCGCGATGCCACGCACGATGTCCGCCACCCGCTCGGGCACGACCTTGCCCGTGGCGATGTAGTCGGTCATGAACAGGGGCTCCGCACCGACCACGACGATGTCGTCGACGACCATGCCGACCAGGTCGAACCCGATCGTGTCGTGCTTGTCGAGCGCCTGCGCGATCGCGACCTTGGTGCCGACGCCGTCCGTGGACGTGGCGAGCAGCGGCTTGCGGTACCGCTGGAAGGCCGAGAGGTCGTAGAGCCCGGCGAACCCGCCCACGCCGCCGAGGACGGCCGGGCCGTGCGTCCGGCGGACCGCGTCCTTCATCAGCTCGACGGCCTTGTCGCCGGCCTCGGTGTCGACGCCGGCGGCGGCGTAGGTCAGTCCATCAGTCACGGGGCGAGGCTCCTGGGATGTCGCGGGGCGGTGCGGGTCAGGGGTGGTCGAGCGCGGTCTGGCCGCCCACGCCGACGGAGAGCTGCGAGAGGCCGTCCTCCGGGGCGCCGAGGGGCAGCTCCGCCTGCTCCAGCTGGTACTTGCCGAGCTGGTGCTCCTCCGGGAGCTCGATCGGGTAGGTGCCGGTGAAGCAGGCGGCGCAGAGCTGCGACGCCGGCTGCTCGGTGGCCGCGATCATGCCCTCGGTCGAGATGTAGCCGAGGCTGTCCGCGCCGAGGGACTGGCCGATCTCCTCCGGGGTGAGGCCGTTGGCGATGAGCTCCGCCCGCGAGGCGAAGTCGATGCCGTAGAAGCACGGCCACTTGACCGGGGGCGACGAGATGCGCACGTGCACCTCCGCCACACCGGCCTCGCGGAGCATGCGGATCAGCGCGCGCTGCGTGTTGCCGCGGACGATCGAGTCGTCGACGACGACGAGCCGCTTGCCGCGGATCACCTCGCGCAGCGGGTTGAGCTTGAGCCGGATGCCGAGCTGGCGGAGCGTGTCGGACGGCTGGATGAACGTCCGCCCGACGTAGGCGTTCTTGGTGAGTCCCTGGCCGAACGGGATGCCGGACTCCTGGGCGTAGCCGACGGCCGCCGGGGTGCCCGACTCGGGCACCGGGATGACCAGGTCGGCGTCCACCGGGTGCTCCCGGGCCAGGACCCTGCCCATCTCGACGCGGGCGGCGTGCACCGGCCGGCCCTTGATCGAGGTGTCGGGCCGGGCCAGGTACACGTACTCGAAGACGCAGCCGGCGCGCTCGGGCGTGGCGAACCGCGTGGAACGCAACCCGTCGTCGTCGATGCTGATCAGCTCGCCCGGCTCGACCTCCCGGACGAACGACGCCCCGACGATGTCGAGCGCGGGCGTCTCCGAGGCGACCACCCAGCCGCGCTGGGTGCGCCCGAGGACGAGGGGACGCACGCCCTGCGGGTCACGCGCCGCGTACAGGGTGTGCTCGTCCATGAACACCAGCGAGAAGGCGCCGCGCAGGCGGGGCAGCACCTCGAGCGCCGTCTGCTCGAGGGTGTGGTCCTCGTCGCCGACGAGCAGCGCGGTCACCAGCGCGGTGTCCGTGGTGTTGCCGCGCGCGAGCTCGCCGCGGCGCTGCGCGCCGTAGCGCTCCGCGACCAGGTCGACGAGCTCGGCCGAGTTCGTCAGGTTGCCGTTGTGACCGAGGGCGACCGTCCCGGACGCCGTGGCGCCGAGCGTGGGCTGGGCGTTCTCCCACGTCACGCCACCGGTCGTGGAGTAGCGGCAGTGTCCGACGGCGATGTGCCCGGTGAGAGCGTTCAGCGCCGTCTCGTCGAACACCTGGGAGACGAGTCCCATGTCCTTGTAGACGAGGATCTGCTCACCGTTGCTGGTGGCGATGCCGGCGGACTCCTGGCCGCGGTGCTGCAGGGCGTACAGGCCGAAGTACGCGAGCTTCGCGACCTCTTCGCCGGGGGCCCAGACGCCGAAGACACCGCAGGCGTCCTGCGGCCCCTTCTCGCCGGGCATGAGGTCGTGGTTCAGACGGCCGTCAGGGCGCAGGGGCATGCCCCGAGTATCCCACAGACGACGGCACGGGCCCGCGTCGCGCTCACCTGCGGCGCAGGCTCCGGCGGTCCGCCAGCGCCGCGAGACCGCCCGCGAGCAGCACGAAGAAGGTCGTGGTGCCCAGCACCACCACCGAGACGAAGACACCCGGCTTGAGGAGCAGCGCACCCTCGTCCCCGGCGACGTCGGTCAGCCACATGCCGAGGACCACGCCGACCACCACGCCGACGACGGCCCCCACCGTGAAGAAGCCTCGGTAGCGGGGCGCCCGCCGCACCCGGGCCGGGTCGACGAGCAGGTGGTCGTCCGGCGCGGGCTGCTCGGCCGACTCCTCGGCCGGCTGCTCGACGGGCTGCTCGGCCGGCTGCGCGGGAGAGGGCTCGGGGCTGGTGCTGCTCACCCCTCGAGCCTATCTCCCGCGCAGGAGAGCGCCGATCAGTCGAGCAGCTCCCACGGGCCGTGGCGCTGGCCGGGCTCCTGGTTCCGCGTCCACCAGCGGGCCCGCCACCGCTCGCCGTCGTGCACCACGGTCTCGCCGCCCACGTACACCTGCGAGGACGTCCAGGCGGGGAAGGTGCCGGCCTCGGTCTCGACGGGCGTGCCGATCTCCGCCCAGGCGCCCCAGGGGCTCGCTCCCGGCGTCTGGCCGCGGGTCCACCACAGCGCCTCGAAGACCCGGCCGTCGTGGCTCACCCGGTCCCCGGCGGTGTAGACGACGTCGCTCTCCCAGGCGGGGGCGTCGGGCTCGCCGGAGCCGTCCGCCGGGAGGTCCAGCCCGACGAGCACCGGGTCGTGGTCGGACGACCGGAACGGCGTCTCGTCGTACAGGTCGGTCACGTTGTACTCGTACCGGCTGTACTCGTTCGCGACGGGCTCGTCGGCGTTGATGTCCCAGACGTCGACGCCGGTCACCGCGTCGAGCGCCGCCGGCGAGGCGAGCACGTGGTCGAGGGAGCCGACCTGACCGCTGAACAGGTAGGTGTACTCGCCCGTCGTCGGGCCCAGGTCGGTGTACCCGGCGTCGGTCAGGACGACGATCGGGTCCTCCTGCTCGTACGCGTTGAAGTCGCCGGCCAGCAGGACCCGCTCGGTACCGGCCTCGGCCGCGACCTCGTCGGCGAAGTCGACCAGCGCGGTCGCCTGACGCACCCGGGACTCGTTCGACGCGCCCTGGCCGTCGCCGGTGTCGGCGTCCCCGGGCCACGGCCCGGCCGACCCCTTGGACTTGAAGTGGTTCGTGACGACCAGCACGTCGTCGCGCGGGTCGCCCGACGCCCCGCCCGCCGGCTGGAACACCTGCGCGAGCGGCTCGCGCGCGTTGCCGAACGCCTCCGAGCCGAGCAGGATGCGGGATTCCCCGACCGGCTCGGCCGCCGCCGGGCGGTAGATGAACGCGTTGCGGATGACGTCCTCGTCCGCCGGCACCTGCGCAGGTGACGGCACGTACGCCCAGGTGCCGGTCCCCTGCGCCGCGTTCAGGGCGTCGACCAGGTCCGCGAGGGCCTGGTCGCGGTCCTTGCCGAACGGCGCGGAGTTCTCGATCTCCTCCAGCGCGACCACGTCGGCGTCGAGCGCGCCGATCGCGGCGACGATCTTGGTCTCCTGGCGCTCCAGGTTCTCGGCGTCGGCGGCGCCGCGGGCGAGGCACCCGGTGCGGACGCTGATCGGGTCGCCGTCCCGGTCGGTGTAGTACTGGCACCCGTCGAGCTGGTCGCCGGTGGTGGTGAAGTAGTTGAGCACGTTGAAGGTGCCGACGGTGAGGTTGCCCCCGACGTCCTCGGGAGACGGCTCGCGCGTGTCGGCGAACGTGGCCGGCTGCACGCCGTCGGCGTTCTCACCCGTGAGCTGCTCGAGCGGCTGGAACGACCAGGCGCTGTACCGGTAGTCGAGGACGACCGGTCCGGTGAAGGTGACGGACGCGCCGACGCGCAGCGGGTCGGTGCCGTTGAGCCACGGCAGTGGCGTGCCCGAGCGGGAGGAGCTCGTGTAGTCCCACGTGGCGCCGTCGTCGAGCTGGACGGCGCGGGCCGCGTTGTCGACGGCCTGCGCGGCCGCCTCCGGCGAGCCGGGACGGCCGACGCTGGTGGGCTGCACCAACGGGGTGTCGCCCGCGGCGAGGCCGACGGTGCCGTAGCGGTTGGTGGAGTAGTTGTCGGTCACGGTGAAGTCGCCCTGAGGTTCCAGCAGCATGCCCTCGAGCGCCTCGCGCTCGGCCTCGGCGGCGGGCCAGGTGGTGGTGGTCGGCTTCACGGCGACGGCCGGCTCGTCCAGGACCGTCCAGGCCGACGGCGTGACCTGCGTCAGGCCGTAGATCTCGCCGACGACGCCGGTCACCTCGAGGTGGTCGCCGACCTCCACCTCCCGGGCCGCGGCGGCGGAGTAGACGAAGAGCGCGTCGGACGCGCCCGGGGTGGCGTCGTCGGCCGGGGCGCCGCCGGTCCCCGCGGTCTGCAGGTAGAGGCCGTCGAAGCCGCCGGTGGGGTAGACGGCGGTCACCACGCCGCGCGTCGTGACGACCTGCCCGTCGAGCGGCGAGGCGTCACCCGTCCCTTGGATCTGGGCGATGGTGGCGGCCTGCGGGTCGGGGTCGTCGGTCGGCGTGGGGTCCGGGTCCGGGTCGGTCGCCGCGCCGCTGTTGGCCGGCGTCGGCGTCCCCGCCACGAAGTCCACGGCGTTGTCGACGGTGTGGGCGTGCCCGACCCGCGCGACCGACGTCGCGTTGCTCGTGCCCGGGGCCGCACCCGACCCGAGGTAGGTGTTCGCCGAGCCCCAGCCGACCAGGTCAACGAGGTCCGCGACGTCGGCGCACGCCGCGCCGGTGCAGTCGAGCCGGTCCGTGGAGGAGACCAGCGCCACCTCCGCGCCGGAGCCGGACAGGAAGATCGACCCCTCGGCGTCGGGCGTCGGGAGGTCCGGCAGGTCGGTGTCGTTGCCGCGCGACTGCCCGACGAGGAACGACCCGCCCGCCGGGATCTCGCCCGACAGGGCGGTCTGCCCCGACCAGGTGGTGCCGCCCGCCGAGCCGTACTGGACCGACCAGCCGTCCAGGGAGACGGGCTCGTCACCCGGGTTGTAGAGCTCCACGAAGTCCTGGTCGTAGACGGCGCCGCTGTTGCCGCCACCCCCGTAGACCTCGTCGACGAGGACGACGGCGTCCGACGACGGCACGGCCGCGGCAGGCAGGGCGGGCAGCGCGGCGGCCGGGAGCAGCAGCGCGGCGACCGCCGCCGTGCCTGCGGTCCGGGGACGTCGTGGGGTCGGTGACGGATGAGTCACTCTGGTCCTCCTCGATCAGGGTCGACAGGGCGGGCTCAGCCAAGCAGGCCGGTGTGAACCCCGGTTGAACCCCGGGTCACGGGCGTGCTGCGGGCAGGAGGCCGGTGCCCGCGACGCTATCGCCACCCACCGACGGCGGCACCCCGTACTGCTCAGCCGCCGAGGGGGTCCTGCTGATCGCCCGCGTCGACGTCGACGAGCGCGCGGAGGATGGTCTCGGCGACCTCGCGCCGATCCACGCTGCGGTGCTTCGAGGCGGACTCGAGGATGTGCCGCGCCTGGTCCTCGCTGCACCCGTTGGTCTGCATGATGGCGCCCACGGCACGCTCGGCGACCAGCGCGTCGCCCATGTTCCGGTACAGGCCGGCCGCGGCGTCCTCGATCTCGGCGAGCTGCAGGCGCACCCGAACCATCGAGGCGATGAGCTGGGCGTAGCCGTCCGCGGCGGTCAGCACCTCCGGCGTCCACGGGTCCGGGGAACGCGAGTAGAGGTTGAGGGCGACCGCGAGGTCCTCGCGCACCAGCGCGGGGACCGCGAGCGCCGACACGTAGCCCTCGGCGAGCGCCTGCTCGCGCCAGCGCTCCCAGCCGGTCGAGTCCGCGATGTTCGGCACGACGCGGACGGACCGTTTGTCCATCGCGTCGACGCACGGGCCGGCGTTCGCTGCCGTCTCGGCCTGGTCGCACCGGGCAGAGGCCGGGGAGCTGCTCCCGGCGCGCAACGACAGCTGGTGGTCGCGCACGATCACGCTCGCCTCGATGTCCAGGCCCAGGACGGTGGCAGCCCGGCGTGCGAACTCCTCCGGGTACGAGGAGATGCTCATCCTCAGTGCTCCTTCCGCGGCGGGCGGCCGGCACCCTCACGACGTCCGGCCCGCCCGGCACCGGCGTCGCTCCCCCGGGAACACCGTAGGCACAGGAGCCCGGGACCCGCACCACCCGGCGGCAGGTCGTCCGCTCAGCGCTGGCGGGCTGCCTGCAGCGGGAGCAGCGCCGCGAGGTCGGCCCGCTCCCCGGACGCGTGCACGCGCCCCGACGCGACGGCCTCGGCCCACGTCTCGCGACCGGTCGCGAGCGCCAACCAGGTCTGCACGTCGGTCTCCACGACGTTCGGCGGGGTGCCTCGCGTGTGCCGCGGCCCCTCGACGGCCTGGACGGCGCCGGCCGGCGGCACCCGCACCTCGACGGCGTTGCCGGGCGCGACGTCGGCCAGCTCCTCGAGGGTGAACCGGACCGCCGTCGTCGTGCTCCGGCGGTCCGCCGTCCCGGTGAGCCACTCGGCCACCGCCGCCCGGCCTGTCGCCGGGTCCGTCCGTCGTCGTGCAGGCATGGGGACAGGCTATGTCGGTGCCGGCGCGGAGATGTGCCTCCTGCGCGACCTCTACCGGGCGGGGTTCACGGCAGGGTGAAGAGCACGCGCCGCTCGGCCACGGAGGCCTCCGCCAGCGTCACGCGCACGCGCTCCCCCAGCGGCAGTTCCACGCCGTCCGTCCCGACGACGGCGGCGCGCACCGCCGGGTCGCGGAGCATGACCTGCCCTCGCGGCCGCCGGGACCGGCCGTGGTCGTCCACGGCGCCGCCGTCGGTGTCGACGACCACCCCGTCGAACTGCCGGCCGACGCGCGAGCCCAGCAGCACCGCCTCGACGATGTCGATGCACGCCCGCTCGAAGGTGTTCGCGCGGCGCGCGGCGGTCTGCATGGTGACCGGCAGGGTCGGCAGCGCGGCCAGCGCCCACTCGGGCGCGTCCCGTCCGGCGGACTGCGCGAGGCAGATCTCGGTGCCGTACCGGTCGACCAGCCGCCGCAGCGGGGCCGTGACGTGGGCGTACTCCGCCCCGATGGCGGCGTGCCGGGCGTCCGCCGGGAGCGGGACCCGCGGGCCGCCGTCGGGCCCCGGCACCCCGAACGCGAGGTAGCCCGCACCGCGGAAGAGGGTCGTGGCCTCGTTGAGGAAGGCGGCGTGGGACGACCGCCGCGACTCGAGGCGCGGCAGCAGCTCGGCGTAGGTGGTCTGCTCGGGCCAGTCGATGCCGAGGGCGGCTGCCGTGCGCCGCAACCGGGCGACGTCGCCCGCTTCGGCCGGTGGCAGCGTGCGGAGGATGCCCACGCCCGCCTCGCGCATGAGCCGAGCCGCCGCGATGCCGGTCAGCAACGAGATCTGGGCGTTCCACTCCTCGATCGGCAGCGTCCGGCGCAGCTCCAGGTCGTAGGCGCCGTCCGCCCGCCGCACCACCTCCTGCTCGGGCACCGCCAGCGAGACCCCGCCGCGGTCCTGCTCCCGCGCGTGCCGCAGCCGTCCGACGTCGGCCAGGAGCGTCAGGGACTCCGGCGCGGACCCGGCGTCGAGCGCGGTCTGCGCCTCGCCGTAGGTGAGCCGTGCCCGCGACCGCACGACGGCGCGGGTGACGGTGGTGCTCGAGATCTCGCCGGAGGAGTCGACGGCGATGGTCCACAGGACGGCCGGCCGGTCCTCGTCGGGCAGGAGGCTCGCCGCGCCCTCCGACAGGACGGCCGGGTGCAGCGGCGTGCGCGAGTCCGGGCCGTAGAACGTCAGGCCGCGGCGGTGCACCTCGGCGTCCAGGGCGCCCCCGGGGGACACGAACGCCGCGACGTCGGCGATGGCGTAGCGCACGATGTACCCGTGGCCGGAGGACGCGACGTGGACCGCCTGGTCGAGGTCCAGCGAGCCCGGCGGGTCGATCGTCACGAAGTCGATGTCCCGGCGGTCCTGGCGGAAGTCCTTCAGGTCCCCGCGCGCCGCACGCTCCGCCTCCGCCCGGGCGTCGGTGGGGTACATGGCGGGCACGCCGATCTCGGCACGCAGCGCGGCGAGCGCGGACACGACGTCGTCGGGGCTGACGGGCGCGAGTCGCAGGTCACGGGTGGGCACGCCACGACCGTAGTTCTGCCCGTGCGCCGCCGCGCGCGGAGCGAGACGCTGTTTCGACACGGCCGCTCGGAGCAAAGTATCTTGATATCAAGCAATCTCGACGTCCTCAGGAGCATCTCCGCATGACGACCCAGCCGCAGTCAGCCGCCGCCCGGATCTACTACACGTACACCGACGAGGCGCCGCTGCTGGCGACGTACTCGTTCCTCCCGATCGTCCAGGCGTACGCGGCCAAGGCCGGCGTCGAGGTCGACACGCGGGACATCTCCCTCGCGGGGCGCATCCTCGCGCAGTTCCCGGACCACCTGACCGAGTCCCAGCGCGTCGGCGACGCCCTCGGCGAGCTCGGCGAGCTGGCCACCACGCCCGAGGCGAACATCATCAAGCTGCCGAACATCTCGGCGTCGGTGCCGCAGCTCAAGGCGGCGATCGTCGAGCTGCAGGGCCAGGGCTACGCGATCCCGGACTACCCGGAGGACCCGTCCACGGACGCCGAGCGCGAGGCCCGCGCCCGCTACGACAAGGTCAAGGGCTCCGCCGTGAACCCGGTCCTGCGTGAGGGCAACTCCGACCGGCGCGCCCCGGCGGCCGTGAAGAACTACGCCAAGGCGCACCCGCACAGCATGGGCGAGTGGTCCCCCGAGTCGCGGACCAACGTCGCCACGATGGGCGCGGACGACTTCTTCTCGAACGAGAAGTCGGTGACGATGCCCGCCGCCGACACCCTGACGATCCGCCTGCGCACCGCCGAGGGCACCCAGGTGCTCAAGGACGACCTGGCCGTCGAGGAGGGCGAGGTCGTCGACGGGACGTTCCTGTCCGTCGCCGCGCTGCACCGCTTCCTCGCCGAGCAGATCCAGCGCGCGAAGTCCGAGGGCGTGCTGTTCTCCGCGCACCTGAAGGCCACCATGATGAAGGTCTCCGACCCGATCATCTTCGGCCACATCGTCGAGGCGTTCCTGCCCGAGGTCTTCGAGCAGTACGGCGCGCAGCTCAAGGCCGCCGGTCTCTCGTCCCGCGACGGTCTCGGCGGCATCCTGTCCGGGGTGGACGCGCTGCCCGACGGCGAGGCCATCAAGGCCGCCGTGGCGAAGGGCCTCGAGGAGGGCCCGGCGCTCGCGATGGTGAACTCGGACAAGGGCATCACCAACCTCCACGTGCCCTCGGACGTGATCATCGACGCCTCGATGCCCGCGATGATCCGCATCGGCGGCCACATGTGGGGGCCGGACGGCGCCGAGCACGACACGCTCGCGGTCATCCCGGACTCCTCCTATGCCGGGGTCTACCAGGCCGTCATCGACGACTGCCGTGCCAAGGGCGCCCTCGACCCGGCCACCATGGGCTCCGTGCCGAACGTCGGCC
Source organism: Isoptericola sp. S6320L (assembly GCF_023015685.1). Classification (NCBI taxonomy): domain Bacteria; kingdom Bacillati; phylum Actinomycetota; class Actinomycetes; order Micrococcales; family Promicromonosporaceae; genus Isoptericola; species Isoptericola sp. S6320L. The sequence continues at coordinate 28,526 of NZ_JALKAT010000031.1, forward strand.
TCATGGCCAAGAAGGCCGAGGAGTACGGGTCGCACGACAAGACGTTCGAGATCCCCGCCGACGGCACCGTGGAGGTCGTGAACGCCGCCGGCGAGGTGCTCTTCTCGCACGACGTCGCCGCCGGTGACGTCTGGCGCGCCTGCCAGACCAAGGACGCGCCGATCCGCGACTGGGTGGCCCTCGCCGTCCGCCGTGCCCGGGAGACCGGCGACCCGGCCGTCTTCTGGCTCGACGCGAACCGTGCGCACGACGCCCAGCTCATCGCCAAGGTGGAGAAGTACCTCGGGGAGCACGACGACCTCGAGGGCCTGGAGATCCTCGTCATGGCTCCGGCCGAGGCGACGCGCTACTCCCTGGACCGGATCCGTGCGGGCCTGGACACGATCTCCGTGACGGGCAACGTGCTGCGCGACTACAACACCGACCTCTTCCCGATCCTCGAGGTCGGCACGTCGGCCAAGATGCTGTCGATCGTCCCGCTGATGAACGGCGGCGGGCTCTTCGAGACCGGTGCGGGCGGCTCGGCGCCGAAGCACGTCCAGCAGCTGCTGGCCGAGAACTACCTGCGCTGGGACTCGCTCGGTGAGTTCTTCGCGCTGTCGGCGTCGTTCGAGCACCTGGCCCGCGTGGCCGGCAACGCGAGCGCCCAGGTCCTCGCGGACACGCTCGACCGCGCCACCGGCACGTTCCTCGACCAGGACAAGTCCCCGACACGTCGCGTGGGCGGCATCGACAACCGCGGCTCGCACTTCTACCTCGCCCTGTACTGGGCGCAGGAGCTCGCCGCGCAGACCGAGGACGCCGAGCTGGCCGCGGCGTTCGCCCCGCTCGCCGCCACGCTGGCGGAGCAGGAGGCGACGATCGTCGACGAGCTGCTCGCGGCCCAGGGCAACCCGGTCGACGTCGGCGGGTACTACTACCCGGACGGCGACAAGGCCGCTGCGGTCATGCGCCCGTCGCGGACCCTCAACACGGCGATCGACTCGTTCTGACCCGAGGACGAGGACGGGCCCGGCCGAGATCTCTTCCTCGGCCGGGCCCGTCCACGTTCGTCACCAGGACCAGCCACGGGCGCTGAGCTCCAGCTCCTCCCGCAGCCGCTCGTCCTCGGTGACGCGCTCGTCGGCGCGCAGGGGGTGGTCGACGACGGCCAGACCGGCCGCGCGGCACGCGTCCCGCAGCATCGCGTCGTACGCGTCCTGCGCGGCTCTCCAGTGGTGGGCACGGGCGTAGACGTCGGGATCCTCGGTGACCTTGCGCAGCTCGTGCGACAGCTCGCCGAGGCGGATCTGGATCGCCAGCGTGACAAGGGGGTCGGGCCCGGCGCGGCGCCGTCGCCGCCGTGCCACCGCCGCCCGGTGGGGTGCCGAGCGCAGCCAGGTGACGACGGCCATGATCGTCAGCACGAGCACGACCGACACCAGGTACGCCAGCGGCCACGTCATCGAACAGCCTCCCGGTCCCAGCACGGTGACCTGTGCCACATCCTACCGCCGGAGATCGGCACTGGCGAAGGTGTGCCTGGCCTGCCCGGGCTCCCGAAGGCACGCCTGTCCTTGCTGGCGCACCTGCGGGAATGCTCCTAGCCTGGAATCGTTCAAGAGAACGGGAAGCACCGCGAAGCAAGCACGGTGACCGCCACCGGGCGATCCCCGAGAGAGCGAGGAACACCATGTCCGCACCGTCGATCCATCGCAGCACGCACCGCGCCGAGGCGTCGGAGAAGCTCCACGCACACCTGCAGCGGGTCCTCGTGGCCCTCGTCGACCTGCACGTCCAGGGCAAGCAGGCCCACTGGAACGTGACCGGGCGCGGGTTCCGCGACCTCCACCTGCAGCTCGACGAGCTCGTCGACGTCGCCCGCGAGCACAGCGACACCGTCGCCGAGCGCCTGCGGGCGCTGCAGGCCGTGCCGGACGGCCGCACCGAGACCGTCGCCACCCAGACCGACCTCTCGCCCTACCCGGCCGGGCTGGTGTCCGTCGGCGACACCGTCGACACGATCGTCGAGCGCGTGGCGCAGACCGTCGAGGTCGCCCGCGAGGTGCACGACGAGGTCGACGCCGAGGACCCGACCTCGGCCGACCTCCTCCACGAGATCATCGCCGACCTGGAGAAGCAGGCCTGGATGATCTCCTCGGAGAACACCGAGGCCTGAGCACGCCGCACGCACGACGGCGCGGCCCCTCACCCGAGGGGCCGCGCCGTCGTCGTGTCAGCCGAAGATGCGGGGCAGCGTGCCCTCGTGGGCCTCGCGCGCCTCGTCCAGCGCGATCGCGAAGGACTCGTCGCCGAACGACACCGTCACCGCGTCGCCGCCGGTCTCGCCGAGCCGCGCGACAGGCACGCCCGCCGCCTCGGCCGCTGCCACGAGCTCTGCCTCGCGCTCCGGCGCGACGGCGACCAGCGCCCGGGCGGTCGACTCGCTGAACAGCGCGCTGAAGGGCGTCACGGCGTCCCGCGCCGTGACCGCGTCCACCGTGGCCGTCACACCCACGCCGTAGCGCAGCGACGCCTCGAGCAGCGCCTGCACGAGCCCGCCCTCGGACAGGTCGTGCGCCGCCGTCGCCGCCCCGGAGCGACGCGCCTCCACGAGCACGCCGGCCAGGGCCCGCTCGGCCGCGAGGTCGACGCGCGGGGGCAGGCCGCCCAGGTGGCGGTGCTCGACGTCGGCCCACGCCGACCCGTCGAGCTCGTCGGCCGTGGCGCCCAGCAGCAGCACCGACAGGCCCGCGGCGCGCCAGCCCGAGGGCAACGCGGTGCGGACGTCCTCGATGACCCCGAGCACGCCGACCACGGGCGTCGGGTGGATCGACGAGTCGATCTGGCCGGGCTCACCCGAGCCGTTGTAGAGCGAGACGTTGCCGCCGGTGACGGGCACGCCGAGCTCCTGGCAGGCGTCGGCCAGCCCCTCGATGGCCTCGACGAGCTGCCACATGGAGTCGGGGTGCTCCGGCGAGCCGAAGTTGAGGCAGTCGGTGACGGCGAGCGGCGTCGCCCCCGTCGTCGCCACGTTGCGGTAGGCCTCCGCCAGCGCGAGCTGGGCGCCGGCCCGGGGGTCCAGCTTGCCGTAGCGGCCGTTCGCGTCGGTGGCCAGGGCCACGCCCAGACCGGTCGACTCGTCCACCCGCACCACGCCGCCGTCGTCGGGCTGCGAGAGCGCGGTGTTGCCCTGGACGTAGCGGTCGTACTGGTCGGTCACCCAGGCGGGCGAGGCGAGGTTCGGCGAGGCGAGCAGGCGCAGCGCGGTGGCCCGCAGGTCGTCGGCGGACTCCGGGCGGGTGAGCCCGAGGCCGACGACGGACGCCTTCTGCAGCTCGTCCTGCCAGACCGGGCGGGCGTACGGGCGGTCGTAGACCGGTCCCTCGTGCGCGACCGTCCGCGGGTCGACGTCGACGATGCGCTGGCCGTGGTGGTCGATGGTGAGGCGGCCGGAACCGTTGACCTCGCCGATCACGGACGTCTCGACGTCCCACTTGTCGGTGATCGCCAGGAAGGCGTCGAGCTTCTCCGGGGTGACGACGGCCATCATCCGTTCCTGCGACTCCGACATGAGGATCTCGCCGGCGTTCAGGGACGGGTCGCGCAGCAGGACGTCGTCGAGGTCCACGTGCATGCCGCCGTCGCCGTTGGAGGCGAGCTCGGACGTGGCGCAGGAGATGCCGGCCGCGCCGAGGTCCTGGATGCCCTCGACGACCTTCGCCGCGTAGAGCTCGAGGCAGCACTCGATGAGCACCTTCTCCATGAAGGGGTCGCCCACCTGCACCGACGGGCGCTTGGCGGGCACGCCGTCCTCGAAGGTCTCCGAGGCGAGGATGGAGGCGCCGCCGATGCCGTCGCCGCCCGTGCGGGCACCGAACAGGATGACCTTGTTGCCGGTGCCGGAGGCGTTGGCGAGGTGGATGTCCTCGTGCCGCAGCACACCCAGGCAGAGCGCGTTGACGAGCGGGTTGCCCTGGTACGAGGAGTCGAAGACGAGCTCGCCGCCGATGTTCGGCAGGCCGAGGGAGTTGCCGTAGCCGCCGACGCCGGAGACGACGCCGTGCACGACGCGGGCGGTGTCGGGGTGGTCCACCGCGCCGAACCGCAGCTGGTCCATCACGGCCACGGGGCGCGCGCCCATCGAGATGATGTCGCGCACGATGCCGCCCACGCCGGTCGCGGCGCCCTGGTAGGGCTCGACGTAGCTCGGGTGGTTGTGCGACTCGACCTTGAAGGTCACGGCCCAGCCGTCACCGATGTCGACGACGCCGGCGTTCTCCCCGATGCCCACCAGCAGGTGCTCGGTCATCTCGGGCGTGACCCGGTCGCCGAACTTGCGCAGGTGGTTCTTCGACGACTTGTACGAGCAGTGCTCGGACCACATCACCGAGTACATCGCAAGCTCGGCGGCCGTGGGGCGCCGCCCGAGGATGTCACGGATCCGCTGGTACTCGTCGGCCTTGAGCCCGAGCTCGCCGTACGGCTGGGGCTCATCAGGGTTCGCGGCGGCGTTCTCCACGGTGTCGAGCGTCGGGCGCGGGGGCGGCACGGTGGCGGCACGGTCGGCAGCGGCGGTCATCAACATCCCTCGGGTCGCACGGGGCGCCGGACCGGGTGATCTCCGTGGGCACGGGACGGTCGCCGCACGCCCACGGAATCCGGCGTCGGTCCGGGCCAGGTCGCGCGCGACCCCTGGTCCCGACGGCGTGCCACGAGCGGGCTCGACGCGGGGCGGGGCGGCGCAGGGTCAGTCTACCGGCGCGGGAGCGGTCCCCGGAGCGCCGGCGGCCCGGCCCTCCGGGGCGTCGGTGACCACGTGCGTCGCGGCGTCGTCGTGCTCGCGTGCGAGCTCGGCGGCCATCGCCTCCAGGAAGTCGCGGACCGCGGGGCGCGCGGACGCCGGGACGGCTCGCGCGATCTCGAGCATGCGCGAGTGCATGCTCCCCAGGCGTTCCCGGACCTCGTGGTGCGCGCCGCCCGTCGCCCGGACCACGACGGAGCGGCGGTCGGTGGGGTGCGGCTGGCGCTCCAGGTGGCCGGAGCGGCAGAGCCGGTCGACGAGCTTGGTGGTGGCGGCGGTGGAGATGTCGAGCTGCGCGGTCAGCATGCGCGGGGTCACGGGGGTGCCGCTCTGCTCGCTCTCGATCACGTAGCGCAGGGCCCGCAGGTCGATCACGTTCATGTCCATGTCGCGGCTGGCGCGCTGACGCATGGACTCGTCGGCACGGCGGAATCCGCGCACGGCGTCGAGAAGTCCGCGCGCCTCGGCGTCCGCGGTGTCGTACCAGTACGGCGACGATCCGCTGCTTGCCTGGGTCACGGCGACATCGTAGCCTCATTGTGGTTAGTATCTCGCCTAGCAAGATACTTACTCAGCAGACTGAGGTTCTAGAAGGAGGCCCAGCGTGGCTCGACGACAGCCGGACACCGGCGGGAGCGGCGTCCTGGCGCGTCGGCACCCACCGGCCGGCGGCACCACCGCCGAGACCGCCGAGTGGTCGGCACCGGCGTCGTGCGACATGCTGAACGACGTGCTGACGACGGCGGAGCGCGAGACGGCGGTGCGAGCGTCGGGCCCGGCTCCTGCCGCGACCCTGGTGGCCGCCGCATGACCGCCCCCGTCCCGCCCCTCACCGACTTCGACCGCGCCGCCCGGCGGACCGCCGCCGCCGTCGTCGACACCTACTCGACGTCGTTCGGCTGGGCCTGCCGCCTCCTCGGCCCCTCGGTTCGCGACCACGTGCGAGCCGTCTACGCGCTGGTGCGGGTGGCGGACGAGATCGTCGACGACGTGGCCGCCGACCTCACCGTCGCGGAGCGCGACGAGCTGCTCACCGGGCTCGAGGAGGAGGTGTCCTCCGCCACGAAGCGCGGCTACAGCCACCACCTGGTGGTGCACGGGTTCGTCCGGACCGCACGCCAGTTCGGGATCGGCGCCGACCTCGTCGACCCGTTCTTCGCGTCGATGCGCACCGACCTGTCGGTCACCGAGCACGACGCCGAGAGCTTCGCGCGCTACGTGCACGGCTCGGCGGAGGTGGTCGGGCTGATGTGCCTGCGCATCTTCGTCGACGGGGCGGACGGCGCCTACGCGCGCCGGGCGGCAGGTGCCGCGCGCCTCGGTGCCGCCTTCCAGAAGGTCAACTTCCTGCGGGACCTCGCCGACGACGTCGACGCCCGCGGGCGTCGCTACTTCCCCGGACTCGACCCGGCGGCGTTCGACGACGCCACGAAGGACCGGCTGCTGGACGACATCGAGGCGGACCTGGCCGTCGCCCAGCGAGCGATCCGGGACCTGCCCCGGTCCAGCCGGGTGGCCGTGCAGCTCGCGCACGACCTCTTCGCCGAGCTGGCACGGCGGCTGCGCGACACCCCGGCCGCCGCCCTGCGTCACGATCGGGTGCGCGTGCCGGACCCCGTCAAGGCACGACTGGTCGCCCGCGCCCTCGCCCGGGAGGCGGTCCGGTGAGGGTCGTCGTGGTCGGCGGCGGGATCGCCGGCCTGGCGACCGCCGGCCTGCTGGCGCGCGAGGGGCACGACGTCGAGGTCCTCGAGCGGCACGACGCCGTCGGCGGGCGTGCCGGCTCCTGGGAGGCGGACGGCTTCCGGTTCGACACCGGCCCCTCCTGGTACCTGATGCCCGAGGTGTTCGACCACTGGTTCCGGCTCATGGGCTCCTCCGCGGAGGCGGAGCTGGACCTGCACGCGCTCGACCCGGCCTACCGGGTGTTCTTCGAGGGGCACGCCGGCCCGCTGGACGTCGACCGGGTCCGGGCGCGCAACGTGGCCGCCTTCGAGGCCGTCGAACCGGGTGCCGGGGCTCGGCTGGAGCGCTACCTCGACTCGGCGCACGACACCTACGACATGGCGGTGCGGCACTTCCTGTACACGACCTTCGCGTCGTGGCGGGGCCTCGCGACGCGGGAGGTGCTGACCCGCCTGCCCCGCCTCGGGACGCTCCTGGGCCGCTCGCTCGAGTCGTTCGTCGCCGGTTCCTTCGACGACGTCCGGCTGCGTCAGGTGCTCGGATACCCGGCTGTGTTCCTCGGCTCCTCGCCGGACCGCGCGCCCAGCATGTACCACTTGATGAGCGCGCTCGACCTGGACGGAGGCGTGCGTTATCCCCAGGGCGGCTTCCACGCGCTCGTCGCCGCGGTCGCACGCCTGGCCGAGCGGGCCGGCGCCCGCGTGACCACCGGCGCCCGCGTCACGGAGATCACGACGGCGTCCGGCCCGGGCACGGCACCGGGCCCGCGCCGCGCCCGCGCCCACGTCACGGGGGTGCGATGGACGGACCCGGAGGGCACGTCGCACCAGGTCGGCGCGGAGGTCGTCGTCGGGGCCGCCGACCTGCACCACGTCGAGACCGAGCTGCTGCCGGCCTCCCTGCAGACGTTCCCGCAACGCTGGTGGGACCGGCGCGACCCGGGGCCGGGCGGCGTCCTGGCGATGCTGGGGGTCCGCGGTCGGCTCCCCGAGCTGGCCCACCACTCGCTGTTCTTCACCGCCGACTGGCACCGGAACTTCGGTGACATCGCCGCGGGGCGCGTGCCCGACCCGGCGTCGCTGTACGTGTGCGCCCCGTCGCGCACCGACCCGACCGTCGCGCCGGCCGGCGACGAGAACCTGTTCGTGCTCGTACCCGTCCCGGCCGACCCCGCCATCGGCCGCGGCGGGATCGACGGTGCCGGGGACGCGACGGTCGAGCAGGTGGCCGACGCAGCGATCGACCGGGTGGCCGCATGGGCGGACGTGCCGGACCTGCGCGACCGCATCACGGTGCGCCGCACCGTCGGGCCCGGGGACTTCGCCACCGACCTGTCCTCGTGGTCCGGCGGGATGCTCGGCCCGGCGCACACCCTGCGCCAGAGCGCCATGTTCCGTGCCGGCAACCGTTCGCGCCACGTCGGCGGCCTGCTCTACGCGGGCGGTTCCACCGTCCCCGGCATCGGGCTGCCCATGTGCCTCATCAGCGCCGAGCTGGTGCTCAAGCGGCTGCGCGGCGACACGAGCAGCGGTCCCCTGCCCCTCTCCCGGCCCCGTCCCGACGCCACACGCGCGGCGGAGGTGCCGTGAGCTGGACCGACTTCGTCTACCTCGGGCTGCTGCTGGGCGCGCTGGGGTGCATGGCCCTGATCGACCACCGCGCCCGGCTGCTGCTGTTCTCGGCGCACCCGGTGCGCGGTGCCGCCGTCCTGCTGACGGGCACCGCCGTGTTCCTCGCCTGGGACGTCGTGGCGATCGGCGCCGACTACTACGAACGCGGCGGCGGCGCCATGACCGGGATCGAGCTCGCCCCGCACCTCCCGCTCGAGGAGCTGTTCTTCATCCTGTTCCTCTGCTACGTCACACTGGTGCTGCACGGGCTGACGGCGCGGTGGGCCGCCGCGCGCGCCCGCCGCGCACGAGGGGGGACCCGATGACCTACGCGCTGCTCGCCGTCCTGGTCACGGCCGGGGCCTTGGCGGTCGCCGTCGTCGCCGCGGTGGTGCGCGGGCTGGGTGCGCGGTGGTGGGCCACCGTCGCGCTGACCGCCGCCGTCCTGATCGTCCTGACCATCGTCTTCGACAGCCTCATGATCGCCGCCGACCTCTTCCGCTACGGTGAGGACGAGCTGCTGGGCCCGGTGATCTGGCTGGCACCCGTCGAGGACCTGGCCTGGCCGGTCGTCGCCGCGCTCCTGCTGCCCGGACTGTGGGCACTGGCCGCACCGAAGGAGAGCACCCCGTGACCGCCGCCACCCAGCACCGGACCTCGACCGCGCTGCGCCAGATCGTCGGGTCGTCGCGCCCGGTGAGCTGGATCAACACCGCCTACCCGTTCGCCGCCGCCTTCGTCATGGCGGGCGGCATCGCGGGCACCGGTGTCACCGAGCTCGTCCTCGGCGCCCTCTACTTCCTGGTGCCCTACAACCTGCTGATGTACGGGCTCAACGACGTCTGGGACTACGAGTCCGACCTGCGCAACCCCCGCAAGGGCGGCATCGAGGGGGTCGTGCTCTCGCGCCGCTGGCACCGGGTCACGGTGTGGGCGGCGGTGGCGACCAACGTGCCGTTCCTCGTCTACCTCGTCGCGGTGGGCGACCCGACGTCGACGGCGGTGCTCGCCGTCAGCGTGTTCGCCGTGGTCGCCTACTCGGCACCGCGCCTGCGCTTCAAGGAGCGCCCGGTGCTGGACTCGGCCACCTCGAGCACCCACTTCGTCAGCCCGGCGGTCTTCGGGATCGCCCTGGCGGACGGTGCGTTCACCGGACCGGTGCTGGCGGCGCTGATCGGCTTCTTCTGCTGGGGCATGGCGTCGCAGGCCTTCGGCGCGGTCCAGGACGTCGAGGCGGACCGTGCCGTCGGCATCGGCTCGGTCGCCACCTGGCTCGGGGCGGCCCGGACCGTCCGCGCCGCCATGGCCTGCTACGTGGTGGGCGGGCTGGTCCTCATCGCCACCGGCTGGCCGGGGATGCTCGCGGCACTGCTCGCCGTGCCGTACGTGGTGAGCATCGCGCCGTTCCGGAACCTGGCCGATGCCGACTGCGAGCAGGCGCACGCCGGCTGGAGCCGGTTCCTGTGGCTCAACATCGTCACCGGGTTCCTGGTCACGCAGCTGCTCATCTGGATCGCTCTGCGCTGAACGGCCCCTCGACCGCCGCGAGTCCTGCTGCGGCGGCGCCGAGGACGAGGCCGACCCTCGTGTGCGGGGCCCGGACCCCGCGTGCGCGCAGGCGCTCGCCGACGCGGTAGGCCCACCGCTCCCCCAGGACGGCGAGGCTCCCGGCGAGCGCCAGTCCGGCCGTGACGGCGACACCGGCGACGACGGCCCGGCCGGGTCCGGTGGTCCCCTCCGCCGGGTCGTCGTCGGGGACGCCCGACGGATCGAGGTCGAGGTCGAGGTCGAGGTCGAGATCCTGATCGTGACCGTCGTCGGCACCCGGACCCTCGCCCCCGGGGGCGTCGGCGACGGCACGCAGCCGGTCGCGCAGGTCGCGGACCTCGCGGACGGCGGCGCGCGCCTCCGCACCCTCGCGCGTCACGGCGAGGGCGAGCCCGACGCCGGCCACGAGCACGGTCGTCTTGACGAGCACGCGGGCCCAGCGGGGGCGGACGACGTCGGGCACCGCGTACCAGGCGAGCGTGGCGCCGGCGCTGAGCGCGACGGAACCCAGGTCGACGCCGTGCGGCGCGGCGCCGTCCGGCCCGGTGCCAGGCCGTGGCTCGGTGGAGAGGTGGAGCGTGGTCATGCCCGGGACAACGCGCCGCGCCCGGCGCGGGTTCCCTCCCGGCCTGGACTTGAACAACCCTTGGACCACGTGACCCGTCCCCGTGAAGCCGGTCACATCTTGTTCAGCGGCGGCCGGGGTTTGCCTCGGTCCGACACCGTGCTTTGATGCGCTCGTGGAACTCCTCCGACCATTCACCCCCGGTGCCTTCCGTTACGGGCTGGCGTCCTGGACGTGGCTCGGCATCCACGGCAAGACGCCGCGCTTCGCCTCCCTCTTCGGGGACGTGTTCCTCGAGTCGCTCGAGGGGTGGTGGTTCCTGGACACGGTGGAGGGCACGCTGGAGCTGCGCTGGCCGACCGCCGTCGAGCTCACGGCGGAGCTCGAGTCCCCCGACGGTCGCACCGACATCCTGCTCGAGGACCTCGTCATCGAGGCGGCACGGCACGGCGTGATCCCGCAGCACGACGAGGTGCTGACGTTCATGCCGCACCCCCGCCTCGGCGGCCGGTTCAGCGCCGACTCCGTCGTGCCGGTCCGGTTCGAGCTGGCTCTGCGGCTCGCCGGCGAGGTGCACCGCCAGGCCCGACCGGAGCCGTCGCCGCTGCTGCTGGGGCACAGCCTCGCCGGGCGCCACGCCCACTCCTGAAGGGCCCGATCTTCACACCGTCCTGAGGTGGCCGAGAGGTTCGGTCGCGGTCGGTACCGAGTTGTGACCTGCTGGAGCGCCCCTGCGGATGCGGCGGGGGCTCATCTGTCGTGTCCTGGAGTGGCACGGATGAGGCGGACCGTGGAGGTAGGTCATGAGACGGGTGCTGCTCGTGGGGAGCGCCGTCGCCGTCGGCGACGGCTTGCTCCTCGGCTCGGCGATCGCGTTCGGATGGACGGTGCTGGCGCTGCTGGCGATCACCGCGGGAGCCGTCGGGACCCTCGCTGTCGCGATGCTGACACCGCCCCCGCGCACCCCGGCACGGCCGGCCACGGTCACGCTGGGGCTGCCCCTGCGGGAGACCGCCGCCGAGCCCGAGGAGACGACGGCCGGCGAGGACGCGGTGGTTGCGGACGACCCGCTCGCCTACCCCGCAGCGCCCGAGCGCGAGCCGGCTGGCACCGTCGTCGGGCGACCCGCCCCGGTCGCCGCCTGAGGGCGGGCGGAGCAGCCCGCGACGGGCCGCTCCGCCGGTGGTTCAGCGCTTCTTCTTCAGGGACTTCTCGCTCACCGGCGCCTCGCCGCTCGCGCGCCGGGCCGCGTAGTACGCACGGGCCTCGGCCTGCCGCTCGGCCTCCGCCCCCGAGGCGATCTTCGCGCGCAGGTGCTCCTGGCCGAACCCCCAGCCGTCGACCAGGTCCACGGCGTGCGGGCGCAGGCGCAGCAGCAGCCGGTCGACGTACGCGGTCACCGTGCGGGCGCGCTGGTCGGAGAGCCGGCCGTGCAGCAGGTACCAGGTGAGGTTGCGCTCGATGACGGTGAGCCCGAAGACGTCCCGCACCCACGTCATCACGCGACGCGTGTGGGCGTCCTCGATCGAGGGCAGGGCGTCGGTGAACGCCTCCCAGCGCAGCAGGTCGGCGTGCGCCTTCGCCGCCTCGACGAGCGCCACCTGGTTCTGGTCCAGGATCCGCGCCGCCTCGGCAGGAGCGGCCTTCTGCGCGGGCCGCAGCGCCAGGGCCACGTCCTCGACCATCGTCGCCACCCGGTCGGCGAGCAGCTCGCGCTGGGTCTCGGCGTCGCGCAGGTGCCCGGCCGCCCGGCGCGGGTCACCGACGTCGGCGATCGCCTGCGTCACCCGGCGCAGGCCGGTCCGGTGCAGCGCGGCGTCCGTGGCCCGCTCGACGACGAACCGGGCCATGCCCGCCGGCGTCTTCGTGGCGCCCTTGAGCTCGCGCCCGTAGTCGCCGACCAGCCGCTTGGCGACGAGCTGCGCGAGCACGGTGTTGTCGCCCTCGAACGTGGCGTACACGTCGAGGTCGGCACGCAGCGACGTGATGCGGTTCTCGGTGAGGAACCCGGCGCCGCCGCACGCCTCGCGGCACTCCTGCAGCGTGTCGAGCGCGAACGCCGTCGACGTCGACTTCAGGGCCGCCGCCGTCGTCTCCAGGTCCTCACGGTTCTCCGGGGTGTCGTGCTCGCCGGAGAAGACGTCGTCGAACAGGTCGAGGAGGCGTTCGTTCGCGAAGTGCCCGGCGTACGCCTCCGCGATCCGCGGGAACAGGCGGCGGCGGTGCGTCGCGTAGTCCAGGACCACCATCTCGTCGACGCCGGGGCCGGCGAACTGCCGCCGCTCGGCGCCGTACTTCACGGCGATGGCGAGCCCGATCTTGGCCGCGTTGACGGCCGAGCCGTCGAGCGAGACGCGGCCCTGCACGAGCGACCCCAGCATGGTGAAGAAGCGACGCCCGGGGCTGTCGATCGGCGACGAGTAGGTACCGTCCGGGGCCACGGAACCGTAGCGGGCCAGCAGGTCGGTGCGCGGGACGCGCACGCCGCTGAAGTGCAGGCGCCCGTTGTCGATGCCGCGGAGCCCGCCCTTGAGGCCGTCGTCCTCGCCACCGACGCCCGGGAGGAACGCACCGGCGCTGCCGTCGGCGTTCGTCTCGCGGATCGGCACGTAGAAGCAGTGCACGCCGTGGTCCACACCGTTCGTGATGAGCTGGGCGAACACCGTGGCGGCGGTGGCGTGCTGGGCCGCGTTGCCGAGGTAGTCCTTCCACGCGCCGCGGAACGGGGTGTCGAGCACGAACTCCTCGGTCTCCGGGTCGTACGTCGCCGTGGTGCCGATGGAGGCGACGTCGGAGCCGTGCCCCGTCTCGGTCATGGCGAAGGCGCCCGGGACGGTCAGGTCCATCGCGCCGGGAAGCAGGCGGTCCTGCTGCTCGGGCGTGCCCAGGTGCAGGATCGCCGCACCGAACAGGCCCCACTGCACGCCGGCCTTGATCTGCAGCGACGGGTCGGCCGCGACCAGCTCGGAGAAGCAGGCGAGGTTCGCGCCGGGCTGGTCCCGGCCGCCCATGCGCTCGGGGAACGCCAGCCAGGTGATCTTGTCGTCGTCGGCGACCATCTCGCGCATCTGCTCGAGGGTGCGCTCGCGGTGCTCGGCCGGCGTCAGCGTCTCGTCCTTGTGGAACCGCGGGTCGGCGGAGCGGTCTCGGGCCGCGCGACGCTCGGCGGGCCAGCGGCCCAGCAGCAGCCGGGTCAGGCCGTCGACATCGATCCGGGCCTCCGCGTCGCTCGCCGAGGGGCGGCTCGCGGAGGCGGTGCTGGCGTGGTCGGCCGCGGGGCGGTCGGACGTCGTCGTCATCAGGGCTCCTGCTTCTCGGTGGTGGATGTGTCCGTGGGTTCCGCGGACCGGCCGGTGGCGCCGTGGTGCAGCACCCCGACGGGTCCGTTCCACAGCCAGGTGGTGATCTGGTCCGTGAGCTCCTCGCGCGTGAGTCCTGCGGCGAGCGTGTGGCCGAGCCACCACTCGCCGGTGCCTCGCACGAAGCCGACCGCACCGGCCGCCCAGGCGGCCGCCGTCGGCTCCGGGACACCGGCGGCCTGCGCGGCCGGCTCGGCGACCAGCGTGATGACCGAGTCCAGGTAGGCGCCGAGCGCCTCCACCCGGCCGGACCCGCCGTCGTCGGGCACGTTGCCGCCGATGGCGGTGCGGGTGACGAACCAGTACACGTGGGGCGAGCCCTCGATGGTCTGCAGGTAGACGCGCACCATCGCCCGCAGGGCGGCGTGCGGCGTCGGCGCCTCGTGGGCGGCCTCGGCGAGCCGCCGGTGCATGCCCGCCACGACGGATTCGGCGACGGCGAGCCGCAGCCCGGCCTTGTCGTCGAAGTACCGGTAGAAGATCGACTTGGAGGTGCCGGCGGCGGTCGCGATCTCGTCCATGGAGGCGCCGGGGCCGAGCTCGTGGATGGCCCGACGGGCGTCGCGCACGAGCGAGGTCCGCCGCTGGGCACGATGATCGTCCCAGCGGGTCGACCGGCCGTCAGGCCTCGGGCGGGACTGCGTCCCCTGTGCTGCGACCGTCATCGGTCACCCCTCACGACTCGTCTCACGAAACTCAGAGTATCAGGTACTGTGAGTACCACCTGTACCCGTCGGAGTGTAAGGAAGCACCGCAGTGGCTACTCGCCAGAAGACCAGCGCCCCCGCGGCCGGTGGCGCAGCCGCCCAGCCGCAGACCGTCCGTGACGCCGTCGTCGTCGGCGGCAACCGCATCCCCTTCTCGCGCGCCGGGAAGAAGTACGCGGACGCGTCCAACCAGGAGATGTTCACCGCCGCCCTCGAAGGACTCGTCGCCCGGTTCGGCCTCCAGGGCGAACGGCTCGGCGAGGTCGTCGGCGGGGCCGTGCTCAAGCACTCCCGCGACTTCAACCTGGTCCGCGAGTCGGTGCTCGGTTCGTCCCTGTCCCCCGCCACACCGGCCTTCGACCTCCAGCAGGCCTGCGCGACCGGCCTCGAGGCGACCATCAACGTCGCCAACAAGATCCGCCTCGGCCAGATCGAGTCCGGCGTCGCCGGCGGCAGCGACACCGTCTCCGACGCGCCGATCGCCGTCAGCGAGGGCCTGCGCCGCGCGCTGCTCGAGGCCCAGCACGCCAAGACCTGGCAGGCCCGCGCCAAGGCGCTCGCCGCGCTCCGTCCCGGTGACCTCAAGCCGCTGACGCCCGCCACGGACGAGCCCCGCACCGGGCTGTCCATGGGCGAGCACCAGGCGATCACCACCGCCCGCTGGGGCATCGCCCGCGAGGCGCAGGACGAGATCGCGCTCGCCAGCCACCAGCACCTCGCCGCCGCGTGGGACGCCGGGTTCTTCGACGACCTCGTCACCCCGTTCCGCGGGCTGACCCGCGACGACAACCTCCGCGCGGACACCTCGATCGAGAAGCTCGCGAGCCTCAAGCCCGTGTTCGGCAGGTCGCTCGAGACACCGCCGACGATGACCGCCGGCAACTCCACGCCGCTCACCGACGGCGCCTCCACCGTGCTCCTCGGCTCCCGCGAGTGGGCCGAGTCCCACGACCTGCCGGTCCTCGCCCGGTTCGTCGACGCCGAGACCGCCGCCGTGGACTTCGTGCACGGTCACGAGGGCCTGCTCATGGCCCCGGTGCACGCCGTGCCCCGGCTCCTCGCCCGCAACGGGCTCACCCTCGACGACATCGACTTCTTCGAGATCCACGAGGCGTTCGCCTCGACGGTGCTGACCACGCTCGCCGCGTGGGAGGACGTCGACTACGGCAAGAACGAGCTCGGTCTCGCCGGCGCGTTCGGCACCGTGGACCGCGCCAAGATCAACGTCAACGGGTCGTCGCTGGCCGCCGGGCACCCCTTCGCCGCCACCGGTGGACGGATCGTCGCCACCGCCGCCAAGCTCGTCGCGCAGCGCGCCGCCGAGACGGGCAGGCCCGCCCGCGCCCTCATCTCCGTCTGCGCCGCCGGCGGCCTCGGGGCCACCGCCGTCGTCGAGTCCGTCTGACCCGGGAAGGAAACCGATGACCGACCGCTACACCCAGGCCGTCAACTCCGGGTTCACCAAGACGCTCGCCAAGAAGCTCGGCCTGCCCCGCCCCGCCATCCTGCGCCGCTACCGCGCCGGCGACCCGCTCACCGTCGGGCCCGTGCTGGTGGTGGCCGACGGCGCCTCGAAGGCCGACGCCGACGCGCTCGCCCAGGCGCTCCTCGCCTGGGACGTCGACGTGCGCCGCCAGCCCACGGACGACGTCCGCTGGGGAGCCGTGCTCCTCGTGGTCACCGAGGCGGCCCACCCCACCGACCTCGCCGAGCCGGTCCTCGCCGTCGGCTCCGTGCTGCGCAGCCTCGCGCCGAACGGCCGCGTCCTCACGGTCTCGCGCGCCCCGGTCGACGGCGACTCGCCCGCCCTGGCCGCCACGCGGAACGGTGTGGACGGGTTCCTGCGCTCGCTCGCCAAGGAGCTGCGCGGCGGATCCACGGGCAACGGCGTGGTGCTCACCGACGGCACGGCCGTCGACGCCCCGTCGACGCTCGCCACCGTGCGGTTCTTCCTGTCGGCCAAGAGCGCGTACGTCGACGGCCAGCTCCTGCGCGTCGGCCCCGCCGGCCCCGTCGGGACCGACCTCACCACCGACCGCCCGCTGGCGGGCAAGGTCGCCGTGGTCACGGGGGCCGCCCGCGGCATCGGGGCGGCCATCGCGAAGACGCTCGCCCGCGACGGCGCCACCGTGGTCTGCGTGGACGTCCCCGCCGCGGGCGAGGGCCTCAGCCGCACCGCCAACGACGTGGGCGGCACCGCGCTGCAGCTCGACGTCACCGCCGACGACGCGGGCGAGCGCATCCTCGCCCACGCCCGCGAGCGCCACGGCGCGCTCGACATCGTGGTGCACAACGCCGGGATCCTGCGCGACAAGCTGCTGGCCAACATGAAGCCGGGCCAGTGGGAGTCGGTCGTCGCCGTCAACCTGGCCGCGCAGCTGCGGATCAACGAGTCCCTCCTGGCTGCCGGGCTGGAAGGGCTGCACATCGTCTCCCTCGCGTCCACCTCGGGCATCGCCGGCAACAAGGGGCAGTCGAACTACGCGTTCTCCAAGGCGGGCGTCATCGGGCACACGCGGGCGACCGCTCCCCTGCTCGCCGCGCAGGGCGGGACGGCCAACGCCGTCGCACCCGGCTTCATCGAGACGGACATGACGTCCTCGATCCCGTTCGCCACCCGCGAGGTGGCCCGCCGGCTGCCGACCCTCGCCCAGGGCGGCAAGCCCGTCGACGTCGCCGAGGCCATCGCGTTCCTCGCCTCCCCCGCGGCCGCCGGCGTCAACGGCCAGGTCCTGCGGGTGTGCGGCCAGCACATGGTGGGCCAGTGACGGCCGAACCCCTGCGGACCGGCGACGGCACGGCGCTCCGCGTCGAGACCCAGCCGAGCCTCCCGGGGCTCGGCGGGCTCTACGCGCGGGGCGCTGCGGCGTCGGGCCGGATCGCCGCCGGCCGCGCCCTGCCCGGGCTGCCCGTCATCGGGGCCGGGCGGTCGCCGTCGGACACGGACCACGACGGCGGCCCGCTCACGCTGCCCGACGTCGCGTACCGCGTCGCGGGCGTGTCGACCGCCGGTCTCGGTCGGCACCTGCACGAGTACCAGCGGTTGCTGCACGAACCCGTCGGCGACGTCCTGCCCGCCGGCTACCTGCACGTGCTGGCGTTCCCGCTGGCCACGGCGGTCATGGTGCGCGGCGACTTCCCGCTGCCCCTGCTCGGCATGGTGCACCTGCACAACGCCGTGGAGCTGCGCGGCCCCGTCCGGCTCGGGGACGCCCTCGAGGTGCGGGCCTGGGCGGAGAACCTGCGCCCGCACCGGCGAGGTGTCCAGGTGGACCTCGTCGGGGAGATCCGGCGCGACGGCGGCGACCCGGCCGAGCGGCCCGTGTGGCGCGGGGTGTCGACGTACCTCGCCAAGGGCTTCTCCCTGCCGGACGCCCCGGCGGCCGACGACGAGCCCCGCGCGGAGTGGCACCTGCCGCTGCCGACAGGGCGCTGGGCGCTCGGCCCCGGCACGGGCCGCGCCTACGGCGCCGTGTCCGGCGACCGCAACCCCATCCACCTGTCAGCCCTGTCGGCGAAGGCCTTCGGGTTCCCGCGGGCGATCGCCCACGGTATGTACACCGCCGCCCGGGCGCTGGCCGACGTCGGGCACCAGCGCGGCGACGCCTACCGGTGGACGGTGGAGTTCGCCAAGCCGGTGCTCCTGCCCGGGACGGTGGACCTCGCGGTCACCCAGGAGGAGGACGAGTTCGAGTACGTCGGCTGGAACGGTCGGCGTCGGCAGAAGCACTTCTCCGGGACGGTCACGCCGCTCTGATCGGCACGTCCGTGCCGGCGACGTCGTGGAGGGTCATGCTTCAGGTGCTGAAGCACGACCCTCCGCTACGTCGCACCGGCGAGGCCGGGACGGTTCCGGACCCGCCACAGCAGGACCATGAACCAGACGAACCCCACCAGGGCGACCACGAGCAGCGGGAGCACGATGAGGCCTCCCGGCAGCATCCACGTCGGCAACATCTCCATGACCCCCCCCCCCCCCCC